>JADYZD010000212.1 GCA_020853295.1 Bacteroidia bacterium | reverse complement strand
CTGTATTTGCGGTGTAAAAAATCTACTGTAGTCTTACTTGCCAGTAGGCTCTTGTCTTCTGCACGCACATAAACCCACCATTTTCCATCTTCACCTTTTGCATAATAAGGTTTGTTTTCTCCATTCGGAATTTCTGCCTCCAATATGGTTTTTCCATCAATAATATGCTCAGTAATTAAGGGTACTATTTCGGGTTTACAATAAAAACTTCCTGCCAAATCAAGCATGTATTTTTCATCTTCAGATTCTATTCCCGAAATCGATTTATTGTCGCGCACCCCTATAAGCAGAATTCCACCGCGGGTGTTGGCAAAACTCACCATTGTTTTGGCAATTTTGGCTGCACTACTTACACTTTGCTTAAAATCAAGCTGCACCCCTTCTCCTGCCTGCACATATTTTTTAATTTTTGCATTCACTCTGGCAAATAAGTAAGGTAGCTAAACTCTGCTTCTTTAAAAACATCATTTGCTGTTTCCAATAAATCTGAGGCTGAAATTTCTTGAATTTTACCAATTACTTCTTTCAATGATATGGCATAACCATCGGTTAAAATACCTTTACCATTGTGAATCATAAGGCCACTTTTACTTTCGTCGGCCATTACCATTTGCCCAATAAATTGGTTTTTAAACCTGCTCATTTGTAACAATCCCAATTTCTGATTGCGCAGTTTATGAATTTCTTTCAGCACCAAATCCATAGACCGCTGAATGTGCTTTTTTTCTGAAGATAGGTAACAATGAAACAAACCCGTATCGCTATATGCCTGATAGCCGCTTTCTACATGGTAAGTAAATCCGTATTTCTCGCGAATGGCCAAATTTAACCTAGAATTTAATCCCGGTCCTCCAAGTAAATTATTCAATAGCAATAGGCGCCATTTGTTGGGGTGGTTTTCTGAATATGTGGGTATACCCAGCATGGAATAGGCTTGTACAAAATCGGTTTCCCTAACCAAAGACTGTGGCGAATACACTATTTCTGGGGATTTGGTTTTCGCAGGTTTTCCTTTGCCAGCAATGGGTTTCATGAATTTTTCCAATGCATAAATTACCCTATTGAGTGAAATATTGCCCACCACAGAAAACACCATATTTTCAGGCTGGTAGTGCTTTGCTGTAAAATTGAGTACATCTGACTGCTGCATTCTGTTTAAGCTCTCTTCAGTTCCCAAAACATTGTGTGCCAGCGGGTGGCTTCCAAATGCCAATTCATGAAATTCATCATATATATTTTCCTCAGGCGTATCCTGATACATATGAATTTCCTCGGTGATTACTTTCTTTTCTTTTTCCAATTCCAAGGGTGGAATTACAGATGAAAAGGTAACATCAGTTAGGATATCTACTGCCCTTTGAAAATGGGTAGCCTGCACAGCAGCATAAATGGCCGTAATCTCTTTGGTGGTAAATGCATTCATTTCACCGCCCACCACCTCCAAATGGTTGAGCACATGTATGGTTTTGCGTTTTTGGGTACCCTTAAACACCATGTGTTCTAGGCAGTGTGCCATTCCAGGAAAATCCCCATCGTTGCGGCTGCCTGTATGAATGATATACCCACAATGGACCAATCTAGTGCCTGCAACCCTTTTGTGTGCAATGCGCAATCCATTGCTTAGGGTATGTAAAATATAGTCCATTTTTTAAAGGTGGAGCAAAATTAACATTTATATAGCTGTAATGTTGTAAGTTTATTTCCGTTTATCAAAGAATCAAAAGCAAAATACACCCATTTCTACAACTGCCTTGCTTAAATTTGCACCAACAATGCTTGTAAACTCTGTAGGTTCTTTAGCCGAAAAAATTAGACTGGGCATGTACCGCACTGCCGTAATTACCACCCACCATAAACCCGATGGAGACGCCATGGGTTCTTCACTGGGCCTGTATTTGTTCCTTAAAAAATATGTAAAAACCGTGCATGTAATCTCTCCCACAGATTACCCTGATTTCTTGCATTTTCTACCTGGCAACAAAGAGGTATTGGTTTTTGAGGGACAAGAAGCTGAATGTACCCGCATTACACAGAATGCTGAACTTATTTTTTGCCTTGATTTTAACCGTCTTTCTCGAATCAATGAATACGGCGAAGTGGTAAAAAATAGTGGGGGTAAAAAAATACTCATCGACCACCATTTGGATCCTGAAAATTTTGAGGATTTTACCTATTGGAACAACCTGGCTTCCAGCACCTGTGAATTGGTATTCCAGCTTATAAAAAATTATTTTGGTGTTGAATCCATCACCAAAGATATTGCTACCTGTTTGTATACAGGAATTATGACCGATACCGGAAATTTTAAGCATGTAAATACCACGGCAGACACACATAGAATTGCCGCTGAACTGATAGAATGTGGCATACAGCACACCGATATCAGCGACAAAATATTTGACGTATTTTCTCCAGAAAGAAGCAAATTATTTGGATACTGCATGTATGAAAAATTAGAATTATTGCCCGATTTAAGAACTGCACTTATTTACTTAAACAGCGAAGAACTTCAGCGCTTTAATGTGGTTACTGGGGATACTGAAGGCTTGGTAAATCTAGGGCTGGGTATACAAAATGTAGTGCTTTCTGTTTTGATTATTGACAGAACCAAAATGGTAAAAATGAGTTTTAGAAGCAAGGGCAATTTTGCGGTAAATGAGTATGCAGAAAAATACTTTAATGGAGGAGGACATAAAAATGCATCTGGCGGGCAAAGTGATGATACCCTTGAAAACACAGTGAAAAAATTTAAAGATACAATAAAACTATATCAAAAGGAGTTGAATGCAATATGAAATATCTGAAAAACAAATGGGTAGCCATAACACTTGGTTTAATTTTATTATCAGGTATCGCCTGGCTTTTTAGAAAACAGCTAGGCCCCTTATTTGGAGGGTATGAAAAATCCCCGAAAGGCTACTACTACAGGTTTGTAAAAGGTGGAAAGCTAGAGAAAATTAAGGGACCTGGTTACCACATCATATTTCAATATGTGCTTTTAGGTCCTAAAGGGGATACCCTTGAAAACAAAAGCAAGGAAGGTGTAGAGCAACAAATGGAATACCCCATGGAAATCAAATCTGAATTGGATGAGATTTTTCAAATGGCTGCGCCTGGCTCTGTAGTAGAAATGTTGGTTCCTACGGATACTTTGCGCCAAAGGGCAAGCAACAACCTAAAAGTAATGACCCTAGAACCTGGAGAGAATGCCAAGTGGGTGATTTATGTGAAAAAACTCTTGAATCCCCAGGAATTTGAAGGCTACAAAAACCAGAGGCTCATGGACCGTTTGGCAAAAGAAAACAAACAAATTGATGATTTTGCGCTGAAAACCAAAAGCAAGAACTGGAAACTTGACAGCGTTGATTGGATCAAATATTACATCGACAGTGCCATAGACAAACCCCGTTTGGTGGTGGGCGATGATATAGAATTTCATACAGAGGTATACACGCTAGATGGAGCCATGCTCATTAATTCAGGTGCTGAAGGAAGAAAATATAAATTGACCATAGGGCGTTTTAATTACCCTATTGTTGCTTTTGATAAAGTGGCGCAATACATGGCAGATGGAGAAAGTGGAGCTTTTTTAGTTACGTCTGATTATGGTTATGGCGATGAAGGAAAGGGTTCTATTATTGCTCCATACACCCCATTGCTGGTGAAAATCTACGATTTGAAAAAACTGAATAAATGAAAAATATCATTATCACAGGTGGCGCCGGTTTTATTGGCTCACACGTTGTAAGGCTGTTTGTAAATCAATACCCAAATTACAACATCATCAATTTGGATGCGCTTACCTATGCCGGAAATTTAGAAAACCTGCGCGATATTGAAAATGCCAAAAACTATATTTTTGAAAAAGCCGATATTCGGGATGCTGATACCATAAGTGCCATCTTTAACAAGTACAAGCCATTCGGCGTAATTCATTTGGCAGCAGAAAGCCATGTAGATAGAAGCATTAGCAGCCCTATGGATTTTGTAATGACCAATGTAATTGGAACCGTTCATTTACTCAATGCATTTAGGGCACATGGAGATGTTGAAAATGGAAGGTTTTACCACGTATCTACAGATGAAGTTTATGGCACCCTAGGAGATGATGGAAAATTTACAGAAACAACAGCCTACGACCCAAACAGCCCATATAGTGCAAGCAAAGCCAGCAGCGACCATTTTGTAAGGGCCTACCATGAAACCTATAAGTTGCCAGTGGTGATTAGCAATTGCAGCAACAATTACGGGAGTCACCATTTTCCGGAAAAATTGATTCCATTAATGATCAACAATATTCAGAACAACAAACCCCTTCCCGTTTATGGCAAAGGAGAAAACATACGCGATTGGTTGTATGTTGAAGACCATGCCAAAGCCATTGATCTCATATTTCACAAAGGCACCAATGGAGAAACCTATAATATTGGCGGCAATAATGAGTGGAAAAACATAGATTTGGTGCACAAACTCTGCGAAATTATGGACAATAAACTGGGCAGAAACCCTGGAGAAAGTGCCAGTTTGATTACCTATGTTACGGATCGTGCTGGACATGATTTTAGGTATGCCATAGATGCTTCTAAACTCATGAATGAACTGGGCTGGAAACCCAGTGTGCACTTTGATCAAGGTTTTGAAAAAACCATAGATTGGTACTTGCAAAATCAGGATTGGTTAACCCATGTTACCAGCGGAGAATACCAAAAATATTACCAAGAAATGTATTCCAAATAATTGCCAAATATGAAATACCCATTGTTGTTTATCATTTGCGCTTTGCTTTGCAGTCGCAGCATTTGGGCCCAGCAAAAAAGCAGTACTGAATTTGAATTGTATTTTGAAAAAACAATTAAAAATATTGCGATTAAAACATACAAAGCCGGTATTTCTGGTGCTATAAAAGCTTACTATAACGACTCGCTAGCGCACATTAATACTATAAGTCAGCTAAAGCTAAGTGGTGCGCAATTGTTGCAAAAAACAAACGAGAATGGAGACCCTATTGGCTTTGATACTGTGCTTTTTAACCCCGACAGTATTTTCCCAGATTTTCAATTTACTTATGCCTTACAAACAGGCAAAAACGGAAGCATTACATTGGTACCTAAAAGTATAGCAGTGATTCAAACACAAATTTTTCCCAACAATGTGTTGTTACACAATGTGCCATTTTTTGCAGATTATAATGAAGTTATTTCTAAAATATTAAACCAAAATGAAGTTGCTTTTTTAAACAATTACAGCCAATTTAAATTTTACGAAACCAATTTTGATTATAGGGAAAAAAAGGAAGACCTTAAGATGAACTGGGTAGATTTAACCAACCAACAACACTACCGCACTGGGCCTTTAGTTTCATCGGAAATATTGGGAGAATTTGTATACGAACATCTTAAATCCGCCTTGTTTCAATCGTATGATAAAAAGAAAATCCTTTTAAAAGGAACTGATTTAAAAGCCATATCTAACTCAGATTTTACCCAAAAACATATTAGATATTTGCCATTCTCTGTGGGCGACCCAAATACAGATTATAGCCAAGGAATCGACACCATCATCGGTCATACTATACACTCAGGATGGTTTCAAGATGCCAAATATATTGATACTGTGCTGCCAGTATTGCCAACTGCATTTGATTCCATTTCCTTTGGAAAAATGAACAACAAACCCACTTTATTTATATCTCAGTTAAATTCAAATTCCAAAACTTTTAGTACTTATTACATCGCCTTATCCGATGCCAAAAAGGTATTGTATCCAGGAATCTATAATTGGTTGGAATTGTATTTTAAATCAGAAGAAATAAATTAATACACTCCCAATTCTATTTATTTCCATAAATACACAATGGTTTCATGATGTAACATGTTTATTTTTGCCGTGTAATGACCACACTGCATTTATACAATACTTACAGCCGTAAAACGGAGGAATTCCGTTCTATTCACGACAAAATTGTGGGCTTGTATGTGTGCGGACCTACTGTTTATGGCCCACCACATCTGGGACATGTACGCGGACCTGTGGTGTTTGATGTGCTCAGAAGGTATTTTTTGCATTTGGGTTATAAAGTGCGGCACGTGCGCAATATTACCGATGTTGGACATATTGTGGGTGACGCGGATGATGGGGAAGACAAACTTCAAAAACAAGCAGCGCTAGAACAAATACAACCCATGGAAGTAGCCCAGATTTATACCCTGTCATACAATGAGATGATCAGGCAAATGAATGTGTTGCCTCCATCTATAGAACCACTGGCCAGTGGACATATTATAGAACAAATAGAAATGATTGAATCCATTATCAAGGCTGGATTTGCTTATGAGGTGCATGGATCGGTTTATTTTGATGTAATTGGCTACAGTAAAAACCACGAATATGGAAAGCTTAGTGGTCGGGTTCTGGATGATTTAATGGCGGGGGCAGGCAATGAAAGCAGGGAATTAGAAGGCCAAGATGAAAAACGCAATGCCAATGATTTTGCATTGTGGAAAAAAGCCACCCCTGAGCACATTATGCAATGGAGCAGTCCATGGGGCAAAGGGTATCCCGGCTGGCATATAGAATGCTCTGCAATGAGCCGCAAATATTTGGGCGATACATTTGATATTCATGGGGGTGGCATGGATTTGCTGTTTCCGCACCATACGGGTGAAATTGCCCAAAGCACAGCATGCACAGGCCACAATCCTGCCAATTACTGGATGCACCACAATATGATTACCATCAATGGTCAAAAAATGGCCAAAAGTTTGAACAATGGTATTCAAGTAACGGAGTTGTTTTCTGGAAATCACCCATTATTGGAACAAGCCTATAGTCCAATGACCCTGAGGTTTTTCATTTTAATGGCACATTACAGAGGCACTTTGGATTTTAGCAATGAAGCATTAAAAGCAGCAGAAAAAGGATTGCAACGCTTGTTTAATGCCGCAGAATTGGCCAAAAATCTTGTAGCATCAGACAGCAGCGATTTTGATATAAAGAGCATAGAAACAAGCATTTATGCCAGTTTAAATGACGATTTAAATACCCCACAAGCCATTGCCCAATTGTTTGAAGCAGCGAGAATAACCAATGTGGTGAATGATGGAAAAGGCAAAATCAATGCTGAAGGTATTCAATTATTGCAACATATTTTTTCAGAAATTTTAACGAATATTTTGGGAATTATTCCTGAATCCAATACCAGCAACAATGCACTGGACGGGGTAATGCAAATGTTATTAAATATGAGAAAACAGGCAAAAGAAGAAAAAAACTACGCTTTAAGTGACCAAATTCGCAACCAACTTTCAGAACTTGGATTTGAAATAAAAGATGGTAAAGACGGCAGCAGCTGGAGTTTGGTTTGATTTATTTTTTGTAAAATTGATTTGTATTCAACCCAAAAATGAAACTATCTGTTGAGTTAAAGTGCGCTTCATCTACAGAGTGGCTCGACTGTGTGATGGCCGATTTTGACGCTTTTTTACAAGACCACGCAGATTGTGAAAGAAAAGCCAGCAGCATGGCCATGAGTTTTGTGGCCAAATACCCAGATAGAACAGACATTATTCCAGAACTCATTGAAACTGCATTAGAAGAGCTGGAACATTTTAGGGATGTATATGCCCTAATTGCCAAACGCGGTAAAAAATTGAACCATGTAATTGACGAAGACCCATATATAAAGCAGATGTTGGCATTTTGCAGAAACGGCCGCGACGAACGTTTTCTAGACAGAATGCTGTTGGCCAGTCTGTTTGAAACACGAGGTGCGGAAAGGTTTAAAATGATTTGGGAACGGCTAGAAGAGGGCAGCGAAGAAAAGAAACTCTTTCATATGCTGTGGGCTTCTGAAGCAAAACACGCCCATATTTTCGTAAAAATGGCATTGGGTTATTTTTCGGAGAAGGCAGTATATGAGAGGCTTGAAGCTTTTTCAGAAGAAGAAGCCCGCATCATCCAGAATTTGCCATTGCGGGCCGCGCTGCATTAGTCCTTCGACTTCTTATCGCGCTGCTTTAGGCCATGCCATAAGAATTCCCAGGTTTCATCCAAATCTGATTGTGAAAACTTAAGCTCAAAAGTGGTTTCGTATTTTACAACTGAGAAAATGGTTTGGTGCGCCAATTGAAGCATCAGTTTGGTATCCATTTCGCGCAATGTGCCTTTTTCAATTCCAGAATTGAAAAATTGGAATATCTCATTGTAAAAAAGTCGGCTTTCACGAATGGCATTGTTGGTTACGGAAAACCCCGATTCCGACTCTTGCACAAACATGAGTTCAGCAATGTTTTTATTGAAATGCATATACCATGCGTTGCACATTTCTGTGAACTTAGTTTTAAAGACTTCTTCACCTTTAATAGCTTTCATGCCAACTGCAGCGGCACGCTTGTGACAATACAAGAAGGTCTCTTGCAACATCATATCCTTACTACTAAAATAGCGGTAGAATGTACCGGCCGCAATTCCGGAGTCTTTAGACAACTGACCCATGGCCAAACCATGTACACCAGTCTTCTTTAACATGTTCAACGCGGCCTTAAAAATTTTCTCTTTCTTTTCTGTTTTCATTATCAAATTGTCATAACATTGTCACAAACATAGGGATTCAGGTTTTGTATTTCAAGCAATTATATTTCAAAAATGCAATTAATTTTGTCAAATCTTTAATTAAATAATTAGAAATTTGTGCATAATTAGCCATATATGCTTATATATCTATATGTTACACGCATCCTTAAGCAGGGTTTTTTCGTTAATAAGTTAAGCATGTATCTTTGAAACATAGAAAACAGATAAATGCCTGGACATTTTACCTTTTACACAACGAATATTCATTCCGATATTGCCCATTTTGACGAGGCAGAATATAGGCATGCTATCATTTCCCTGAGGTACAAATTGGGTGATGAAATTTCATTTACAGATGGCAATTATTGCAGCTATTCTGGTAAAATTATTGCAATAGACAAAAAACTATTTTCGGCAGAAATACTACACTCCACAAAATCTCCTGAAACAGCTGGTATTGCTATAATATGTGGGATCATAAAAAGCACAGACAGGATGGAATGGATGGTGGAAAAATGCACCGAAATGGGAGTAAAAAAAATATTATTTGTTGGCACAAACAAATCAGATAGAACTAAAATAAACAAGGAAAAATTAATCCGAACTGCCATTGCGGCCCTTAAACAGTGCCATGGAAATTATTTGCCTCAAATAGAAGAAATTAAATGGGAAGTTGCGCTGCAATTAAAAGCTGAA
The DNA here is from genome assembly GCA_020853295.1 of Bacteroidia bacterium. Classification (GTDB taxonomy): domain Bacteria; phylum Bacteroidota; class Bacteroidia; order NS11-12g; family UBA955; genus JAGXTF01. Next base: position 19,339 of record JADYZD010000212.1, on the reverse strand, counting down.
ACTAAATATATAGCAGCTATTGAAAATGAGCATTCAATCTTGCTTTCCCAATTGCCACAACCTACAAATTCTGACCACATCTTTTTGGTAGGCCCAGAAGGAGATTTTTCGGAAAACGAACTTTTGGATGCAAAACAAAACGGCTTTGTGCCGCTGAACCTGGGTAAACGAATATTGAGAACAGAGACTGCTGTGATTGCCATTGCGGCAAATCAAATTTAATGTGAACATCTTTTAACAGTGTTCAAATCATCCTTCAACACAAGCCACCTGCTTTGAATTAAATTTGCAGGGTGAAAATTCTTTTACTGGGTTCAGGTGGCAGGGAACATGCATTTGCCATGAAAATTGCCCAAAGCCCAAAATTGACCAAACTTTATATTGCGCCTGGGAATGCCGGTACCGCGCAGTGTGGTGAAAATGTAAACATGGGTGTGCTGGACTTTGATGCCATTTTTGATTTCTGTATCCAGAACAAAATAGATTTGGTGGTACCCGGCTCCGAAGACCCATTGGTAGCTGGTATTTATGATTATTTTCAAGAAAAAGCCAACAATGGTGCCCCAAAAATTTTAGTATCAGGACCATCTGCTTTTGCTGCGCAATTAGAGGGGAGTAAAGATTTTTCTAAAGCCTTTATGCAACGCCATGGAATACCCACAGCAGGGGCTTTTACTGCAAATAAAGACAACCTAGAACAGGGACTTGCCTATTTGCGCAGCCTGCCCGCACCCTATGTGCTAAAGGCCGATGGTCTTGCAGCAGGAAAAGGGGTAATTATAACAGAATCACTGGCTGAAGCTGAGGCTACACTTAGCGAAATGATATTGGGCCGCACCTTCGGTGCGGCCTCAGAAAAAGTTCTGATAGAGGAATTCCTAAAAGGGATTGAGATTTCCGTGTTTGCAGTTTGTGACGGTAAAAACTGGAAAATGCTTGCCTCAGCAAAGGATTATAAGCGCATTGGAGAAGGAGATACCGGCCCCAATACCGGAGGAATGGGTGCCATAAGCCCTGTACCTTTCGCAGATGAAGTTTTTTTAAACAAAGTGGCCAACCAAGTGGCCAAGCCAACCTTTGAAGGCCTAGCTGCTGAGGGCCATCCTTTTAAGGGTTTTCTGTTTATTGGACTTATGAATGACAATGGAGACCCCAAAGTGATCGAATTTAACGTAAGAATGGGTGACCCAGAAACAGAAGCCATTTTTCCACGCTTAAAAACCGACATGGTGGATCTATTAACGGCTATTGCTAGTGATGGCATCGAAACTTTGCCTATCGAACTGGACAATCGCACTGCAGCCACTGTATTCCTTGTTTCAAAAGGATATCCTGGCACTATAGAAAAAGGAAAGAAAATGCACATTCCAATGGTAGAAGCGGATTGCACACTTTTCCATGCAGGAACTGCCCTGAACCCGTTAAACGAGGTAGTAACCAATGGGGGAAGGGTTTTGGCCATTACTGCCCTTGGGAATGGTATTGAACAGGCCAAAAACTCAGCAATGAAAATGGCCGAACTTATCGATTACGAAGGCAAAACCTACAGAACGGATATCGGATTAGACCTCATCAATTATCAAAAAAACCAAACAAATGGGTAATGATAAAGCAAAACAAAGGGTGAAAAGTACTTGGCACATTTTGCTCAACTACTTTTTGCGCGGCCTGCTGGTGCTTCTGCCAGTTGGGTTAACCATTGGTATTATTTTTTGGATTCTCACCACTTTGGGCACTTGGCTCAACATAGACGGACTAGGCTGGAAAGGACTTTTCTTCTATGGAATGCTCATCATTGCCACCATTTTGCTGGTAGGCTTTGCAACCAAAGGTGTTGTGGCCAATCAAATCATTAACTTTTTTGAAGGTATCATTGAAAAAGCACCTGGGTTAAACTTCATTTTTGGCACTACCAAAGATGTAACAGAGGCATTTGTGGGCGATAAAAAGAAATTTACTGAACCTGTAATTGTAGAAATGGCAGAGGGTGTCTATAAAATTGGTTTTATGACCCAAAAAACCATGGCCATAATTGGCAAACCTGATTTTGTAACTGTTTATTTGCCTTTTTGTTACAGCCTTTCTGGCGAAATGATAGTGATTGATGCTGGAAGGGTTAGACCCATAGATCAGGAGAGCTCGCATATTACCAAATTCGTCATTTCTGGTGGAGTTGTGGGCCTAGAAAAAACAGATAAAGACTAATTGGGGAAAAATATTCCATATCCTTTTGCGTTTTGATAAGGTAAAAGGGTTTTTTTCGCAGAACAGATATGCAATTACTCAGTATCATATTACAAGCTGGAACAGCAGTAGCAGATTCAGCCATGAAAACTACAGAACAAGCTACAAAACAGATAGAGCACACTTCCGCGCCTATACTCGAAATCATGACCAAAGGTGGCTTTATAATGATTGTACTGGCTTTATGCTTGTTAATTACCATCTTTTTTATCATTGAAAGGCTACTGTACATTAACGGCCGCACCAAAATGGATATAAATTTGATGAATGTGGTAAAAGACAACATGAAGGAAAACAAAGCCGATGCCGCATTGGCCTACTGCGAAAGAACACCTTCAGCCCAAGCACAAACCATAGCCACTGGCATGCGCTTTTTAGGCAGCAACATGCGCGAAATTGAAAGCGCCATGGAAACCAGGGCAAATGTGGAATTGAGTGCTATGGAAAGCAATCTGAATTATTTGAGTCTGATGTCGCGTATTGCACCCATGTTGGGGTTTGTAGGAACAATTTGGGGTGTAATTAATATATTCTATGCCATTTCTGTAGACAACAATTTGAGTATTGGTGCCATTTCAGGTGGTTTATACGTAAAAATGGTAACCAGTTTTGCTGGTTTGCTAGTGGGTATTGTTGCCTTTATTGGATATCAGTTGTTTTTGAGAAAAATTGACAGGTTTGCAGAACGCCTTCAAGAGCAAAGCCTTTCATTTCTTGAAATGCTGAATAAATCTAATTTCTAATTCCCCAAAAAAATGAAAATTCACAGAAGAAGACGGGAAGAAGCCGAAGTTGAGAGTAGTTCTCTTAACGATATTATGTTTTTTCTCTTGTTGTTCTTTTTGATTGCAAGCACTTTGGCAAATCCCAATGTAATTCAGGTATTGCTGCCAAAAGCCACTACAACTTCAACCGTTGCTCCAAAATCCATTCCCCTAACAGTAACAGCCGATTTAAAGGTTTATATTGAACAAGAGGAAGTGGCATATGAACAGCTAAATGCAAAATTATCTGAACTAAAAGCAAAATACGACGACCCCAAAAACCCTGATGCTGGTTTGGTCATTGTATTGCGCCTTGACAAAGATTTAAAAGTTCAAGATATGGTGGATGTGATGCAAGTGGGTGCCAACTTAGGAATTAAAATGGTTTTGGCCACTGACAAACAAAAACAATAACATTTCAACATGAAGAAGAAAGCCATTTTATGGCTTTTTATTTGCCCCTTCTTGCAACTAACACATGCGCAACATAGTTGGGAGGCACGCTATTTACCCGGTTTTTTAGTACCCCACCACGCAGATATGGTTGAAATGATGGCCCATACCAGCGGCATTGAAGTGGGCAGGCAATGGAAATTGGATTCTGGCGGAATTGTAGAAAAAATACAAGACCACCCAACTGTAGGCATAGGTATCACCTATTTTCATTTGGGCAAATCAGTAAATGGAGAAGCCTATACAATTCAAGGTTTTTATGAGGCTGGACGGCCTTTTCTCAAAACATCCAGTTTAAGGGCCCGCCTTTGCGTAGGCGCCGGTTATTTAACCAAACAGTTCAATGTTGTAAGTAACCCATTAAACCGCGCCATTGGAAGCAATATCAATGGGTTTATGCAAATTACCACCTATGTGCAAACTCCCATTGCAAAAAGAACTGATATGCTGTTGGGTATTGGACTGTCGCATTTTTCCAATGGCAATTGGGGACAACCCAACTTGGGAATTAATTTGCCCTCACTCCTATTTGGCTTGAAACAAAATGGGCAAAAGAACAAGTATGTTCACATGAACTATTTGCGTGGTTCAAATGTCATTTGGGAGTTCAGCGCACGAATGGGCAAAAGGCAAATGAGCATTGATGACCCTAGAAACATTGCCACATACATGGTTGAAAGTTTGTGGAACTATCCCCACAACGCCATTAGAAACTGGAGGGGTGGAATTAATGTATTTTTCGATCGCACCTATTTATTCGAAAAATTCCAACCATTGCCCAAAGGTAGAATTGACCAGATTACTGAAATTGCATTGATGGGTGGACATGAATATAGGGTGAACAAATTGGGATTTATTGCCGATTTTGGGGTGTATTTGTACCGGCCCGACAGGTCCAAAAGAATGTACTATGAAGCTGTGGGATTAAAGTATTATGTGAATTCCAATTGGATTTTAATGACCCGCTTAAAAGCACATTTAACCAGTGCCGACTATTTTGAATGGGGAGTATGTTATTCTTTAACCAGCAAACAAATCAGTAAACCTGGTTTTGGAAACAGCATGAAATGGCTTTTTGGAGGATTTAAGAGCCAAAAAATCCATAATGATTTCTATTAAAATCCCATCCATCGGGGAAGTTTAATTCCGATTTGCTCTACGTACCTAAAGTACAAACCTTGCGACATTTCTACACCTTTCCGTTCAAAATCATAATACGGTTCTAACCTTAAATCCATCCAAATTTTATTGGCAACAAGTGGTCGTGAATACACCCACCTAATCATGGCCAACCTTCTGGTTTGAGCCGTTTGGTAAGCATTGCCCAAATTGGTATTGCTAAAAACAATATTGCCAGTAGGCGAAACAAATTCTCTGGCAAACCACCATGTAAAAGAAAGCTCATGGTATTTATGTGGGAAAAACCTTAAGTTGCCCATATAGGCGTTGCCGTTTCGATAAGGCTGGCTCAGAACACCACTGTTGTCTAAACTTTGAAAAATAAATCCTTCTGCGCATAAACCAGTATCCTTTGTAGTGAGCCTAACACCAGCAGCGCCCAGCATTTGTGTTGTTACATGTCCACTCAAATTTAATCCTTGTCCACCCCTGTGATATACAATAGCTTGAATAGGCATACTTAAAGTATAGCTTTCAGTATGAAACAATTTGGCTTCTAGGGATTGGCCAAATACTATTTCCTCGTGCTTATCCCTTTCACCATCTGCTTTTTGACGCCATTCCAGCCATGCATCGTAATACATTTTAGAGCTGTTTCTAATGGATTGTAGCCCAAACTCAGCAGGCTGTTTCATGGTGTTTTCATAAGACAAAAGGGCCTCATTTACATTGTGGTGAATATGCGGTTTGATGTTGCCGATATTAAATAGCCACTTCTTCTTTTCAAGCTCAAGATTGAATAAGGGGAGTGCTTTTGAAAACAACCTGTCATCACCAAAATCATGTTGCAATAACAAACCCGCTGAAAATGTTGCCTTGTTATTAATGCGGTAATGAATTTGAGATTTGGTTTGAAATCCAAACAGGGTTTCACCAGGGTTGATTCCGTTAAAATACTCATTGTTCTTTAAAAACTGCAGGGCTTCAAACGAAATTGAATACTTGTTTTCAGGCCTTGTATTGGCATGTCGAAATAAGTTGTTGCTGAGCTGGGCCCAAGATGGCCAAGCAAATAGCCCTACAATTAACACAACAAGGCACCGCATTTAGTTGCGAATTTAGGTGGTTTGGATTAAATACTATCTCCGCGAAGCTTTCTAAAATGCTTTCTTGCTTCTTGTTGGAACAAGCTGCCCGGGCAATCCAGAAGCACTTTTTTATAGGCATCCATGGCTTTTTCAGGATTGTTGAGGTGGTTTTCATATAGTAAGCCCAATTGATACCAGGCATTGTCTACCAAAAGATCATGAGAAAAGGCTATGGCAAGGGTTTCCAAATACTCAGCTGCAGCAGCATAATTGCCTTGTTTTTGGCGTATTTCTGCCCTTACATACAAAATATCATCACTCAAACTATGGCCTGGGTAAAGGCTAATAATGCTGTCCAGTTCAATTTCCGCTTGCTTAAACTGATTTTGCATGAGCAGCAACTCTGCATTGGCAAACAAACCCAATGCATGGTAATTGCTATCAATGCCTAAATTCTCGCTTATTTTAAGTGCCAGTTCAATTGCATTATTTGCAATTAGCTGTGTGGTGGCGCCTTTTAACACTTGCAGCTGAAGTTGAGACCAAGCAAAATCACCACGGAAATAACTCAATCTTGCACGGCGAAACTTTGCTTCCTGCCCTAGTGGATCCTCTTCAAAGTCCTTCTCAACTTGAGCATAAAGCAATTCAGAACTCCAAACATCGCCATCAATAATATAAGCATCACCCAAAGCCAATTTTGCGGCAGCCTGGGTTTTTAGCCTTAAGCCAGGGGCCGCCAGATAGAGTTCTAATAAATCTATTGCTTTAGCAGGCTGGTGCAAATAATTGGTATACAACTCTGCAAGCCGGCTTACGGATCTCCATGTATTTTCCGTATAACCCAAATCTTTAATAAATGCCAAATAATCAGATTCCAACTGCTTAAACTGCGCTGAGTCTGAGTTTCCTGCTTTAATTCTGATATACCTAGTTTCTAACAATCCGGAAACGGCATCGTTGTAATACATGCCTGTTTCACCGTATTCTTTAACATATTCAAAACACCTTGATGCCACATCCCAGGCTTCGTTGCTCATGCACATCTCACCCAATTCAATCACCCTTAATCCTTGTTCTTTAAGCCTTTTATCTAAGGCTTTGGTTTGAACAAATGCCGCATTCCAATCCTTTTGCTTAATAAAAGTCCATTTTAACAAATCAGCTAAGGCAAAATTGTCGGGCATTTTTTGAATGTTTCGCAGCAAAACCAAACGCAAGGTTGCAAAATCAGCACTATCGGTAATGTTCATTTCAAACAGCTGTTTGCTCTGTTCATAAGGCAAACCACTGTTCAGTACCATATTTACGTATTTCTCTATTCCTTTTGTGCGGTTGCCAGTTTGCATGTACAATTGGGCCAACTGGCTCCCAAAATCAGTCAAGCCTTCAAATGCAATTTCACCTTTTTCATACACTTTAATGGCCCAGTCGGTTTTATACCTGCGTTGAAAGGCAGATGCCAAAGACAAATAGGCGTTGTATTCATTGTTCAAGTTGTCGAGCAATTTGTTCCAAACCTTTTCTGCAGAATTTCCATCGCCTTGCTTTTCTAAAACATACCCTTCATCTACTGCAAATTGCACAATTCCAGAAAATTTCTTTAAACGCTTGCGCACCAATTTTACAGCTTTATCATGCTGTTTCATCTCCAGCATGCATTGCAAATAGCGGTCATAAAAAAACAAATCACTGGGGCTGTTATCTGACAAATCCTCATAAAGGGGTAGGGCAAAAGCAAAATTATCGGCCTCAAAATACTGGGCAGCCAATTTCTCAGAAGGGGTTTGCGACCACAATACTGAAGTACTAAAAACAAATAATAACAGAAATATGCTGCGCATACAGAACTTATTACACATCAAATATAACGCCATAAAAGCAATCTTGTTTTTCCGATTAATGGCGGCTTTTAAAAAAAAGTAAATGGATCAAGCAACAAATATTGGACTTGTTTGTGGTGTATTTAAAGCCTAAAGGTATATTTGAGTCATGAAATTATTGAAAAATTTATTGTTCCTATCGGCAATTTTTATTGGCCAAAATGCTACACATGCCCAATCCTTAAGTGTTGATGCACCTGCAGAACTCACCAAACTTAAATTTGGCGAAAACAAACTTTGGGTGTGTGTAAATGAGGATTATAAAGTGGTTTTACAATCCAATAAAGCGACACTTGCTTGGCAAAATTCCAAACACGACCTAGTGGTATTTGACAAGAACAATGTGGTAAAAAGCAATGGTGAAATAGATATAGTTCAAGGTGAAACCGAATATTATGCCGAAGAATTGATCAACATTGGCAATGTTATTTATATCCTTTGTTCTTCTTATGACAAAAACACTGAAACCCGCACTTTAAGCCTAATCCCCATGGAACCTGGCAAAGCATCATACAATTTAAAAGCTGCAGTGAAAATTGGCACTACAAAACTAAAAAGCAAAAACAGCATGCACCTGTTGCCCCCATTGGTAAAATGGTCGCCCGATGCACAAAAATTGATGATTGCTTCTGAAACCGATGCTATAGGTGCCAATAACCACATGATTTGGGTAGTGGATACCAAAGTGGCTATTGCTGCATCTTTTGCTTTAAAACCCACAACAGCTGTAGTATATGATGTTTCTACAGCATACATCAATAACAGTGGAAATGTATATGTTTTGGCATACGATAAAGCAGCCCCTAAATCAAAAAAATTCGGTGGCGTTAAAGCTTTGGTATTAAAAGACAATAAAGTAGAAAAAACAATTGCCCTTCCAGCTGCCGCCGTATCTGTGCATTCATTAAGAATTGCAGCAGACATTACAAACAACATCCATATTGCAGGGTTTTATACCTTAAAAGGTGGCTATGGAATTGGTGGCACTGTTTCTCTCAGCATAAAAGCCGATGCAACAGAAGCTGAAAGTTGGATTCAAGAAACCTTGCCGCAAGAAATCATAGACCTTGAATTCTCTGAAAAACAACAAGAAAAAGGCAAGGAGGCTTTTGGTTTTTCTCATATTTTTTATGAACCACTAGAAGATGGCAGAACAGTGTTTATTGCAGAAGAAATAGGATCTTATAGCTACACAGGAGCCAATAATAAAACCTATACTGGTACAGAATATGGACATGTATTTATTTTTTGTTTCTCTGCTGAAGGCGAAGTAAAATGGGGAAAAAACTTGCTTAAAAACCAAAAAATAGACCACCCCAATTTTGATAGAAAAGGAGGTATATTTCCTATAATTTCTGAGAATAATATTTTTATTCTATTTAGTGATGTTCCAAAAAACGCAAACGCCGAAGAAAAACCGGGTAAGGCTATTTTTAGTTATGCTGGATTGGGTGCATTTTATTCCTTTACCATCAACATTGCAGAGGGAACGGCAAAGCGGGAACAAATTGAAAGTATTTCAGATAAAAATGAAGGTATTTTTCCATTTGCATGCAAAAACGCCAATACTCCTAAACAAGCCACCCTATTGCTTGTAGGCCAAAACAAGGTGGGTGTAGGTACTGCTAAAATAGATTGATTATTCCACAATAATTTTGTGGCAATATTGAATGCCATCGCCCTGTATTTTTACAAAATAAATTCCAGAGGGGAAGCTGGATATATCAATAGATACAGCACTATTCTGCTTGTACATCTCCTTGCCAGAAATGGCATAAATAGACACATCATTTACCTTATTTTGGGTATTTATGTGCAATATATTTTCCGCAGGATTTGGGTACAAAACAACTCCAGAATTTGTATAAGCATTTTCTGAAATTGCATTGTTGTTGCACATTACCTTATTCAAATATTTCCAAATATTGTCATTAAAAACAGTGGGCACCAAACCACTGCCTACCGATGGATCTTCTCCCATGCGTATCAGTACCAAATTTTGCGAAGGCACCACATTGATATACTGTCCGTTTTTACCCAAAGCAGCGTACATGTCCGAGGGTGCAGCGGGCATTAATGCACCTGGTATTTGCAATTGTGAACCGGGTATGCGGTAAGATGTTTTGCCATTTAACCAGGTTAAATAACCGTATGACAAATTTATGGATTGGCTGGTATTGGTCATTTGTCTGAAATAAGCGGTATCGGTAAGCACTGCAGTGCCATTCCAACTGCCTTTACCTAACATCAATAAGCCAAAGCGGGCAAAAGAACGTGGGGTGCTAAAATAAACATTGTCGTTGCTCACTTGCACAAAAAGTCCGGTGATACCCGTTGCAGGTTTGATGGAACTGTTTACATACGCATTGATATTTTGACCTGTAGCGCCCAAGATAACTTTATCCATCAAAGTATATGGCGCATTGTGGTATGCCCAGCGGGTTCCGGGGTCTGCTTTATAGATGAGGCAGGCTTTATCTGTGCAACTGGATTCCGGCACTCCATCATCCAATCCAGTAGTCATGGTAATATGGTGCCAAACGGTAATTTTTGCCTCTTGTTCTGGGGTTAAACTGCTCCATCCTTTTCCCAAATATTTTGAAGAAGTATCGGTAAGTTTTAATTTGCCGTTTTGCAAGGCAATTCCTGTGGCAAAACCAGTTAGGGTTTTACCTGCAGAAGCCCAATACCAAAGGCTATCCTGGGTAAAAGTGCCAAAATATTTCTCCAAAACAATTTTTCCATCTTTAAGCACAATAAACGCCTTACTGTCTCCTTTATCCAAAAAATCATACAAGCTGTCAATTTGGTTTGTACACCAACCCAATGATGCCGGCGAAGTGGTCTCCCAAGAACCAGTTTTGGGTGGAAAATACAAACTTTGTGCAGAAAGACTTAAGGATAAGAAAGCGGAGGCAGCGCCCAAAAGCAATTTATGAATGTTCATGTTTGGCTATTTGTCTGTTTAATGGGAAATTGGTTGCACAAGGTTTTGCGATTTGATCAATTTATTCCATTGGGCTAGTCCATAAAGAGCAAGGACAAGAAAAACGGAATACAAAACCGCTGTTAAATACAATTCCTTGGCCACATAAAGGGGCAAATAAATCAGGTCAACAAAAATCCACAACCACCATGATTGGATTTTTCGGCGGGCTTGGAAGTAAATCGCAACCAAACTAATGACGGTGGTGAACGAATCCCAAAAGGGATATGAAGGCTTATCTGCAATAGATAGCAGAATAAAATACCATATTGCTGTACCTGTAGGAATTACAAATGCGGCAAAAAACCAATCATTCTTATTAAAAAGGCTTATTCTAGCAGATTCTTGGTTTTTTTTAGACCAGTTCCACCAACCGTAAATTTGAAATAGGACAAACACCAGTTGTAATATGGCATCTGAGTAAAGTTGGGTAGAAAAGAATACTTTAAAATACAGAAATACACTTAAAATACCCACGGGCCAGTTGAGTATATGGGTTTTGGCAGCCAACCACACACATAAAAAGCCAGTAATGGCACCCCACAATTCCCATGGATTGTGAATTAAGTATTGCAGTTGTTCTTTGATTCTTGCAAAATTACGATATCAATGATGAGTTCCTTTGAAAACTAAACTCTATGCCATTAACTTTGTTCATTCAATAGACTTAAAAATAATAAATACCATGTTTGAATTACCAGCACTCCCCTACGCACTTGATGCACTTGAACCCCATATTGATGCACGCACCATGGAAATACACCATGGCAAGCACCATCAGGCTTATGTAAACAACTTAAACAATGCTGTAAAAGACACCGCAGCAGCTGATAAAACCCTTGAAGAGTTGGTTTCCAACATCAGCAAATACAGTCCAGCAATACGCAACAATGGTGGCGGACATTGGAACCACAGTTTTTTCTGGGAAATATTGGCACCCAATGCAGGTGGCAATCCTACAGGGAAATTGGCCACAGCCATTGAAGCCACCTTTGGTAGTTTTGATACCATGAAAGAGCAATTTAACACTGCAGGTGCTACACGCTTTGGCAGCGGTTGGGCTTGGCTTTTGGTGCACGATGGCAAATTGGTGGTAACCAGCACACCGAACCAAGACAATCCGTTAATGGACATTGCTGAGGTAAAAGGCACACCCATTTTGGGCTTGGACGTTTGGGAACATGCTTACTACTTGCATTACCAAAACCGCAGGCCAGATTATATCGCTGCATTTTGGAATTTGGTAAACTGGACCAAAGTTTCAGAATTGTACGAAGCGGCTATATAAATCAATAGAACTTTAATAAAAAAAAGGCTGCCAATGGGTAGCCTTTTTTTGTGTTTTAAAAGCATGAAGAGATGTTTTCATTTCCTCTGTGAATCTCCAAAACTCTGTGAGGCTCAGTTCAACAAGAGAGGGAACACAGAGATGCACGGAGAAAAGGAGACGCACAGAGAACCTTCGTGCCTCAGTGCCTTTGTGGTTCAAAAAAGCAACACGGAGATGCACGGAGGAAGGAGAGGCACGGAGAATTAGCATTTCCTCTGTGAATATCAAAAACTCTGTGGGGCTCAGTGCAAAAAGAGAGGGAACACAGAGAAGCACGGAGGAAAGGAGGGACACGGAGAGTTTGCATTTTCTCTGTGAATCTCTAAACCTCTGTGGACTTCTGTGTAACAAAAACAGATACACGGAGAAAAGTTAAAACGAAGAGAGACGGACTATTTCTTAGAGCTCCATAATTGAATTCCTAGGTCCAACTGGATAGCACGGAACTTTGTGGCGACAAAGTAGCCCTTTCCTTTTAATTCACCAATTATCCATGAATCATTGCGTTTTTCAAAATAAGACTGGGGTCCAGCAAAACTAGAAAATCCAAGTGAAACTCTTCTCTTTTTGATTTTAACAATAGTACTTATTTCAAATTTATTGGACCCTAGATATATCTTTTCCTTGGAATCATGATTTATTTTATATGCATAAATACCTTGTTGAACTGAGAATCTAATGCCAAATTTATCAGTTAATCGGAATTGTTTTCCCAAACCAATATTAGCGGTGAAGACATTAGAATTTGATTTATAGTGGGTTCCTGATAAGTCTTTATCATATTGGTACCTAACTTGTGTCACTTCCAAGCCTGAAGTAAACAATAATTTAGATTTAATATGGGGTATTGTAAATGTAAATGGCACATAGGTAGAAAATCCCAAATGCCAACCTGGTTTTGCAATAACCATTGAACCAAATGGATCATCTACAAAATCTGAATTATATAAAATGGAATAATTTGGTCCTGTGGTTGCCCAAAATGAAACACCCCCATTGTGTGTTTGGCAAAACCCGCTGCGCGTGACAAACAAACTACATAGGCAGATGTTAATGGTTAATAATAATCTTTTGGATTTCATGGTGCTTTTCGCCTATACAATTAAAAAAATACACTCCATTACTTAATCTACTTATATCATAAATATACTCTTTTGTGAATTCGAAGGATTTTACAATGTTTCCAGAACTTGAAGTTACAATACATTTAATAAAATCATCCGCACTAAAATTAATAATTTCGTTAGCCGGATTTGGAAATATTTTTATATGATTTTTATTCCCAAGAGGCCAGACTAAATTTGAATCTTGTTGTATATCTTCCTCAAGTGGCATGCTTTGACTCAATAAACAATTGAACGCTTTTTTGACAACAATTGAGTTTCCAAGAGCATCTGTTATGGTGCATTCCATGAATAAACCACTCCCTGATGTGGAAATAGCAAAACCACCTTCATCAACATCATCATCATCAAAACCGGCAATCAAATTTCCACTAGAATTTCGCACTTCCCAATTAAAATGATATGGACCTTTACCGCCTATTGGCTTAGCAATGTACAATCGATGTACGCCAGGTGCACACAATCCCCAGGCTTCACCAAATAGCGAACCCGACAATTCTGGATCGCCAATTGTACAATCGGTCAAATCATTTTCAATCCGAAGAATACAATTTGATGTTAAAATATTTTCAGAATTTGCTATTATGGAGTTGCCAGCAATGAATTGAATATTAGGATTGGTTATGGTACAATTTGTAATTTCTATATTGTTTCTTGCTACATATTCATCATTTGATAAATTAATATTTGATAAAACGAGATTATTTTGAACATTTACAGCTTTCAACGAATTCAGCAACGTTTTGTAGACATTTATTCGACCATGTTTACAAGCTGTCCCCAAATTGCCATATGAAGGCATTTCAGAATTATCAAAAATTAAGTTGCGTACTTTTTGTGCAATTTCGGTTGGGTTTTGCAGAACATTGTTAAAATGACTTTTGCATAGCACATCATACACCAAGGCAACAAGGGCTGTAACTTGAGGCGCAGCGAAGGATGTTCCATTGGAATTTACATCAGGATCTGTATCGTCTAAACTTACAATATCTTCAGAAGGTGCTACAATATGGATAAGTGTTTGACTTTGATTTGTGCCTTTATCAGCTCCAATTGTAACAACATTATCATATTGATTTTCTTCATCAGAGCCTTTGCGACTATTTGGGCTATACCTGCCACGACAATCAAATTTATTACTCCCACCAACAGAAATTATCTTTGATGAAATATTATCGCAACTTGTAGGAAATTTCATAACGCCATTTTCAGTTTCCGAAACTAAGTCCAGCATATCATTCCCAGCGCCGCAAACAACAATGACACCAGCATTGAACAGGTCATTAATAACTGAACAACATGAATTCGAATTAAACTCAAATTAAAGATTGCATGCTACAACAAAGGCACCTTTTACGCCGTTCGTTTGATTATACAGTTGTCGTTGGGCTAATACATATTCTAAGGCTTCAACCATATTATTGGATTCACCTTGAACCGGCAGAATACTTACACCTGGGGCTACGCCTACACAACCTGTATTGTTGTTTGCAAATGCGCCAATTATACCGCTGCAATTCTTCCCATGAATACCGTTTGTGATAACTCCAAAATCATCATCTTCCTGCACTGAACGCCAACCATCATAGTCATCTACGAATCCGTTGTTATCATCATCAATTCCATTATTTGCTATCTCATTGATATTCTTGTACCAATTAACGTCTGTAGTATTAATATTAATAGCCTGTTCAACAACCGCAACTACTATTGTTCTACTATCCGCAGTGGAATTGTCAATCATTGGAAAATTATTCAGCCGATTTGCCATAATTAAGCGGTGGTAATATTGACCGCTATAAAGGGGATCATTAAAAGTTTGCTGGGCTTTGCCATCCATTACTTGAAATAGACCAAGTATGGATATTAGTAATATTTTACAATTTTTCATTTTAAATTTAGTTTATGATTCTTAACAATAAAACTATTCGATAATTCAGAGAAATATTTGATAGACAAAAAATAATCCAATCCATTCTTTGTGTATACATATATCGGACATCTTTGAATCTTCTTGCTGCTCGCAAGGGCTTTGAGTTCGAAATACACCGCATGTGAACCTATAATCAAATTCTCAATTCCCATAGCACTATCCAATTCGGTTGTCAATAAATGTATATTTTTAACAGAAAGTTTGTCATCTGCATTCCTATGAATAATCGTATCTTTTTGGATGAGTAAATCTCTGTAAACAAGGGATGAGTCATAATGAAATTTATAATTTACTGAAATGGATTCCTTTTTTGCAAAACTCCCTTTACTCACTTCACAAGAAACTTTTCCTGTAGAGAGATCATTTTTTCCAGAATATCTATTATTTCCAAAGATTGTATAGCTGTTATCTTTACCATTGCTTAACATACCAACAAACAATTGCCATTTATAGTTATCAAATCCTTTTGTAGCCACTGCAATAAAACCTGTTTCTAAAAACCAGAAAGAACAAGGATATATGGAGTCCTTTACTCTTTCAAATATTTCAATTTTCACGTCTGGTAGAGTATCTTCCTTTTTCTTTTTGCAAGACATAGCATTAACACCCAATGTGCATGTTAATGCTGTAATTATAAATTTTGATCCATTCATAATTAATATCCCAATTTGGTCATTTGTTCTTCCAACTGTTGTAACCTTTTTTCCTGGACATCAATTATTGCTTTTTGCTGCAAAATATACAGTGTAAGTTCTTCGATTTTTTGCTGTTGCATTTGTTGTAACGCGCCTATATCCTGCCCGTCATTTATAATGGTTTTCTGCGCCGGCATGCCTGGAAGGTGCTTAAAAGTACTTATATACCGTGCCACACTATCTAATCCTAATAATTGATAGTTATTATCAAATACATAATCCGGCCACCACTTTGCATTTACCGTTATTTTAGTTGTGCGCAAATTGCCTCTTAATTCTATATTGCCGTCTTTATCCATTCTAAGACCACCAACATTGATATCAGCACTCCATGGGGCAATTACAAGTGAGCTGTTTCCATTTGTGCCATCTGCTGCTGAACCATCAGAGAAAAACAATCCATGGTCTCCTGGCTTACTAATGTTATTATAACCAGCTAAATCCAATTCTGGAACATATTCTAAATGCCTTGTATATGAGTACCCTACCCCAGGTATACTTTCACCACCACTTCCTGCTGCTGTAGTAACTGACTTAGCTCCAAAAATTGCACAAGGTTGATTCACCCCTGCAATGCTCAACACATCAAGTGATGCACGAGGAGTGTGATTATTTATGCCTGTATTTCCATTTGGTAAAACAATTAGCTTTGTTTCGTCATATCCTGGAAAATTAATATTATTTGGGGGATTGCCACCGCCGTTTAAACTAAAAGGCGGTGCAGAAGACCTCAACCATAACATTGGTTCTGTTTTTCTATTTACTCCTGCAACAATTGTATATGTTCCAGTTGTTCCTGTGGTAGAAACATAATTCCCCAATGGTAAATTAGCAGCTACAACATGACTTACTATTGGTTGAACACCTTGTACCAATACAAGATAGTTATTTGGAATTAATTTTGTTAATAATATGCCTTTTTGATCGAAACCTTGAAATGGTGGATTGTATGTGATATCCGCCCAAGCCTCAGAAAGTGTTGACGCACTAGTCCCCCATTTTAAGGCATAGGGTGAAACTGTTGCTATCGTTGTGGGAGTTGTTGTAATTGTTGTGCCAGATGCAGTATACCAATTACCTGTTACTTGAGACTTAATCCCCCCCCCCAGCATAAAATATGCCAATCGCTAATAAAGCCATGTGTAAGTTGATTTTTTTCATATATTAGTTTATAAATGTGCCTTACGAATTTAGAAATTAAATTGAGACTTCCAAATTTTGAATTGTCATTTTTTCAAAAATCTGATTTAAACAGGTCTATAAAGGAGAAACGAAGTTGCATGCAAACTTTACATTCCCTCTGTGAATCTCTAAAACTCTTTGGGCCTCTGTGTGACAAAAAAAAGCAACAAAAAGGGAACACGGAGATACACAGAGAAATGGAGACGCACAGAGAACCTTCGTGCCTCAGTGCCTTTGTGGTTCAAAAACAGCAACACCGAGATACACGGAGAAACGGAGACGCACAGAGATATTTGTATTTCCTCTGTGATTCTCTAAAACTCTGTGAGACTCTGTGTAACAAAAAATCTGGAACACAGAGATGCACGGAGAAAAGGAGACGCACAGAGAACCTTTGTGCCTCAGTGCCTTTGTGGTTCAAACAACAGCAACACCGAGATATAGATAAACGAAAAAAGGCTGCCAAAGCAGCCTCTTTTTACTTAATAATTCAATTATTTTTTACCTGAAGCGGCAGCTGCTGCATCAGCACCAGCTTGCATCAATGCCCTTGTGGTTTTCACAGAAAGCACCGCGTTTTCTTTGGCATCAAGGATTTCAAATCCTTCTACTACCACATCTTTTACTTTGGCACTTTGTCCAATTTCCAAAGTACTGATGCTTACATCAATATAATCAGGAAGGTTGGCGATATTGCCACGAACCCTTAGTTTGTTTATTTTCTTTACCAATTTACCACCCGCACGCACTCCTGGTGAGTTGCCAACAACCCTTACAGGAATTTCCATTACCACAGGTTTGTCTGCCGTTACAGCAAAAAAGTCTACATGGATAATGGCATCAGAAACTGGATGGAACTGAATGTCTTGCAAAATTGCATCATAGCTTTTGCCTTCAAGGTCAATTCTTACCTTGTACACGTTTGGAGTGTAAACCAAATTCTTAAAATCTGCAGCATAAACACAGAAATTTACATTTTCACCTGCACCATATAATACACATGGCACTTTTCCCTCATTGCGCGTGGCTTTAGAAGCACTGCTTCCAACACCGGTGCGAGGTTCAGCTATTAATTTAATAGTTTTCATTTTTGATATTATTCTTATTAAGATTTTTGAAAATCCAAGTTGGTTTGACCACCTGGATTGTACATTTGTTTGTATAGAGAACTCACACTGCCATTTTCATGCACATTGCGTATGGCACGGGCAAATAATGGGGCAACAGATAATGTTTTAATCTTATCACCATGCGATTTTAGAGGAATGGAATCTGTAACTACCAATTCTGTTAGAACCGAATTGTTGATGTTTTCATAAGCTTTGCCAGACAAGACTGGATGGCAACACATGGCCCTTACGCTTTTTGCACCTTTTTCGGTAAGCATAGCGGCAGCCTTGCACAAGGTTCCACCGGTATCAATTATATCATCAATAATGATAACATCTTTGCCTTGAACATCACCAATTACAGTCATGTTCGCAATTTCATTGGCACGTTTTCTTTCTTTATCGCAAATAACCATAGGCAAGTTAAGGGCCTTGGCTACCTCTCTTATGCGATTACTCGCCCCTACGTCTGGTGCAGCAATTACCAAGTTTTCTTGGCTTAAGGTGCGTATGTAAGGTACAAATACAATTGAACTTTCTAAATGATCCACAGGAATATTGAAAAATCCTTGAATTTGTGGAGCATGCAATTCCATAGTAATAACGCGACTTGCACCGGCAGCAGAAAGCAAATCGGCCACCATTTTAGAAGCAATTGAAACCCGTGGTTTGTCTTTACGATCTTGACGGGCAAAGCCGTAATAAGGAATAATGCAGGTAATAGAATTGGCAGATGCACGCTTAGCAGCGTCTATCATCATCAACAACTCTAATAGATTATCTCCGGGTGGATTGGTGCTTTGAACAATAAAAATATCGCAACCACGAACACTTTCATTAAAAACTGGCTGAAATTCCCCATCACTAAATCGGCTTACCGTAAGGTCGCCCATTTCAATGCCATAATACTCGCAGATGCCCGCTGTAAGCGCCTGAGAGGCACTTCCTGAAAAGATTTTTACTTGATTTATTAATGAAGTCATAGCGTCGTGTTTTACTTTCAGTCGTGTGTAAACGACATATCATCAAACCTGCTTTAGTTGTCCGACTAGGGCTCGAACCTAGACTCTTCTGGACCAAAACCAGACGTGTTGCCAGTTACACCATCGGACAATTTTTGAGCCCTAAAGCCCGTCCCCCTTGATTTTACATTGCTGTTTTTACCAAACGGGGGTGCAAAGATAATAAGAGTTTGTAAATTTTCAACACTTCAATCACAACATCCCAATATTAATCATTGAGAAACCAAAGTGCTATATGAATATTCTGTGATGCTTTCATTGCCCGGCCTCAACAAACTCATGCCTTTTACTCTAGCTAGCAAGCTTCCGTTGTAGGAATATTCCATTTCCCAACTGCCTGTTAATTTTTGTCTTTTGTTAAAGTAATTGCTCAAAGAATACTGTATTTGACCCTGCTGGTTGTACTT
>JADYZD010000211.1 GCA_020853295.1 Bacteroidia bacterium | reverse complement strand
CCCTCAACAACGACGAAATTTTAGCCGTAGCTTTTGAATACACTTATAATGGGCAAACCTATCAAGTGGGCGAGTTCAGCAGAGAATTGCCTCCTGGCGACCAAAAACTGTTGTACCTCAAAATGTTAAAAGGCAATACCATACGCACCAAATTGCCTATGTGGGATTTAATGATGAAAAATATTTATTCATTAAACACCTACAGTTTATCTCTAGAAGACTTCAAACTCAATGTTATTTATGCGGATGATACATCAGGTGCCGATTACAATTACCTGCCTACCAATGTTGGGGCTTTTAAAAATGGAAATCCGCTAATTCGGGTGTTGGGATTGGACAAACTCAACCGACAAAATGAGTCCAAACCTGATGGAATATATGATGCCATAGAAGGGTTCACCATTCAAACCCAATTTGCTAGAATTATTTTCCCTGTTACTGAACCTTTTGGCGATTACCTGCGTTCCAAATTTGAGGGCAATACTGATTTGGGGGATTACTATGCTTTTGATGCATTGTATGACAGCACAAAATGGCTGGCCCAACAAGATGTAAAACACAACAAGTTCTTTTTAACCGGAAGTTATAAAAGTCCCAATGGGGCTGAGTTGTATTTGGGTACATCCAACCTTCAAAAGGGCTCTGTTAGGGTTACTGCAAATGGAAGACCGCTTACAGAAGGCATGGATTATGAGGTGGATTATGCATTGGGAAGGGTAAAAATCATTAACCAAGGACTGTTGCAAGGTGGGGCTGAAATTCGCGCAAGTGCCGATGGGCAGTCGTTTTTCAATATCCAGCAAAAAACCCTAATAGGTGGCCGTATCGACCACAAATTCAACAACAAATTGATACTGGGTGCCACGGCACTGCACATGTACGAAAGGCCATTAACGACCAAAACCAATTTCAACGAAGAACCACTACTCAATACCATATTTGGAGCAGACCTGGCGTACAGCAACAAAAGCCGCATGCTTACCAAATTGGTTGATGCACTGCCTTTTTTAGAAACCAAAGAGGTTTCGAACATCACAAGCTATGCAGAGTTTGCTAAAATTTACCCACACAACCACAAATCACAAGGCAGCCAGCGCGGTATTTCTAATTTAGATGATTTTGAAAATGCAGAATTACCCAATGATTTTAAAATGGTTACCAACTGGGTTCCAGCTTCTGTTCCTCAAAAACAACCTTTGTTGTTTCCTGAAACACAGAACTCAGATAAAAGAACTTGGTTGAATCATGTGGCAAAACTGTCGCACTACACCATTGACCCCTTGTTTTATAGAGATGGCGATATGCCTGATAATATCAAGAATAAAGTGGATTCGGTTTTGAGCAATCATTACATGAGACAAATTGACCAAAGGGAGCTGTTTCCTCAACGCCAATTTCCTCAGGGTACCCCAACAATATTACCTACATTGGATTTGCATTTTAGGCCTACTGTTCGTGGGCAGTATAACTACAACACCTCTGTTACCGATTTTAATGGAAATGGTAACCTCACCCAACCCACTTTAAGTTGGGGGGGAATCATGCGTCGTGTAGATCAAAATGACTTTGAGGCTGCCAACATCGATTACATCGAAATATGGATCATGGATCCTTTAATTTACAACCCCAACCTAAAAGGTGATTTGTACATCAACTTGGGAAGCGTAAGTGAAGATGTTTTGCCCGACAGGCGCAAATCATTTGAAAACGGACTACCTGGAGATGGAAAATACAACAATACGGATACCACAGAATTGGCAATCGTATCTACCAATCCCCAAATTAATTATGCTTTTGAGAACAACAACACTACTATAGCCGCACAAGATGTAGGTTTAGATGGCATGAACGATGCCCTAGAAAGGTTGATGTTGGATACCTTTTACCTCAAACAAATCGAGAACAAATATGGTTCTGGTTCTAGGTTCTACCAAAACGCAAGTTCTGATCCTTCTGGTGACAATTTTGCCCACTATTTGGAAGATTCCTTCAACTCACTAGATTACGACATCATTGAAAGATACCAGTATTTTCAAAACATGCAAGGCAATTCCAGCCGTGAGCAATTTACAGGCAAATACAATAGCATGCCGAAATCTGCTACACCACAGCCTAGTGATGAAGACGTGAACCGAGATTTTACCATGAACCAAAGTGAAGATTACTACCAATATCGGATTAAAATATCGGCAGCTGACCTTCAAATTGGGAAAAATTATGTTACCGATATTGTAAACAATTCTGTTGCACTTAGAAATGGCAAAAACAGCGATATCAAATGGTACCAGTGAAAAATACCCATTCGCCAGTTTGAAAAGGCAGTAGGCAATATCAGCGATTTCAAGAGCATCCGTTTTATGCGCATGTTTATGACTGGTTTTAATGATGATGCCATGTTGCGTATTGGTTATATCAATATGGTGCGTGCAGATTGGAGGCGATATCCTTATTCTCTAAAAACACCTGGCGCCATTGTGCCTGCAGATCCCAATGATGGTACCAAATTCGTAGTGAGCACAGTCAACCTCGAAGAAAATGGATTGCGCGCACCTATTGCTTATGTGACACCTCCTGGGGTTGTTCGTGTACAAAATTTGGCAAGTTTGGGTACTGTTTTGGAAAATGAACAATCGCTTAGCTTACTCGCCTGTGATTTAAAACCTGGAGATAGTAGGGCGGCGTTCAAAACCACCCAAATGGATGCCCGTAACTACAAGAATCTTCAAATGTATGTTCACGCCGAAAGTTCAAATGGCGCCACTATACAAGACGGTGAAGTTTCTGCTTTTGTAAGATTTGGAACAGACATGTCATCCAACTACTACGAGTATGAAATACCCTTAAAACTCACACGCGATTTTGTGAGCAAAGCCACAGCCGGAGCAGATGGTTTAATATGGCCCAATGAAAACTTTATTGATATTGCATTTGCCGAGTTTTATGCCCTTAAAATTGAGAGAATAAACGCAGGATGGCCTATGACAGCGCCTTTCAAACGCCCAGGTGGCAAAGGCACCATTTCCGTAATAGGTTTGCCCGATGTGGGCAATATTCGGGTAATGATGGTGGGCATAAAAAACAACAGCGCCAGCAACCAGTGTTTTGAAGTTTGGTTCAACGAACTCAGGGTAAAAGACATTGCCAATAAAGGCGGCTGGGCTGCTCTGGCCAATATGCAGGCTCAACTTGCTGATTTCGGTCAGGTGAATCTCGCAGGCTCCATCCGCACCATAGGTTTTGGTGATGTAGACAAAAAACTCAATGAACGCAGTTTGAGCACCAATATTAACTACGACATTGCCAGCAATTTGGAATTGGGTAAATTCTTCCCTCAAAAAGCAGGTGTAAGTGCTCCTATGTACATTGGTTATTCTGAAAGCTACGTGCGTCCAAAATTCAATCCGCTTAACCCGGATATGGAATTGCAAACATTTCTGGCAGGTATACAAGATACAGATGAACGCAAGCGTATAAGAAAAGCGGCCGAAGATTACACCTCACTTTACAGCCTCAATTTTTCAAATGTTCGTCTTGCTGCCAGACCCGGGAGCAAACCAAAACCGTGGAATATTTCTAACTTTAATGTGAGTTACAACTACCAAAAAAATTACCGCAGAAACCAACAAATTGAAGAGTATTTTAGCAAGAATACCGTTGCACAAATAGGTTATAACTTCACCATAGCCACCAAATCTATAAAACCATTTAAAT
>JADYZD010000210.1 GCA_020853295.1 Bacteroidia bacterium | reverse complement strand
TTGATTGGCGTTGTCTTCTCCACTCAAACTGTAGTCCTTTGCCAGTTTCCAACCATTAAACAGCATAAAGGCCTCTACTTGCAAATCTTCTTTGGCATAACGCAGTCCTACCCTACCATGGTTGGGCGCAATATGGTCCAGCGGTTGCTCCGCAGCAGCATCATTGGATTTGTACCTGCCATAAGTTACCGCATAGTAAAAATCGGTGTACAGGTTGTTGTACAATTTTGCTTTAACGCCCAAATAAGCACCCCTAACAAAACCAGAAGCTGCATTTTCCATGCGGAAAACACGGGTGTTTTGTCCGGCATAGTTCACAGAATCGCTGCCATTGAGAGATGCAGGCATGTCTATCAACAAGTTCTTGATTTGCGTTTGGTACACACCGCCTTCTATGTTCAACCTGTCACTCAATACATAACGCAGTCCCACATCCAAGGTGCGCGTGCTTTCGGGTTTTAAATCGGTATTGGGAACCACATATTTAATTCCGGGCACACTTTCAAACAGCTTGGTAAGGTCATCAATATTCGGGTTGCGGTATCCGGTGCTCAAATTCACACTGGCATACAAACCCTTAACGATTTTCTTTACAGCACCCAAATTGAATACCGGTGCTATGTTGCGCACTTTGGCTTCACCATACTGCAGGTTCCAAAAGTTGTTTTTGGTAAAAGCCGCATTGGCCCCATAAGCACTGATGCGCACACCTGCATTCACACTAAAATCATTGGGTACAAATTGGTACACCAAGTTCCCAAAAATCGCCACAGAATGGGTATTTGCAAAACTATCGGCATAGCGCGATTCTTTGGAATCTTTGTGCACACCGTTGTTTACACTGTCCAAAAAAGCGGTGCTCATCACCTTGTTGTACACCAATTCAGCACCCGATTGCACTTGCAATTTGGAATTTACTTTAATGGAATTGTCGTAGTTCAAACCAAACATATTTACCTTATCCAACTGGGTAAGCCTCACAGGTCTATTCAACGACCGGGTAGCCCTGCCCACCTCAGTGCGCTGGAACGAAGCAATAACGCGGTGTGCCACTTTATCAGAACTGTTTAACGCGGCAGTGTAAGAGGCAAAATACCGGTTCTGCGGGGTGTACGACCACTCTCCAAAACGCAAAGTACCACTTCGCACCTGTGTAAGCCGGTCATACCTGGGCATGCCATTGTTCAATGATGCTTGTCCATTAAAGGTAGAAGTGATTTTACCATGCTTTATGCTCACTTTTGATGCAAAATCATGCTGGTCATAAGCGGTTCCCTTTTGGGTATAGGGATCACTGTTCTTTTTTACGACATCGCTGCCATTTTCGCGCACCACATAATAATTGCGGAGGCCAAAAGTATCAATGCCAGAGTAGTTTTTGCCCTTGCCCATTTTTAAATCACCAAAGGAATTGTAGGTGTAATTAAACAACCAAGCCACATTTTTTGTGCCCATATTCCAACCCACATTTCCGGTAAAATTGTTTCCCGCAGTGGAATACCGCACCAAGGCTGTTGGTGAAAAGGTGAACTTATCGGTAAATCGGGCTTGCTTGGTTTTCATGTAAACCACCCCACCCAAAGCATCGCTACCATAGAGGGTAGAACCGCTTCCGAAATAGAGTTCCACCCTATCCAGCATAAAGGCATCCACCGTAACGATGTCTTGCAAATGTCCGGCACGGTAAGTGGCATTGTTCATGCGCACCCCATCTACCACCAGCAGGTTTCGGCTGGCTTCAAATCCGCGGATGACCACGCTACCGCCACCCAATTGGCTTTTTTGAACAAATACCTGACCCGTTTGGCCAAGCACTTCACCCATGGTAGGCTGTTGGGCAAGTTCAATTTGTTTAGAAGTAATCACCTCAATTTGTCGGCTGGAATTGACCCGTTTATCACCCAGTCTTTGTGCCGAAATTAAGGCCTCGTCTATCGATTCTATTTCTGTAGAATCTGGATTATTTTCCTGTGCAAACACAGGCCATGCAAGCGTGCATAGCAATGCAGCCACATAAATGCGTTTTTTCATTTTTTAAATTAATTGTTAGTAGTATTTATGAATTGGGCCGATGGTTTTCCTTATAAAAAACCCACTACACCTCCGGCGGAGGAACATCAACAATTAAATAAATAGCATCGATTTTATATTCCCATTCAGGAATTTTCTGCTTTCTTTTTTCTTCAAATAAACAAGATACATCAGCCTCCTGATTGCAAGTCCAATCGGGCAATTTTACACCCGTTTTTGAAGATTTATTCTTGGATTCTTTGTCCAATCCCGCCAATTTTTCAAATGCTTTTTCCTTGGTATCATTAAATACCAACAGCAATACACTCTTGCCTTTTATAACGGCAGAAACCACGTCGTACTTGGCATTGTTCAATTCAAATTCACTTCCCTCCTTTAAATATCCGTATTGGGAAGCATCTAAAATTAAGGTATCCAAATCTTTTTTATGAAAGTGTTTTTTATGTGAAAACAATTGGTATTTCACATGCACTTTTGTAGCTACAATTCCGGTAAAACTTACAAACGGTAAAATTGCAAACAACAATGCCATTAAGCTTGCCGCAATTCTCAGTTTGAATACCATAGCAGGGCAAATTTATGGCAATACTTACTAAATTTCTCAGTAAAAAAAAATATGATTAAAAACTGAAACAGCGGGATTTGTTTTTCCCACCTGAGTTGCCTTTTCCGGCAGAGGCTGTTTTAAAGTTTTGGGTTTTGTCCAGCCACACCTCATAAGTCACCATTAAAAAGTAATAGTTGTCTTTGCGCCCTGGATTGCCCCTTACAGCACCGGGATCACTAAATCCATTGATCAAACCCAAATTACGGTCCGATAAATCCACCGCTATTTGTCCGCCCGACCGCTGCAGCTCTGTCTTGTCCGCATATTGGGTACTCACATCATCCAAATAATCGGTTCCCGTAAATTTGCTCTGAAACTCTATAGACAAACTGGCTTTGGTGCGCACCATAACCCTGTACCCCACGCTAAAAAGTGCTGCAGGTGCATACAATTGGTAGGGCAATTTATCGCTTCTGTAAAACTGACCTTCTGTGCCCAATGGCTGCAGTTCTACCGTTTCACCCTGGTACTTGGTTTTGGGATTGAATGCAAAATATTCGATTCCCGAATAAATAAAAAAGCGTTTGTGCGCATTTAATCCCAATTTAAAATGCCACTCCACACCTGCATTCATGCCTGTAACTGGAGAAAAGAAATTCAGGTTTCTGTTGTTGCGTTTAAAGTCTGCAGTATTGGCATCATCTCCACTCACTTTTCCGTAAAACAAATTGCCGCGCAATGCAATGCCACCAGTTAAGAATCCCCGAAAACCCAGCTGTGCAGCCATGCGTGTGCTGCGCATATTGAGTTCCCTAAATTCTGTAGCCCCTTTGCCAAAGCTTCCCCCCAAATCTCCATTGTAATTGGTAAATCCCAAGCCACCCAAAAATTGCACCTGAGCCTGAACCGCAAATTGAAAGAAAACAAATGCCGAAATTGCTGCAATTATTTTTGTCCTGTAACTATGTATCGCGCGCATTTGAAATCCACTTCAAAGTAACTATAATTACACTAAAAAATCAAAAAAGCTGCACTACAAGCTTAAAAACTGTAGCAAGAATTCTTGCCTTTTTTACCCCTGCTACCTCTTGAAAAACCTGCACTGTGGTCGGTATTCCCCAAAATAATGTTGTATTGAACAGACATAAAAAAGAAATTGTCATTGTGGTTCGGATTTCCCCGTATTGCTCCCGGATCGCTGAATCCAATTATGCGCCCATCGGGATTGCTCCTGTCAGACAATGCCACAGCCACCGGCCCATTACTGGCCAACAATTGGGTTTTATCTACATATTGGGTAGATACATCGTCGATATAGTCCGTAAACGTTTTTCTGCCATCTATCTGCACACTTAAATACCCAAATTTTGTGGGTTTGAATTTGTATCCTATACCAAATGGCACGGCAAAAGAACCCAATTTATAAGCACTTTTTCCAGGCATAAAATACTGCCCTTCAGTACCCAAAGGTTGCAAACGCACTTTGCTGCCATTGTAATTGGTCTTGGGGTCGAATTTAAAATACCCAATACCCGCAAACACATACCAATTGGGAGTAGAAAACCTGCTGCCGCCATTGCCAAATTTCCATTCCAAAACGGCATCGCCGCCCACCACTGGGGTAAAGAAATTCAAATTGCGCATTTTGCGTTCTACATTGCTGGTGTATTTGTCATCAGCCGCCAGGCGGGTATAATACACCGTACCCCTTACCGCAATGCGGCTGCCGATATTTTGGCGCATTCCCAAGCCCACCATATACCTGGTAGATTCATAATCTATATCAGAAAAATCGTTGGATCCAAAGCCCGGTTTGCCGCCCAAATCACCCAAATAAGTGCTGGAACCTCCGGTAATTAATAATTCAGTTTGTGCATTTACACGGGTTACCACACCCGCAATTACAAAAGCCATTGCGCACCGCAACACTTTCATCTTGTCTTTCATCTGCTGTTTCATACTTGCCTCCTATTTTCTTAGACATCACTTTATGGTAAACGTTGCACCACAACCTAATGTTGCCCTATAAATTATTTTGCTCGCCCTACATTGGCTAACTTTGCGCCATGTTCAGAGATGTTTATGTAATAGATGCCCTTAGAACCCCTGTAGGTAAATTTGGTGGAAGTCTTGCCTCTATTCGGCCTGATGATATGGCTGCACATGTAATTAAAGCACTTATGGCCCGCAACACTGCCGTAGATTTTACCCAAACCGATGAGGTAATTTTGGGTGCAGCCAACCAAGCGGGAGAAGACAATAGAAATGTGGCCCGCATGGCATCTTTGCTCGCAGGCTTACCGGTTGAAATTCCGGGCTATACCGTAAACAGGCTCTGCGCCAGCGGACTACAAAGCGTTATGAACGGCTTTATGGCCATCCGCAGCGGACAAGCCGAAATGGTGATTGCCGGCGGTACCGAAAGCATGACCCGTGCCCCTTTTGTAATGGCAAAGGCTGAAGCTGCTTTTCAAAGAAATGTAGAAATTCACGACACCACCATAGGATGGCGGTTTACGAATCCTGCCCTTTCAGAATTGTACCACCCCTATACTATGGGCGAAACAGCTGAAAATGTGGCCGAAAAATACCAGGTGAGCCGCGAGGCCCAAGACCTTTTTGCTTACGAAACCCAGCTCAACTGGAAAAATGCCAACGAAGCCGGCA
>JADYZD010000209.1 GCA_020853295.1 Bacteroidia bacterium | reverse complement strand
TCGTTTAGGGCTGACTTATTAAAAAGACCAACAACACCATTTTTTAATTTGGATGCATGATTGGAAAAACAAATCACAAAAAATCCAATCACCATTCAACCCCCATTTTGGAGAACGGGATTGGGGATGAAATTTAAAATGAAGTCAAGCAAATCACTTTTGGTGTCTTTAAATCTGCACCAAAATAAAATTAGAATGCCATACTCTTATTTAAGGAATGGAATTGAACAAAAGGAGTATACAGATTGGCAGCGTTACTATTACCTGCTATTGAGGGTGGGTATGCAGTTCTAAAAAAAATGTGGGTTTGCAGATATAACCCAACCATAAAATTGTTTATTTCACCCGGGTCCACACTGCTGTGCGGCCAATAATGGATATACCAATATAGCCCCGCACATTCAGTTTGTTGCCATCCATGGTAATGTAGCAGCTATAGGTTTTGCCGTTTTTAGGGTCGTAAATGGTGCCTCCACTCCATTCTTTTTCATCACTGTCGTAACTAAAATCATTCAACAACATCAATCCCATTAAGGGTTTGGTCTTTTTTGATGCTATAGGATTTTCCTTGTCTACTTTGGGTTTGCCGTTTTCATTGGGTTCTTTTAACCAGACTATTTTGCCGTAATATTTCCCTGCAAATTGTCCATTGGCAGCTTTGAATATTTGCACATGGGCAGTTCCCTCTTGGTTCAGCCAAGTGCCTTGGATTTTATCGGCTTCAGCATCAAAGGGTTTTAATGTGGTAAATGCGGTCAACCCAAGAGTTAATCCCACCAAACAAATTATGGATCTGATTTGCTTCATACCACAAAAGAATTAAGGTTTGGCTGAAATTGCAAACAAATCCCCAACTATTGTTTCCTTCGATTTCCAAATAAAGGCATTGTGTCCTCCTGGTTTGGTAATTACCGATAAACCTTTACCCTGGTACACTTGCTTGAAAAAATCGGTATTTTCAGGATAAATAAGTTCATCATCTTCTCCCTGATACATCGTTACCCCACAACGGATCTTTTTGTAAATGGGCACCACGGTTTCCAAGGCGGAATAATGTGAAAGTTTTTCAATATTGGCGGAGCAAATAATACCAGGAACAAACCATCTAAAGAGTCTTTTATTGATCAAATAACTCACCCCATAAATCTTTTCAGCTCCAGGTGCCATGGCAGCAGAAACCAAAAACAAGTGTTTTACGCCCAAGCTGTCTAATCCTGCCATAGTAGCTGCCACTGGACCTCCAAAACTGTAACCCAACAACAAGTAGTTTTTTACATGGTAGTGGTTGTTCAATACCCACAATATATCCTTGGCTTGTTGCAACACCGAAGTATCGGGGTGGCGAAGTCCAGAATACCCATAACCCAAACGGTCCATTGCAATCACCCTAAAATGGTGGGTAATTGCCGTGTCGAGTACCAATGCATCGTAGGTTTTAATGGAACCCGGTGAGCCATGGATGAGCACCAATGCTGGCAAATTGGTATCGCCAAAAGAGATGAACCGCATTTCCCTGTTGTTTACCCAAAACTGCGCTGTAGAAATCGGAGTTTCAGCCTTTTTACTTTTGCGGATGTATTCCTTATCCGACCTGCGGTATTTCACAAATTTCCATTGGGTGCAAGAGCCCAATAGCATAGAGAAGAGGAGCAGTATGAAAAGGGAAAATCTCAAAATTTGTGACAACAAAGGTATAATTTTGGTTTTCACTTTTATATTTATTGTGTTTAGCGCCGCATTTTGATTTAATTTCAGCAAATTTGCAGTGATTTTTATGATTCAAATTACCAGCATTCGAAGCAACCCTGATGAAATTAAAACCCGATTGGCCATTCGTGGTTTCAATGCCAACGACATTGTCGACGCTATATTGGCGGCCGACAAAAGCGCAAGAGAAGCCCGTTCTGAAATGGAACTCTTGCAAAGCAAATCGAATGCGCTGAGTAAAGAAATTGGAGACCTTATGCGCAACGGTCAAAAAGACCAAGCCGAGTCCTTGAAGAGTCAAGTTGCGGGTTTTAAAGAAAACCTCAAACAACTCGAAGACAGCGTAGCACTTTTTGATACCCAATTGCGTGAATTAATTATCTCCCTGCCCAATACCCCTCAATTGGATGTGCCAACAGGTAAAGATGCCAACGACAACAAGCAAATTTTGTTGCATGGTTCTGAACCAGTATTGGCCGAAAATGCCTTGCCCCATTGGGAATTGGCAAAAAAATACGACCTCATCGATTTTGAATTGGGGGTGAAAATTGCCGGTGCTGGTTTTCCAGTGTACAAAGGAAAAGGAGCCAAATTCCAAAGGGCTTTGATCCAGTTTTTTCTGGATGAAGCAGAGAAAGAAGGCTATTTGGAAATACAACCGCCTATAGTGGTGAACCAAGCCAGCGGATTTGGTACCGGTCAGTTGCCTGATAAAGAAGGACAGATGTACTATATCACTGAAGATGATTTGTACATGATTCCTACCGCAGAAGTGCCAGTTACCAATATTTACAGGGATGTGATTTTGGAAAACAGTGAATTGCCGATTAAGAATTGTGCATACACGCCTTGCTTTAGAAGAGAAGCAGGCAGTTATGGAGCTCATGTTCGCGGATTGAACCGCCTGCACCAGTTTGATAAAGTGGAAATTGTTCAAATCGTGAAACCCGAAACCAGCAATGCCACCTTGGAAAGCATGCAATTGTATGTGCAAGGTCTGTTGCAAAAATTGGGATTGCACTACCGTGTATTGCTGCTCTGTGGCGGCGATATGGGCTTTGCCAGTTCCAAAACTTACGATATGGAAGTGTGGAGTGGTGCACAAAAAATGTGGTTGGAGTGCAGTTCTGTCAGCAATTTTGAAAGTTTTCAAACCAACAGATTAAAGTGTAGGTTTAGGAATGAACAAGGCAAAACAGAATTGGCCCATTCTCTCAATGGCAGCGCTTTGGCCTTGCCCAGAATTGTAGCAGCCCTGTTTGAGAATTACCAAACTCCAGATGGAATTGTGGTGCCGGAAGTGTTGCGCCGCTGGACTGGTTTTGAAATTATCAATTAAAATATGGACTTGGAACATTTAAAATATCCCATTGGCAAGTTTGATTACAGCAAAACCGATTACGAATTGGAAGAATTGCTGCAATATGTGGTGCAAATTCAATCATTACCCAATGAATTGGCCAAATTGGTAAAGGACATTCAGCCAGAAGACCTTCAAAAAACCTACAGACCTGGAAGTTGGACCGTTACCCAAATCATCCACCATTTGGCGGACAGCCATATGAATGCTTGGATTAGAACCAAATTGGTGCTTACCGAAGATAACCCAACCATAAAGCCATATAATGAAAATGAGTGGGCCATTGGCAGCGACTATGCCTTCCACTATGAATCGTCTTACGTTATCCTTGTGGCCCTGCACCAGCGTTGGAGTTTGTTGCTTTTGGAATGCCTTAAAAATCCCGCATTATTGTTGCGCACCTATATTCACCCTCAACATCAAAAAACGTTTACTTTGGCCCAATTAATTGCCCAATATGGATGGCATGGCCAACAGCATTTGGCACATTTGAAAATTGCCCTAGGCAAATAAAACACCTGTATTTTTCAGGGGTTCAGCTAAAATATTTTTTCTTTCAGGCAACGTTTCAATTTAGTTGCGTCAAAAGTGTACTATGAATCGGAAGGTGGTTTTCATCGGTATACTGCTCAATTGCTTTTCCATGTTTGCAAATGGCCAAACTTTTTTTCAAGTGGGCATTACTGCAAAATTGGAAATGAACGCACTTCAAACTATGGGTACAGATGGCAGGGATGTTCGTCAGTTTGAAAAGTCCCCCGGCGGAGCATATGGCCTAGCCGTAGCGCAAAGTTTGGGCAAACGCCTTTTCGGTGAGTTGTCATTCTTATCTACTAGGGCAGTTTACAATCCCAATATATCGGTGGGAAACACTTCAATGCAAAAAGCCGATTTACGGTTGTTTCAAACCAATGCCACCATCAATGCCTGGCTTTCTAATGGCAATTTCGCAAGAATTTATGCTTTTGGCGGATTGCAACACATGTACCGCCGCTGGGGAGAAGAATACTACACCAATGCGGCTTTGCAAGACAGCCGTTGGCCCAACCACCGACTCCAAGTTACTGCTGGGTTGGGTGTGGGAGTTAAATGTACCCAAAATATCTACGCACGCATTTTTTCTGGTCTCAGATACAATCCAGTTCAAACCCTGATTTACGATACACCCATGAACCAAGTTTTTACCGGAATTTCAGTATTCTGGCAATGGGAAAAATCAGCAAAACCCGCTTACTACAAATGTCCTCAATTTTAATCCAATAACATCATGAAAAAGAACCAATTATTTATCGCCATAGCCGCAATGGCTGCGATTATCAGCTTCACCGCATCTTGTAAAAAAGACAAGGTAATTATTACCAACACAGGCAATAATGTTAAGGCAAAATCCTTAGACGTATTGAATATGTTTAAAAACAAAGCACCCCAAAAACAAACCATTACCGTAAACATCACCACTGGTGGAATGGTAACGGGTGCTAAAGGAACCATGGTGTACTTTTATGCCAGCAGTTTGCTCGATAAAAATGGCAATAAAGTTACTGGTAATGTAGATGTGGAACTCACAGAATTTATGAGCAAATCCGATATGCTGTTTTCTGGAGTTACGGTAACTTCAGGCGACCAATTGCTGGAAAGTGGTGGCATGTTTGAACTTAGGGTAAAACAAGGTGGCCAAGAGCTAACCCTTGATCCTACAAGCGCCATAAATATTACAGTCCCTTCAACCGTTGTGGATATGGATCCTATGGATTTTTGGAATGGCAACGACAACCAAAACAAAGACAACAATTTGGTAGATTGGAAAAAAGTAGATTCTGCAAAAGTGAACCGTGTTAGGGATTCTCAACAAGGTGGTGGTTTTAAAAATGGTTTTAATGCCATGCAGTTCAACTACTTCAAATTTGGCTATTGCAATATCGATAGGGAATGGGGCAAGTTTAAAAACAAGTGCAGCAAATTCCGCATCAAAATGCCAAATGGTTGTGTAGACTCCAACAGCACCGCATTGTTGTTGTTTAAAAACTACAATTGCTGTGCATGGTGTTATTGGATGACCGATGAAGACCGCATCAGCACAGGATACCAATTGCCTGCCGGCGAAACACTGAAAGTGCTCATATACAAAAAGACCGGTCCAGGTGAAAATGACCTTGAGATGAGTTTGCAAGAAGTGGTACTTGGCGATGATACCGAAGTGGTATTTACCAGCACCACAGCATGCACTCTGGCTCAGTTAGAAGCTGCAATCGAAGCATTATAAGGTTGCATTTTAGTTTAGAGAGGGCAGGCCAAAACGAAGTTTTGGCCTGCTTTTTTTTACACATAATTACAGCCCTTACATATTCGGTTTACCTTTGCATTGGCATGAAAGTGTACAACAATATCCTTGAAACTATCGGCAATACCCCTTTGGTGCGCCTCAATAAAATAACCCATGGCTTGCCTTGCACTGTGTATGCCAAAATAGAAACTGTAAATCCAGGCAATTCTATAAAAGATAGGATGGCGCTGAAAATGATAGAAGATGCCGAAAAATCTGGACTGCTAAAACCCGGTGGCACCATTATAGAAGGTACCAGCGGCAATACCGGTATGGGTTTAGCCATTGCAGCCGTATTAAAAGGATACAAATGCATTTTTACCACTACCGATAAACAAAGCAAGGAAAAAGTAGACGCCCTTAAAGCCTTTGGCGCTGATGTAATCGTTTGCCCAACTGATGTGGAACCCGAAGATCCTCGCAGTTATTACAGTGTAAGTAGCCGACTGGTGAACGAAATTCCCAATTCGTGGAAACCCAATCAGTACGACAATTTGAGCAATAGCACTGCGCATTATGAACAAACCGGACCAGAAATTTGGGATCAAACCGATGGTACTGTTACCCATTTGGTGGTTGGTGTGGGTACTGGCGGCACCATTTGCGGAACTGGCAAATTTCTAAAAGAAAAGAATCCCCAAATTCAAGTGTTGGGAATTGATACTTACGGCTCGGTTTTTAAAAAATATAAAGAAACCGGAATTTTTGATAAAAATGAAATTTACCCCTACATCACAGAGGGAATTGGCGAAGATTTTTTACCCGCCAATGTGGATTTTAATGTGATTGATTATTTTGAAAAAGTAACCGACAAAGAAGCTGCAATTATGACCCGCAGAATTCCCAGAGAAGAGGGCATTTTTGTAGGAAATAGCGCCGGTGCAGCGCTTGCCGGACTAGTACAAATGAAAGACAAGTTCAAAGAAGGCGATGTGGTGGTGGTGATTTTTCACGACCATGGCACACGCTACTTGGGCAAAATGTTTAACGACGATTGGATGCGCGACAGGGGCTTTTTGCCTCCAGCTCCAAAAGTGTCGGCCCTGGATTTGGTAAAAGACCACAGCCACCTGCCCTTACTTACCATCAAGGATGCTGAAACCTGCGAAAACGCATTTGCCAAAATGCAGAAATACGATATTTCTCAAATTCCTGTAGTGAATGAAACAGGGGAGTTTGTGGGTTCATTGAGTGACCACCATTTGTACAGCAAATTGTTGCTCAATGCCTCTTTAATGGGCACACCTGTAAAAACAGTAATGCAAGCACCATTTCCCATTGTAAAATCCCATACCACTATTGATGAAATTTCTGGTTTAATCAACAGAGAAAACAGCGCGGTATTGGTCATGGATTTGGGTGGAAATTGGCATATCATTACCAAATA
This sequence comes from Bacteroidia bacterium, assembly GCA_020853295.1. Classification (GTDB taxonomy): domain Bacteria; phylum Bacteroidota; class Bacteroidia; order NS11-12g; family UBA955; genus JAGXTF01. The sequence continues at coordinate 2,338 of JADYZD010000209.1, read as the reverse complement.
CGATGTAATTTCGGCATTGAGTTGATGCATGAAAAAGCAAATAATTAAATTCTCGCTGGTACTGGTGCTATTTGCCGCCCCAGCTGTTTTTTCAGCTTGTTGTCGCTGCCCAGAAATAAAGAATGCCGTTTTTAGTATCAAACAAATCAGCCTGAAAAAATTGGGCACCAAATTGTCTGTTGATTCTGTGTTTTATGGTGATTCATCGGGAATGTATTTGGAAAATGAAGTCATGCGAATTGCCCAAGAATGGCATTTCTCTCTTGGCGGTGAATTAATGGCCTGCAAATGCGCCAGTGGTGATGCTGAGTTTGATGACCCAGTAGATAGTGTAGTGCTCATCGCGGCAGATCCACATTCTTCTGTGTATCCTGAGGGTACAAACCTAACGCAAGCCGTAAAAGTGAGTTTAAACAACCAAGATTTTGTAGAACTAAAAACCAGAAATAATGAAACTGCATTTTGGGCCAAATTTTACCCCTACCAAAGAATATTTTTTGTGATCCATGAAAAATTGACGGTGCGTGAATTGCGTGTAAAATTTAAAATGTTCATCAGGGGCAAGGGGGTTTTGTATTCACCCGAATTTTACGTGGTATCCTAATTCCTTAGGAAACGGATAATTTCTGCAGTTTATCGTCAACTTTCATTGCAATTCAATTTTAAACCATAATTGTGACTTACCATGATACTCTCATTAATACTGGGATTAATAATCCTTGTAATTTCGTTGATTTTCAACAATTTACCCAATTTTTCCAAATATTCAAAAACCCTTAGAATAGCAGCCATTGGCGTTATTCTGGTCGGTATTTTCTTGTCCAGTTTCAGGCAAATTAATGCCGGTTTTGTGGGCGTAAAAAGCCTGTTTGGTAGCATTCAAAGTACACCGTTACAAAGTGGATTGCACATCGTAAATCCTTTGCTAGATGTTACCCAAATAGATGTAAGAACCCAAAATTATACCATGTCGGGGGTGCACAATGAAGGCGAAGTTCAAGGTGATGATGCCATAAGGGTACTAACGGCAGATGGATTGGAAGTAACCATAGATTTAACGGTGCTTTTTAAAGTAGTTGCCAGTGAAACACCCAATTTGTTAAAAGTGATCGGTGGTGATTTTAAAGATAAAATTGTAAGGCCCATTTGCAGAACCAAAATTCGCGACAATGCGGTGTATTATGAGGCAATCGCCCTTTATTCCACCCGCAGAGATGAGTTTCAAACCCGAATTTACAACAGCATAGAAAGCGATTTTAAAAAACGCGGATTGATTTTGGAACAATTGCTCATTAGAAATATTTCCTTGCCCGCGGCGGTGAGAAAAAGCATTGAAGAAAAAATTAGTGCAGAACAAGATGCCCAAAAAATGCAATTTGTGTTGCAAAAAGAAAAACAAGAAGCCGAACGCAAAAGGGTAGAAGCACAGGGTATTGCCGATTACCAAAGAATTATCAATACTGGGCTTACCGACCAACAATTGCAATACGAAGCCATTAAAGCACAACTCGAAATTGCCAAATCTCCCAATGCCAAAGTAATTATTATGGGCAAAGGAAATTCACCCATTATTTTAGACGGAAAATAGTTTCAGATTGATTGTTTGTAATGGATTTTACCGACCAACTTGGGCGAAATATTGTGCTGGAAAAAATTCCAGAAAGGATAGTTTCTGTAGTGCCTTCACAAACAGAATTAATTGCAGATTTGGGACTGGAACACCGCATTGTAGGCCGAACTGTGTTTTGTGTGCACCCACAAAATACCTTTAAATCTGCATATAAAATTGGGGGTACAAAAAAACTCCAGCTCCATAAAATAAGGGCACTAAAACCTGATCTTATTGTTGCCAATAAAGAAGAAAACGACCAGGAACAAATTGAAACTTTGGCAGCAGAATTTCCTGTGTGGATCAGTGATATTTATAATGTGAATGATGCATTAAATATGGTGACCTCTATAGGCCAAATGCTGGATGTGGAGGCCAAAGCCAATGAATTGGTAAGCGAAATCCAATCGGCATTTGTATCGCTGCAATCGAATAAAAAAATAGCGAATAAAAAGGTATTGTACCTCATCTGGCGAGAACCTTATATGGCTGCTGGAAAACGCACTTTTATCAATGCCATGCTGCATGAAGCAGGATTTAATAATGCCATCGCAGAACCGGATTCGCGTTACCCAGAACTCAGTGTCGACGGTATTCAAAGTTTGAAACCCGATATGGTTTTTTTAAGCTCAGAACCCTATCCATTTGCCACAAAACACTTGGAGGAATTGAAATTGAGTTGCCCCGGAGTGGATGTGAAATTGGTGGATGGCGAAATGTTTTCTTGGT
>JADYZD010000208.1 GCA_020853295.1 Bacteroidia bacterium | reverse complement strand
GTTTTTTAAATAATCGCAACTCAACAAAGACCACATGACAATTTTAAATCCAGCCGCCTTTAACAAACTCACTTGTCTGGGAGTAATTCTTCCATATGGAGGGCGAAACAAATTTGAGGGAACATAGACTTTTGCTTTTAGAATATTTTTTACATATCCCAAATCGGCGGTATTCCATCCTTTTAGGTGGTTGTGTGTGTGGTTGCCGAGTTTGTGTCCATCTTTTTGCAATGAATCCAAAACGGCGGGAAATTTTTGGGCATTTTCTCCCACACAAAAAAAGGTGGCTTTTGCCCGAAATTTTTGCAATTCTTTTTGAACCCAGGGAGTAATTATCGGGTGCGGACCATCATCAAAAGTGATAAACACAACTTTTTCTGTGGTAGCCACATGCCATTCCAAATTTGGAAATAACCTGAATAAAATACCCGGAACTTTAAATGGCGGAAACAGAAATGCAAATTGAGGTGTTTTTTAGAAATATTCCAAAGACTGAGTTGCTTATTTTTGCGGTATTATGGCAGAAAAAGTAACCTTAGTAGGTGGCGGTCTATCAGGCAGTTTAATGGCTGTTTTTTTGGCCCGCCGTGGGTATGAAGTGTATATGTATGAACGCAGAGGAGATATGCGGGGAGGGAATTATGAAGGTGGCCGCAGTATCAATTTGGCATTATCCAACAGGGGTTTAAGGGCCTTGGCTAAAGTAGGATTAGATAAAGAAGTTCTGAATATAGCTATACCTATGACCGGGAGGATGATGCATGATATCAATGGAAATTTGTCGTACCAACCTTATGGAAAAGATGGTGAGGCCATCAATTCTGTGAGCAGGGGAGGATTGAATATTCGTTTGCTGCAGCTTGCGGATGAGTACCCCAACATTCATTTATTTTTTGATACCAAGTGCACTTTTGCGGATTTGGACACTGGAATTACCCGGTACCAAACAGCACATGGAACCGAAATTGAGGATAAGGCTGATGTCGTTATTGGAACCGACGGGGCTTTCAGCGCGGTGAGGGATGCTTTTATGCGCACCAGTAGGTTTACCTACTCACAAACTTATGAGAACCACGGGTATAAAGAATTGGAGATAACCCCAGCAGAAAGTGGTGATTTTCCAATAAATAAAAACTGTTTGCACATTTGGCCCAGAAAGAGTTTTATGATGATTGCTCTTCCCAATCCAGGGGGTAATTTTACCTGTACTTTGTTTATGCCTTATGAAGGTGAACCTGGTTTTGATGATTTGCATACCCCGGCTCAGGTGCAAGAATTGTTTAACAAACAATTTCCAGACGCAGTGCCCTTGATGCCCGGATTGACCAAGGATTTTTTCGAAAATCCCATTGGGCATTTGGCCACTATTCGTTGTTATCCTTGGGTACACAACCGTACTGCCTTGCTGGGAGATAGCGCGCATGCAGTAGTGCCTTTTTACGGACAAGGGATGAACTGTTCTTTTGAAGATTGCATTGTGCTGGATGAATTTATTGAAGAATTCAATGGCGATTGGGGATTGGTATTGGATGCCTATCAAAAATCAAGGAAACCGAATGCGGATGCAATTGCTACCTTGGCAGTGAACAATTTTATTGAAATGCGGGATTTGGTAGGAACACCTGAATTTTTGCACAAGAAACATGTAGAGCATGAGTTGACTGAATTGTATCCAGAATTGTTTAAAAGCCAATACGAATTGGTGACTTTCCAAACCAGTCCTTACAAATATGCTTTTGACATGGGTGCTAAAAATGACAAATTGTTGGCCCATATCATTAATGGTGGTTTGGAATCTAAATTGACAGACAAGCCATATATGGAGGCATTGATTAAAGAAATGCTGGCTTAAAGAAATTGATTGAATGCAAAAAGAGGGCGGCCGAAGGCCGCCCTCTTTTTTAATGCCCTTTTTTTGCGCGCACCATACTGTCGATATAGTTTGGATTGTGCTCGGTTTTAAAACCTGTTTTCTTAATGCTGTTTCTCCCAATTAAGGTACTTAAACCATAACCACCGCCGATAACCAGCAAGAGAAATACAATAAATACTACCAATTTTATTTTTGGATTTTTCATAAACTATTGGGTAAAGGAATGTTGCATTCTTTGGAAATATTCACAAGGTCTTCCACTACTTTTTCAACCAAAGGAATTCCATTGATTTTTCTTCTTTCGGTTTCTTCGCGTTCATAGTCGCCAGGAATTTTCACTGGATGTTCCGCATTCAGGGGCTGGGTTTGTCTAAAACGCTGAATCCACAAATCCATAGTCGATTTAAATTCGTCAATTTCGCGGAAACCATCAATGCGCCACGCACCTACGAAATGACCGATGCCCAAGCCCGGTAAATTGGGCAGTGGATCTAAAAACGATACAAATGGCGGTACCCATGGTCCGAAATTGGCACCCGAAAGCACCCCACTAAGGATATCAACAACTGCACTGAGACCATAACCTTTATAGCTGCCATGGTCCATGTCGCTACCGAGTGTAAGCACCATGCCTCCATTTTTTAATTCTGCCGGATTTGTAGAAGTGGTTCCATCTTTTTGAATTAACAATCCTTCAGGAATCGATTTATTTGTGCGTTCTGCAATTTCAAGTTTGCCATTACTGGCAGCAGAGGTGGCCATATCCAATACAAAAGCGGGTTCTTGCCCTGCGGGTATGGCAACACAAATGGGGTTTGTGCCCAACATTCTTTCTGCCCCAAGGGCTGGAGTTACCAGCGGACTTGCATTGGTTACAGAAAAACCAATCATGTTGTGTTCCAAGGCCATCATGCTGTGTTTGGCCGCAATTCCAAAATGGTTGCTGTTTTTAATGGCAATCCAGCCCGAGCCGCAGTTGTTCGCTTTTTCTATGGCCAATTTCATGGCATATTCAGCCGAGACCAATCCAACAGCGGCATCGGCATCGATGGTGCCTGTAGATGGTGTTTCGCGGATGATTTTTATATTGGGTTTCGGATTGATTCTGCCTTTATCTATAAGACGCAAATAACCGCTAAGTCTGGCCACACCATGGCTGTCGATTCCGCGCAAATCGGCAGTAATCAAAACATTGGCAGCAGTATTGGCATCCGTTTCTGAAAATCCTTTATGTTGAAAAATGGAAGAAACCCATTGTTCTAAATGCTTGGCATTGAGTATCATTTTCAAGGGCAAAAGTACAACGGCAAATGGGATTGACACAAAAAAAAGCCCGCGCCATTGGCGCGGGCTTTTTTTCAAAAAAAGTCTTTTTTATTTGCTGGCTTTTTCAGCTTTTTTCAAAATCTTGGCAATTTCTTTTTGTTTGGCAGATTTGGCCAAAGAACGTGCAGTTTTACCTGCAGAGTTGGTGGCTTTAACATTTGCTCCTGCGCTGATTAAGGCATTCACAGCAGCCAAACTTCCGTTTCTTGCAGCTACCATAAGTGCTGTTTCGTTGTAAGAGTTGCGTGCATTGATGTCGAATCCTTCAACTGCTGCAGCTTTTGCAATGCTGCTGGCAAGGTTTTTCTCAGCCAAAATGTGCACCAAATAAGAACCATACATGTCTTTGGTATTTACGTTTACCGCAGGTGTACCAATCACTTCATTCAACATGTCTTCGCGGCCATATTTGGCAACCTGAGCAAGAATGTTCTCTTTACCAGGCAATTCATTTTCTTTTTTCCAAATCCAAGTGTAGATAATCCACTCTTTAAATTCATCCAAATTGTTGTCCATCGCAGCTACTTCAATGTTTCTGTATACGCTGGTTACCAAAAGGTTCCAAGGAATATGGGTAATTCTGTGTACACCATTTCCAGTTTCTGCTTGCAATCCAAAGTAGTAGTACAAGTCGTAACGGCTGTCTTGTTTAATAGTGCCAGACTCTTCATCTACATGGTAGTCATTTCCAGGACCGCGAACCAATATACCTTCAATAAATCCATAAAGGTTAAATACAGGTCCGCCAGAGTTACCGTGGAATGCATCTAAGTCTGTTAGGAAAGAGGTAGTATAGTCTTCGTTATTGGTCACGTGTGCACTGTCGGCCACTTTCAAGGGCAAACCACTTGGAGAACCAATCATGGCCACCATATCATCAAAAGTTACAGCTCCACCTGTGCGGAATTTGTATGGTTTGCGGTCGGTTCTGCGGTTCAAGCGGATTACACAATAGTCGTACAATCTGTCG
>JADYZD010000207.1 GCA_020853295.1 Bacteroidia bacterium | reverse complement strand
TGCTCTCTCCAAAACACACCTTATCTACCTGCATTTGGGCGGAGAGTTTTTCCAAAATTATAGTTTTATATGTGGTAGCAAAGCAACCTGCAGAATCGCCTAAAGTGTAGCCTACAGTCCTTGATGCAGAATCCAAAGCAGCAAATGCCAAGCTGTCCTTATTAATGGGGTTGTATGTTCCCAAATGCCACTGATTCCATTGTTTGGGTGCTGTGCTGCTACCAGCGCCATAAACCGACATTTGTAAGCCTTGACAATTGTTTTTAAATGTGAAATCCGGTTTTGGATTTGGCAATATTTTTATATTTCGCTGTACGGTATCTGAACAACCACCAAATGGGAAAATACCTTTTAAAATGATTTTATAATTACCGTAGGTATTTAAGCTTTTTGTCTTCGGTTCAAATCCTTTGAAAACAGTATTATCAGGAAAAATCCATTCAAAATCCAATTTTTTATTGGTCGTATCTGTATTATTTCTAACCAATATAGCCCTGTTTTCACACACATCCCTAACTACTGTAAATTTGGGCTTTGGGGCTTCCAAAAGTGTTACCAATTTTTTTGTCACACTCCAACAACCACCTTCATAGTAAGCTTTTAATTGAATTTCATAATCCATAGCATCTGGAAAACTGGTTTTTAAGTGTTTGTTTGTATCAGAAAGAGCCCCTGGATTTACATACCAAGAATATTTTAATGGAATTATTTTGTCTGCATTAATTGTGTTGTTTGTAATTGTTACTTGGGCTTTACTCGCACAAGAAGTGTCAAATGGCACTTTAAATAGGGGCTTAGGACTGTAATTGATCATGATATACATGCTATCAACAAAGGATTTTCCGCATGTAGTAGTGGTTAATTTAATATGGTACTTGCCTGTTTTATTAAAAGAGTATGCAAAACTGCGTTTAGAAGTAGTATCTGTGTTGCCTATTTGCCAAAAGGTTTTTCTGCTTACATCACCAAAAGAATTTAGTGTGGAGGTTACTGGTGCACCGTTGCAAATTAAGGTAGGTGCTTTAATACCATGCGATAAATCTACAGTTTTTACTGAAGTATCTTCAACATTTACAGCTTTCCAAGCTTTATAGGTATGTTCTAACTCATATGAACAACTGCCATATAAATCTTTGGCAGCCTTTAAGGTGCCCATATATTGATCTGAGAATAAACCGTTGGGAACCATATAGTAAAACATGCTTCTGTAAAGTATTGCATTCGCTTTTTTATGGCCCATACCAGGTAGTGAATAACTGTAACTAAATTCGTTTTTCGCTGTATCCCCAGCTACCTGTATGTAGAACCAGTAATTTTGAACACCACCGCTGCCATGGCAACCTTGGGGGAAAAACTGACCTCCATAAGCCTTGGGATTGTTAAATACAAACGGGTCGCGCATGTACCTAATGCCATTGGTTGAAGACCATACCTTTTCCCCAATATACCAGTTTGCTTTTGTGCTGTCATTTTGCCATTCTGCATTGTGCCCGCTGATATCAGCAAAACTTTCATGCAAAGCACAGGCTTCACCGGAATATACCAAACCTGCAATTTCATCGGCTACTCCATGGCCAAATTCATGTCCAACTACATCAATTGACGCACAAGGGCCAACAGAACCAGAAGAGCCTACTAAAAATGTGGCAAAATTGCTCCCTAAATTCCAAAAAGCATTCCCTGAGCCACCACTTGATACAGCAACCAAAGCACCACCTTTATTGTCGTAACTGTTTGTATTGAAATTCACCTTTAAAAAATCACTTACCAGCTCGGCGCCGTAATGAATATCTCCAGCAATTTTATCAGTGCCGTTATTCCAAAAATTGTCGCCATCAGTATAATCAACACCAGTGCTGCCTTTGTAGGTTTCTACTTTTCTTGCACCGGATTCTCTTAACCTAAAACTATTGGTTGTCACAAAATCCGCCACAATATTTTTAGTACCTTCGTAAACAGTTACAGCCTTGCCTGCTGAGTCTGTATGTACCTCTAAAGGGATGGTTCTGTACACTTTTTTACCCACAGCATCCACCAATACTTGCTGGTAAACATGAGGATCACTCAACGCAATATCGAATGAATAGCAAGGTACCAAAGGCAGTTTGCCATCATAGTATTCTGGATACGCATAGTATTCCGTGGCTATTTTGGGAAACCAAGTAGCATGGGAGTCATTTTTTAATTGTTGTATAAACTTTTCTTCTGCCGCTATCTCCCATTTCCCAATTACACCTGAACCGTAAGAACTTAAGGCGATAGTCCTAGCCATATCTGAATCGATACTGAAGGCATTGTCCGAAAAATTGTTAAAATAATCACCATTAAAAGATTCAACATACCCATTCTTACTATGTAAAATGAGCATGCTATGCAACACCTCAATACCTTTATAGTACTGCTTGTACCTTGAATGGGTAAACCCAATATCGTCAACATCCGTTCTTAGAATTTCGAAAGTTACTCCTGGTTTGAATTGGTATTTTTTCATGAACCAATCCAAAAAAGCAACCTCGGTAAACCCACTCGGTGCCGAAAACTCAGCATACCTAGGCAATCCGGTGCGTTTGTCCAAAGACAAATTGGATAGAGTAGGATTTTGTATTTGGGCAGTTGAAACATAGCAAATGCTGGCAAATACAATTGCAGTAAAGTATTTTTTAATCATAGGTTTAAACGTTGCTTTATCAAATTTAACAGTTTGAATTGAAATTCAAAATAGAATTTTACTTCAAAACCTATTTATTTGACCAAAGGAATGGGCCAATGTTGCCCAGCAAATGAGAATTGTAAGTTTAATTGTATACCGTTACATGCGGTCAACAGCCTGAATGCCCAATAATCTCAACCCTGATTTTATGGTAGATGAAGTAAATGCTGCAATTTTTAAACGGTTGCTCTTTTTGCCCAAATCCGTTTCTTTTAACATGGGCAATTCATTGTACAACCTGTTAAACGCTTTTGCCAATTCCAGCAGGTAATGGCACATCACAGCTGGTGAATATGATTTGCAGGCAGCCTCCAATTCAGAAGGATATCTGTATAATACTTCCAGTACATTTTTTTCAAAAACATGCAGTTCAGCAACCGCGGTTTCCTCTTTCCATGAATCTCCTGCTTGTTTTAATATGGATTGAATGCGCGCATTGGTATACAAAACAAAAGGACCTGTATCCCCTTGAAAATCGATGCTGTCCTCAGGATTAAACAACATGCGCTTTTTGGGATCTACTTTTAATATGTAAAATTTTAATGCAGCCAATCCCAAATTTTCATACAATTTTTCCAATTCAACTGCTGAGAGGTTTTCTGTTTTTCCCAATTCCATGGTTTTGGCTTTGGCAGTGCTGTACATCTCGTCCATTAAATCATCTGCATCCACCACTGTGCCTTCTCTGCTCTTCATTTTTCCACTGGGCAAATCCACCATTCCATAACTTAAATGGTACATGCCATCAGCATATTTTCTGCCCAATTTTTTCATAATTAAAAACAAAACTTTAAAATGGTAATCTTGTTCATTGCCCACCACATAAATGCTTTTATCTAAATTAAATTCTTCAGCTTTTTTATCAGCAGTACCAATGTCTTGGGTAATGTATACCGAAGTGCCGTCTTTCCTTAAAACCAATTTTTCATCCAGCCCATCATCAGTTAAATTGATCCAAATACTGCCGTCATCTTTCGTATAAAAAACACCTTTTTCTAATCCTTCTTGAATTAAATCTTTGCCCAATTTATAGGTGTCACTTTCGTAATAAAATTTATCAAAATCCACCCCCAAACGCTGATAACTTTTGTCAAAACCTTCATAAACCCAACCGTTCATGGTTTTCCAAAGTTCAATTGTATCAGGCTCTCCGGCTTCCCATTGCAACAGCATTTGTTGTGCATCTTTTAAGAGTGGCGCTTCTTTTTCGGCTTCCTTTTCTTCTATTCCATTTTGAATGCGTTCTGCAATTTGAGCTTTATATTTTTTATCAAATTCTACATAATATTTCCCTACCAAATGATCGCCTTTTAGACCACTTTTTTCGGGGGTTTCTCCTCCGCCAAAAAGTTTCCAAGCCAGCATGCTTTTGCAAATGTGAATGCCCCTGTCATTGATCAAATTGGCTTTGGTTACATCATAGCCCGATGCATTCATGATTTCGGCCAGGCTATAACCCAGTAGAATATTGCGTATGTGTCCAAGATGCAAAGGTTTGTTGGTATTGGGTGATGAGTATTCCACCATAACCTTTTGCGATTTTTTGTCACCTGCACCAAATTGCGCATTTTTCCATTCTTGCTGTAAAAATGCAGCCCAAAAATCAGATTGAATTACCAAGTTTAAAAATCCTTTAACTACATTAAAACCTGCAAGGGGCAAGTTCATGTCAAGCAGTTTATTGCCTATATCTTCTGCAGTTTCTTCAGGTTTTTTCTTGCTGAAGCGCAATAATGGAAATACCACAAATGTATAATCTCCTTCAAAATCAGAATTGGTAATTTCTAATTTTACTGTT
>JADYZD010000206.1 GCA_020853295.1 Bacteroidia bacterium | reverse complement strand
CGGTACTTGGGCTCCACTTGTTTATTCAAAATTAAGGGAATAAACAGTTAAGGCAAGTACTTAATTTGGAGTATAGTGATACTGATTGCTCAATGTAACTTGCCCCAAAATCTCGTCTTGATTCGGCATCCAAAAGTACACCTCAATAAATCCAAGGCCAATTCAAGATTTCTCTATATAAAAACACCTTAATGTGAAAATTACTGCCACATTTAAAATATTTTAGATTTATAGCAATTGCGGTCTTGCACTCACTTGTGAACTCGCAGTTTTTGTGCCGCTACCATTTCCTTTGGCTTTGGTTGCATCTATAGACCAAACTGTCTTGTCTTTGCACACATTGTATGCAGCAATTTCTGCGTAATGAAATGTATAAGAACACTTATTTAAAATACTTAAATTCACTCCTCCTGTATAGAAGCCAGTGCTGCTATTGTATTTTAAAGTAATGCTTACATATTGAGAATTTCCACTGCAATCTTTAATCTCAACAACCATGGCAGTTGCATTGGGCACGTCGCTGTTTTTTTCAAATTGAAAACTGAGTTGCAGAGAATAAATACCCGAAACACTGGTTTCAGAGTACTCTATCTCTTTTAATTTATACTTGGTATTGCAAGGATTGTAATATTTAATTCTATCCGTTTTTTTCAATATAAAAACATAGTTTCTGCTGTCCAAACTCAAGCCATATTTGCCTATTTCTTTAGAAAGATTGAATTGATAAATTAGGGTATCAAAATTGTCATTCACCATCCTAATTTCTATATTCTGTAAAGTTAATTCACCATATTTTGCGGTATCAAAATTGGTATTTATTTTGGGATTAGAAGTAGAAACTACAGAGCCCCAATGATAGAACACCCTGCCATCACCCTCTTCCATTGTCATGGCTACTGAAGCAGAACTGATATTGCTAGTATCCAATGTGCCATTGCTTGTATTGCTTAACAACATACTAAACTGGGCATTGTCTTTAAAAACCACATTTCCACCTGAAATAACAATATTGCTTGCTGGAATAGTGAGTGCTAGAATATTGGTAGACCCATTTCCTGCACCTTGAAATATTGGATTATCAATGGCAACTGGGCTCATTTTTATTTTATAATCCCAATCCTTTTTGTCACTCAATTTTTCTTTAAACAAACTGCTGAATTTAAATGTATCCTTACAAGCAGTAACAAAAAACATATCTAATGCAATCATTCCAAACTGAGGTGTTCCCTCCTTGGCTTTTGCAATTTGGTCGCTGTATTGCCAATTACCATCTTTGGTTTGTTTTGCATTTATGGTATGTGACACAGGTTTTTCATCACCCGCTTGCCAGGTGACTACTGCATAGCTGGTAACTTTACGGGTGCTCAACATTTTTTCTAAAATAGTAACATCACCAGCTGCGGATTTATTAATTCCAATTTGAACTGCTGTGTTTTTGGTATCCTCAGAATAGTTCATAAACGAGGCCTTCAATTCCGTTGCAGCGCATAGGTGGTATTTCTGTTCCACTACCCAAGCCTCTGTCCATTTAAAATTATTTGAGGTGGGTTTTTTGTACCCAACTCCATCTCTTAGCATCAATGTGGCACTGGAGATTCCAAAATGCGAACCTTTTATGGGTTCAATTAAGAATACAAGGTTTTCAAGTTTCACTACTGAAATTCCTGTAACATTCACTCTGTAAATTGGCTCTTCCCAATCATCCCATGAGGTAATTCCCCCACCTACATAGTTCCATTTAATGGGTTTTCCTGCTATTTCTGCTGTCATGGTTGCGGCTATTTCTCCCCAAGCAACCAATTGAGCAAGGGTGGGTGCAGCTTTGCTTTGAACGGCATTGTTTATCTGCAAAGTCACATCCAAATAGGTTTGTTTATCTGTATTATCCGTACTCAATGTTTGGGTAATTTTTGCACTGTCCAATTCAATCAGTTTCCCACTGCTACCAGTGACTGATGCAAAGCACCAACACTGCCCATATCTGCAAGTACCTGAAGTAGCTGGTTTGCTAATTCCATTCAGCAAAACCGCAAAATCACTCTTATCATTATCATCTATTTTAAAGTAGCCCGTTTCTCCTTGAAAGTCATCAATAAAATGGGCTACACTTTCTATCCTTATTTGATTTTTAGGAGTAGCTTTTATAGACACTTCTACTCCATTTGAAGACGAATTGGGATTGTAGTCAAAATTTAAAGTTGTCTTAAACCCATTTCCATTTCCCTCTACCCCACTTAAAACTATTTTAATTTTATAGGTTTTCTTAGTGTCTTTCTTGTTCAATACCAATTTATCCAGCACTTTAAATGTAGCATTCTCATTGAATACTAGGTTGCCATCAGAGATTTGCAATCCGGAGCCAACAAAATTCACATATTCTGCTTTTTGGCCACTTGACGCCTGAGCAAACAGTCCTGAAAGGGTGATTAGAATTAAGAATTTGATATTTTTCATTCGTTTCATGCTGCAATGTTAAAATTATCTTCTGTTCCCAGTATTTTCGGTTTTAGGAATGGAATGTATTTTTTAGGAATAGAAAATTCCGCCAACTTTCATATTAAAGCATGCAAGTGTTCATTTCAAGATGTAAAAAGGTTAAAATAAGGCGATACACTCAATAAAATGGATTCACAAGTTGGGAATATGGCTCTCATCATTTTGAAGTAATGATGGGGCCAAACGCTGATTTTCTTCTGAATTACGATTAAAACAAAACATAAAGCTATGTAATTACCCCATTGTTTATTTTCGTACCCCCACTCATTTAAAAATAATTTGAAAACTGATTTTCGTGCCGAATTCAGTTCTTTTTATTTCTAATTTTCCTCCTAGTTTATCGGCCCTCTTTTTGAGGTTGTTTAGACCATTCCCTTTTTCAACAGCATTGATATCAAAACCTTTGCCATTATCAGAAAATTCTATATTAAAAGAATTTAAATCACTATTAAAATTGCACCGGATTTCATTGCCACCACTGTGTTTTAATGCATTGTTCGTCATTTCTTGCAACATATTTAGCAAGTCCAGTGCATCTTGCGGTTTAATGGTTCTATTGTTGGCAATATCATCTTGAAATTCGTAATTCATTCCCTCATAATTGGGAATTATTTTTAAAAACCAATTTTTGTATTTATCAAACAAATCACGCACAGCAATGCTTTCCATATCCAACACCCATACTGTTTGGTTCAGTTTCTCAATGAGCTCTACAGCGGTGCCTTTTAGATTTGCTACCTTGCTTTCTTGGGCTGCTGATTCCAAGCTGCTAATTCCGGTATACAAACTCGAAGCATAAGCACCAACCCCGTCGTGTAAGTCGTTTGAAATTCTGCGCCTTTCATTCTCAATTTCTGTATTCAATTTGCGTTTTTGTCGATTTTTTAACTTCCTAACCCCATAAAACACCAGTGGTATCCCCAACAATATCATGGCAAGCAACGCTGTGATGTAAACCCTTGACAGTTTCAAATCCAATTGTTGGTTCTTAATGGTCAACTCCTTTTTTTCTGTTTCGTATTGTGTTGCCGCATCGGCAGAAACTTTGATGTAATGTTCTTTCTGAATAGAATCCGTAAATAATATCACAATTTCCTGGACTTCACTGAGCTCTTTAAATCGTTTTGCTGCTTTGTAGTTCTTTGCCAGAGCCTGGTATAAATACAATTTTTTTTCAATCCAATTAAAAT
>JADYZD010000205.1 GCA_020853295.1 Bacteroidia bacterium | reverse complement strand
TATTATTTCATGTAACACAAGAAAACCAAAAATTTGTCGTTATAAAAATATTATGAGACGCTTCGTGAACATTTACTTACCGGTTGCCCTGCTTGCGCTAACGCTTGTTAGCATTGGGCTTATTCATGCCGATAAAAGTGCTCACAAATCATCTTACGACCAAAAAATTGCCGATAAATTCCACAAAAGTTTAAGTGCAAAAAAAGCGCAAAATTACATCGACAGCATGCGTCCATGGCTAGATGAAAACGGCTACAGCACTAGCCTTTTGTTTGTTGCCGACATGGATTTAAACATGAATGTAAAACGTTTTTATGCGGTAAATCCCGACAATAAAAAATTGTTGAACAGCTTTTTGGTGGCCCACGGAAGCGGCGGTGGAAGCACCATAGACAATGCCGTTTTAAGCAACGTAAGCGGCAGCAGTTGCACCTCTGAGGGCAAATACCGCATTGGCGACAGCTACATGGGAAACTATGGCAAAGGCTATAGGCTTCACGGTCTAGACCATACCAATGATAATGCACTCAAGCGCGCCATTGTACTGCATGCCTACCGCGACCAAACCACGGAGGAATATGGCAGTCCCAACTACTTCAGCGCCGGCTGTCCCATGTTAGCCAAAGAAAGCTTCGCCTGGGTAGACAGCATGATACAGGAACAAGAAAAACCGGTAGTGTTGGTGATCTATAAGTAAACGTAGTCTATTGCATTTCCCAATTAGAAGATGTCCAATATTTGATGCTCATGTACATCCATTTTAGGATTATTTCGGCAACTACGGGTCCCTTTACCTTATTTATTTCCATTTACCATTCACAACATCCATTCAATGCCTAATTGAACAACCCAGCTGGGGTTGGCGCATTTCGTTGCAATCTGCTATTAAGTGAATGACTCCTCCGGAGTCTTATTAGCATCACCAAAGAACCGCAGATACCAAACCCCGGAGGGGTTCTTCATTTAGGTAAGTAACAACCCCTGAAATACCCAAAAAAAAACGCTACACAAAAGTGAATGACTCCTCCGGAGTCTTATTAGCATCACCAATGAAACGCAGATACCGAACCCCAGAGGGGTTCTTCATTCATTAACAACGAAATGCTACAGGAGGTGTTTGGCGGATATTTTGCTGCGCTAGCATCCTCACCCGTCAGTTTGGAGTACCAACCTGCCACCCTCTCCATTAGTGGAGAGGGATAAGCGGCATTTGATTTTTGGCAAAATATGTGACAAACCCATTGTACAATCTCCAAAATCCAGCAAGTTCATCATTCAACAACACCGTATGATGTCTATAGGCTGCATATTCCCATTTCCCTGTTATCTTTGCACCATGTCTTTGGTAACCATTGTAAACGACGGAATTAAAGAGGCCATGAAAAGCCGTGATGAAACGCGGTTAAGGGCTTTAAGGAATATTAAAAGTGCATTTTTGCTTTTGGCCACATCAGAAGGTGGAGGCGATGTAACCGATGACATGTGCATTAAAGCTTTACAAAAAATGGCCAAGCAGCGCCGCGACAGTATTGATGTGTTTCGCCAACAAGGACGTGTAGATTTGGCTGAAAAAGAAGAAGAAGAATTGACCGTAATTGATGGCTTTTTGCCTGCCCAAATGGGAATAGAAGAAGTAGAAGCTGCCATACGCAACATCATCAGCAGCAGCGGTGCACAAGGCATGAAAGACATGGGCAAAGTAATGCCTGTAGCCATGAAAGAACTCGGCACCAATGCCGATGGCAAAGTCATTAGCGACGCCGTAAAACGCCTATTGGCGTAATACTAAACCACAAGGCAAAAAAGGTTGTTCTAAACCAACACTTATTTTCATTTACCTCCAATTCTACTCTTTACTCCCAATCCACCCTTTCAGGTTCACCTGCATGCACCTTATTCAGGCATCGAAAAATTATTAACTCCCCTAATCCCTTTTCCCTAATCCCTGTTTCCTAACTATTAACTATAAACTCTCAACTATAAACTTATATCTACTCTTCACTTCTAACTCCTAACTAATAACTATAAACTAGTAACTCCCCTAATCCCTTTTCTCTAATCCCTGTTCCCTAACTATAAACTGTCAACTTTAAACTGTCAACTGCAAGTTCACACACCCAACCCGCACATACACACAAACCCATAAATAAGCATGAAAATGGTTTCGTTATTTGAAATAAAAAACCATGAAAAAGTTGCTATTGCCTTCAGCTGTTGTTCTTATGGGTATGGGTTTGCTCGCCTTTACCCAAGAAAAGCAATCCAAAGAAATGCCCATATTTGCTGGGGATTCTACATTCAATTTTAGCTGGGAAACTGACAACAGTCAGTTCGATGCCAACCAAAAATATGTATACCTGTACACGGAATTAAATGGGGGCAAACCCCTTGATAACCCTACAAGAAAACCCCTGAACATTGCCCTGGTTATCGATAGAAGCGGCTCTATGAGTGGCACCAAAATGGAATATGCACTAAAAGCTGCCAAAATTCTGGTTCAAAATTTATACATCGGCGACCATTTTGCCTTGGTGGATTATGACGATGTTATTGCTACTCCCGTTTACAGCACTACCATTGGCGAAAACAGATCTTCCATTATTAAAGAAATAGAGAAATTAACAGCACGTGGCAGTACCAATCTATGTGGGGGAATGCTGGAAGGCTTTAATCAGGCAAAAACCCATTTCAATAAAGACCATATCAACCGGGTAATTTTATTCTCAGACGGACTCGCCAACACTGGTATTTCTTCGAATGAAGCCATACAAAAAATTGCAAAAAACAAATTGGATGAAACAGGCATTTCCCTAAGTACTTTCGGTATTGGTGCCGACTACAACGAACAACTCATGACCCACCTGGCGGAGTACGGAAATGGGAATTATTATTTTATTGGTAATGCCGATGAAATACCCAATAAATTGTCGGCAGAATTGCAAGGTTTAATGAATACCGTTGCCCAAAATATTCAAATAAAAATTCCTCTTCCTGAATTGTTTTTGGATGTAGAAAAGGTATATGGCGCTTCTTATAAAATAGAAAATGGGGAATTGATTGTAGATGCTGGAAGCGTTGTGGCACAAGAAACAAAAGCCATTATGATCAAATTAAAAATTAAAAATTTGGCAGCCTCTGCACTCGCATTTACTGCTAAAATCAGCTATTTAGATGTGAATTCAGGTAAAGAAAATCAATACAATAAAGAATTTACAACCCGTTTTAACCAAAACAAAGAAGAGGTGCTCAGCAGTAGAAACAAACATGTGTGGAATGCGGTACAGGCTTATGATCTAAACGATATTTTGGAAGCCGCAATGAAGAATATGGAAAGCGGCCGACAAGCAGAAGCCAATAAATTGCTCGATACCATTTATTCAGCCAATTTCAGGGGCTTTGTTTCAGATTCTACCACCTTTTTTACCAATACTACAGTGGTAAAATCGTTCCATACCCAAAAATTTAACAACACCACTTTTAATTCCAAAACAGATTACGAGAAAAAAGTGATGTTAAAGCAAGGCCGTTCTGATGCTTATATCATGCGTTCTAAAGGGAAAAAATAATAGCCTTATATTTTCATATTCAATTTCAATAAACGTTTCTTTTTTATGTGAACAAAAGGCCATGAAAATGGCTTTTTGTTTTTATAAAAAAAGCGCCAATGCTTCGGCTATTTTGCCTTGAGAAATTAAATCAATTGCGGCATTTTCTGGGTCTGTATTCCCATGTAAGGCCTTGGTTCCCGCTATGAGTTCTTCATGCGGAAATTCCAATAATGCTGCCATTTTCCCTATATCATTTGCCGATAAAATTGTGCTGTTTTTTACTGCAGCTGGCAATGCATCAAAACCGATGGTTTTTTGCATGGGCTGTGGCAATTGAAACATGCTTTCAGCTGTTGCATGGCAGTACCAAGCGCCTCCCATGCGGGCCACCAAATCCATTTTGCGCGGGTCTATTTTGCCTTCTTCATTTAAAACATCTTCTGAAATGTGCATGCGAATCACCTCTGCTATTACCAAGTTTCCAGCACCCCCACCTTGTCCCAGTTCTATGGTATTGATTACCTTACACTCCATTTGTACCGGACTTTCAGCCACCCTAAAGGGTTGAATAAAATCGGATGCGACAGGGGTGAATCCGGCTTTTTCAAATTCACTCACACCGCGGTCCCAAGGTGCTGCTGAAACATTCATTTGTTGCACCATATTATAATTGACAATATTCACCACCACCTCTGGCACTTCTTTTACATTGAGCCAGGTGTGTTTTGGGGTGCCATCGCGGCCGCTGTTGTTGGGCGCAAACACCACAATGGGTGGATTGGCGCTAAACACATTGAAAAAGCTAAATGGGGCCAAATTGGGATTGCCCTCTTTGTCTACAGTGCTTGCAAAACATATGGGACGCGGCCCTACTGCACCTAAAAGGTATTGGTGGACTTGGGCAATGGGATGTTCTGAGGGATTAACGGTTATAAACGCCATAGAATTGCAAATTTAATCAATTGATGTAGCCTACAACCAGAATTAATTTCTTGATTCTTCTTTATTTTGGATGTGCACGCTTGGGGTTTGTCACATTTTTTGCCCATAAAAATTGCCATATATCCCTCGCCATTTATGGAGAGGGTGGCAGGTTGGTAAACCAAACTGACGGGTGAGGAGGCTGGCAAAAAATCCGCCAAACACTATCATTCCATTTCTTTTACCCGCGCGGCGCACGGGCTATTGTTATTTGACCCTTTAAGGGTCAGGAAATGGAATGAAAATCAAAATCCGAGTATTGTTTATTTGTCTGGTAAAACCTGCAAGGGGTTAGGTATCAGATTATTTAATAAAAATCCTATGAGACACCTAAAAGGTATTGGTGGACCCTTATTTTAGATGTGCACGTTTAGGGTTTGTCACATTTTTTGCCCATAAAAATTGCCATATATCCCTCGCCATTTATGGAGAGGGTGGCAGGTTGGTAAACCAAACTGACGGGTGAGGAGGCTG
The DNA here is from genome assembly GCA_020853295.1 of Bacteroidia bacterium. Taxonomy (GTDB): domain Bacteria; phylum Bacteroidota; class Bacteroidia; order NS11-12g; family UBA955; genus JAGXTF01. The sequence continues at coordinate 3,551 of JADYZD010000205.1, read as the reverse complement.
GCAAAAAATCCGCCAAACACCCATCATTCAATTTCTTTTACCCGCGCTGCGCACGGGCTATTGTTATTTGACCCTTTCAGGGTCAGAAAATGGAATGAAAATATTTAAAGTTTGTAGATCACAAACTATGGCCCAGTTTGCTTTTTTTGGTTTCCAAATACGATTTGTTGTGCGCATTGGGCACGGTTTGTAGGGGCACATTTTCTACAATTTCCAGTCCGTAGCCTACAAGGCCTGTGCGTTTTCTGGGATTGTTGCTCATTAAACGCATTTTCTGAATTCCCAAATCTCGGATAATTTGAGCTCCCACTCCATAGTCGCGTTCATCCATGCCAAAGCCCAATTGCACATTGGCTTCTACTGTATCCAAACCTTGTTCTTGAAGTTTGTAGGCCTTTAATTTATTGAGCAAACCAATACCTCTGCCCTCTTGGTTCATGTAAATAATGGCACCTTTGCCTTCTTCATTGATTTTTTGCATGGCTGTTTGCAATTGTTCACCACAATCACAGCGGCAACTGCCAAAAATGTCTCCGGTCATGCAACTGCTGTGAACGCGCACCAAAACAGATTCATTGGGTTCCCATTCGCCTTTTATCAATGCCAAATGCTCTTGGTCATTGTTGGTTTGGCGGTATGCAACCAAGGCAAAATCTCCATATTTGGTAGGCATTTCTACAGAAATTTCACGTTTAATTAAACTCTCGTGTTGCAAACGGTATTTAATTAAATCTTCAATAGAAATGATTTTTAAATCCAATTTTTGGGCCACCAAAATCAAATCGGGCAAGCGGGCCATACTGCCATCTTCATTCAGAATTTCTACAATACAACCTGCAGGTTCAAAACCCGCCATTCTCGCCAAATCTATAGCTGCCTCGGTATGTCCAGCCCGGCGGATTACCCCTTCGCTTTTGGCGCGTAATGGGAAAATATGTCCTGGCCTGCCCAACTCCTCTTTGCCTATATTGGGATTAATTAAGGCTTGAACTGTTTTGGACCGGTCTTGAGCACTGATGCCCGTGGTACATCCATGGCCCAATAAATCTACAGAAACGGTAAAAGCTGTTTCATGTGTGGCCGTGTTTGTGCCCACCATCATGTCTAGGCCCAATTCTGCGCAACGTTCCTCTGTTAAGGGTACACAAATCAATCCCCGGCCTTCGCGGGCCATGAAATTGATCATTTCAGGGGTTACATTGCGGGCGGCTGTTAGAAAATCGCCCTCATTTTCGCGGTTTTCATCGTCTACTACGATAACTACCTTGCCATTGCGGATGTCTTCAACCGCTTCCTCTATACTGTTCAGTTTAAATTCGCCACTCACTTTTTGCAATAACAAATGGAATTTGTCCTTTGTTTGGCGGCAAAGTTCGGTTAAATCTGTGGCATTTTATGGATGTAAGATTTCATGCAATGTTTTGTCCTCAATATACACCTCTTCTACTTTGTACTTGCCATCCATAATGAAAACAGAAATCCAAACAGCCTTATTTTCGCTATTGGCCTGTGCAATCAATTTTTCGGCTTTTGGAGCATCCTCTTCTGGCACATAAAATCGGTTAAAGGGAAGTCGAATATTTGCGCGTCCGAATGCTTTTTGTTTCGGTTCAACAACAGGAATATCATTGTATTGGTCGCCCACCAAGGTGATATACATTTTGCCCTTCACCGGTTGGGCATATTGCGCTGTAACAGGCACGGTGTACCCCAATGAGTCGGTACCCAACAGCACATGAAGGCCATTTTCTGGTGATACAGTATCGGTTACCGGAACATCAAATGTTTCAAAATTTAAGTTCAAGTACCGACCAGAAAACGGGTGAACGGGGTCGTAAAAAGTGCATTTAAACCTGCATTCTACAGCATTTCTAAATGTGCTTTCATGTTTAAATACAAAACCCAAAAAGGCCATTAAAAGCACCGCCGCATATATCAAAAACCAAACTTTGTTGTTTCTCATGATTTTTTACTCCTGTTTAAAAGTATCATTCTATTGGCAATAAAAAATCCAGCTCCCATGGCCAAAAATACCAAACCTTTAATATAAAAGGCGACATGTATATCGAAAAAACGAAATGCAATTTGCAAAGAAATTACCACCAAACCAAAATTCAATATCGCCAAATTATTCGATTGTATTCCGCTATAAATACCCCATATACCTATGCCGAGTAACATTAAATTAAACATCCAAATAGCCAGTACAGGACTAGAAGGCATGATCAAATAAATTCCTATAAAAATTGGAAATAGGAAATAGGATGCATTTATGCGGTTCTCGCTTTTTTTGATCAAAAACCACAAATAAATTCCCAGTAAAAATAGCACAATCCCCATAGAAAAAGGATCGGAAAATAAATCAGTATAATTCAGTGCATCTATTGTATAATAATGCCGAAAAGAGGTGCCAATAAATAGAACACCCACCATGCCCAAAGCACCTGCAATTCCAAAGGCGTTGGTCCAATTCTTAGGTTCTGAAAATAGCGGTTTAAAATGGCCCAGCAACATTACCTGAAACAAAAGAAAATATGCCGGCAATGCCCATTCATTTAATGGTTTTATTTGGCCAAAAAAACAAATAATAATGGAGATAACAAAAATCCAAGACAGCCTTTGTGCAATGGCAGACATGGCAGGTTTTTTTGCAATATTGAATACAAAAAACAACACCACTGCAGCCATAGCCCATAAATAATGGTGCGCCCATTCATGGTTGATTCCATTCGCCATTATGCCAAAACTGGTGCTTATGAATAAAAATAAAGCAGCAGCAACGGGTGAACGGGAAATGAACATGATGGGCAATGCCAATACCATCCAGGTAAGTTGAAACGATTGTATGTTGCCTTGCATTTGGTACACCTGTGTTAACATGCCCATGGTAGCCCCAATAGATAGGGTTAAAAAAGCAGAAGCAGCCTCGCGCCATACCAAAGAATCTTTGAATTTAAAGAGGTATAAAAACATGGATATTAATCCCAAAATTACTGGAACAAAACCTATACTGGTTTTGGCAAATTTGCCCATACTGTCCCAATTCCCTGCTATGATTAAACTAAGCCCCAATGCAACAAGAATGGCGCCAATGGTTGCAAAAATTACGATTTGAATATTGGGGCCTACTTGCTTTTTACTGCCCTCATATTTCAATATTTCTTCCAATTGAACTTTAGAAATAATTTGCCTATCAGCCCATTCTTCCAAGAGTTTATTCAACTTCAACATCTCTCGAAGATACTACAATATTTCAAAAGGGCAAGAGGTAGTGACTGTTGTCACTTCTGGCTAAAAATGAAGTTAAGAACTTTGCACAGTACATTCATTTAAAATGATGAAAATAGAACAAATATACACAGGCTGCTTGGCACACGGCGCCTACTACATAGAATCGGATGGTGAGGCTGCCATTATAGATCCCCTAAGAGAAATAGGGCCATATACGCAACGAGCAGAAAAAAACGGGGCACAAATAAAATATGTTCTTGAAACCCATTTTCACGCAGATTTCGTAAGCGGGCATTTGGACCTAGCCAGCCAATCTGGAG
>JADYZD010000204.1 GCA_020853295.1 Bacteroidia bacterium | reverse complement strand
ATATGGTGAGAATTTTCCTGCTACTTAGCCTTTTGTTCGTTTATCAGTCAAAAGCGCAGTTCCATATTAAGAAAAACACCATTCCCAATGTGGTGCCTGTTTTGGGTGACTTTTTCTATATGGCAGAAACAGAAGTGAGCAATGAACATTATCGGGAATTTCTGCTTTGGCTTAAAAAACATGATACTACGGCATACCACCAAAACATGCCCGATACCCAGGTGTGGAGAGGCTCTTTAGGGTATAATGAACCTTTTGTAGTTTACTATTTAAATCACCCTGCCTACCGCGATTACCCAGTAGTGGGTGTTACACAAGCCCAAGCAACTGCTTTTTGCCAATGGCTGCGCGAACGGTTGCTGGAATATTTTGTTTACGAACACATTCCTATTACCGACATTCTGGTGAGGCTGCCAAATACAAAAGAGTGGGAAAAGGCTGCCCGTGGCGGATTGGATGCCTCCGCGATTTACCCTTGGCCCGGTGATGACTATAGAATTACTGAAGGCAAAAAAAGGGATTTGGGCAAAATCAGATACAATGGCAGAAGAAGCGATACAGATTTCGGTGGCTTTGCAGGCGGTTTTCTCAATGATGCAGGATTTATCACCACACCGGTTTATTCATACTGGCCCAATGGATATGGATTGTACAATATGAGTGGCAATGTTGGGGAATGGGTACTAGAAATAGGCAATACAAAAGGGGGATCTTGGTTACAATCCCAATACCATTGTAGAATAGACGTTCCAGGACAATACGATGGAGATACCCAAGCTAGAAGCAATGTAGGATTTAGGTATGTTATTGAAATTCTCAGAACACAGCCCAATGTGGAGACCATTGATGTTTCCAAAGCCAAAAACATAGAGAAGGAATTTGCAGCATTTGATACAGGAAAATATGCTGGAATTTACGAAGTGAGCAACCAATGGTACCAAACCTTTCTCCAACATTCAGGATTGCAAAAATTCGCCCCTAATGACTCCCTATGGCTCTTAAAAGACCATTATCTATTCCACTCCAATTACAGCAAGATAAAAGCATTTCAACATTACCCTGTAGTAAATATCACCCATGAAAGTGCGGAATCCTATTGCAAATGGCTTACAGATTATTATAACAACTTACCCAAGCGAAAATTCAACAAGGTGCAATTCTACATTCCTTCTACCATAGAATGGGAAAAAGCAGCACATGGGAATAGAATTGGCAATAGATTTCCTTGGGGTGGCCCCTATTCCGTAAATTCAAGAGGATGCTATTTGGCCAATTTTCACCCTATCCCACTGGCATACGTAGTGCCTGACACCAATGCTTTATACAACCGCAGGGTGTTGCCGCATGATAGCTTTAAAAGTCGGGCTGCTGATGGAGCCGTTTTTACTGCACCCATTGATTCATATTTTCCCAATGATTTTGGCCTGTACAATATGAGTGGCAATGCTGCCGAAATGGTGGATACTTTGGGTGTAAGCCTGGGTGGGTCTTGGGATTCAGAAGAATATTGGATAGAAATTGGTGGCGATAATTATGTTTATTCCATTGAACAAAATAAATACATAAAATCTGGGCATTATTCTGTATTTGAAAAACAAACGAGACCAAATCCCACATTGGGTTTCAGGGTATTTATGAGGGTAATAAAAGAGTAATTTTTATTAAAAAAATACTTCTTGAAAACTGGTTCTTTTTTGTCGCGCTACAGGCAAAGTAGCACCGCCCAACATTACCACTTCGCTATAGGTCCGTTTGTATTCTTTTACATGGGCCAAATTAATTAAATAGGTTTGGTGAATGCGAAAAAATCCTTCACCCGATAATATATTTTGATATTCTTTTAAAGTTTTGCTAGACACAATTGTCGGTTCTCCATTGTTGAAATGAAATTCGGAATAATTTCCATCGCTTTTTACATATACCACATCGCCAATTTCGGAAATCAAAAAACCAGAGGCATTGGGTATCACAATTTTTCGCACTTTGCGTTCGCGGTAGCTTTCCACAAGCAATTTATATTGCCCAGGAGCACTTTGAAACTTCTCTTCTACCCTGTGCATCACCAGCTCAAGCTGTTCTTCATCTACAGGCTTTAAAAGGTACCCCATTGCTGCAAATTCAAATGCCTTAACCGCAAACTCATCAAATGCAGTGCAGAATACCACCATCGTTTCCATATCGGGCAGGGCTGCTAAAAGATCAAAACCAGTACCATCTGGCATGCGGATATCCAAAAACATGAGGTCGAATTCCTGCTCAGTGAGTTTTTTTATGGCATCTTGAACCCCATCTGCATGCGCTATGGATTCAATTTTACTTTTAAAGGGCGCCAATTTCTTTTCCAGAAATTCCCTTGCATTGTGTTCATCATCTACCAATAATATTTTCATAGGTGCGCATTCATGGTTATGGTGATTCTTGTTCCGGTATCTGCACCGTTCCCTTTTATGGTTTCAATATTTAAGGTGCCATTTTTACCCAATCTTTTTTGAATTAAATCAAATGCTTTTGACACATGGTTTCCTTGTTTGTTTTTCAAACTGGTGTCGTACCCAATTCCATTATCCGTAATCGTACAAACCAAGTGGTGATTGGCATTTTCAGAAACCTTCAACACAATTTCTCCGGGAGTACCTTTTGGCAATACGCCGTGCCAAATCGCATTTTCAACCACAGGCTGAAACAACAAAGAGGGCACCATCCACTGCTCAGTTTCCAATCCATCTTCTATTTCAGTTTTAAATTGAATTCTATCGGGATATTTGCGCTGTTCCAGCGATGCGTACAAACGTGTAAATTCCAATTCATCTTCTAAAGAATGTTTGGTTTCACCCGTTTTATTTAGAATCAAACGCAAAAATTTACTAAAATCAGCCATGAATTTATTGGCCTCATCATTATTGCCTTCAGAGTAATGTTTTTGAATGGTATTTAAGCCATTAAATAAAAAATGCGGATTCATTCTAGCGCGCAGCAATCTGTGTTCCAAATCACTGGCCTCCTGCTGGTGTTTCAACCTGTTTCTCTGTATCCAGAACCAGGCCAAAAGCCCTGCCATAATTAGAAACATTATTAAACCTAGAATCCAAAACTCCCTCAATCTCAATTGTGCTTCGCGGGTTTTGTTTTTCTCTAAAAGCAATTGTTTTTCAAAACTCAATTCATTGATTTTTTCATCCTTTTTTTCAGTACCATATTTAATATCCAAATCATCTAAAATATTCAAGTGCTCCACATCTGCAATACTATCCTTGGCACTTACAAACATTTTATAATATTCAAAAGCCTTTTTAAAATCTTGTTTTTTCTCGTACAATAAATAGAATTTCTCATACAACAAATAATTGTCTCTACTCCCTTTAATTCCCGATTTCAAGGCCATAGCCCTTTTGAGCACAGCCTCAGCCTCCTCCAGTTTGTTCCAATGGGTATACAATTGACCCTTATTGCTTAAAAGGGAAATTAATGTTGTTTTAAAATCGTTTTTTTCTGCAATATCTATTCCCAGATCAAACTCTTTATTGGCATCATTAAACCGGTTCAATTTATAATATGCAGAACCCAAATTTAAATGACATTGTGCAATCCTTTCCTTAGATGCATCGTTTTTAATGTGCAATGCCAGCGCACGTTCCAAATAATTTACAGCACTGTCGTATTTCCCTAAAGACACATAAGAAATACCCAAATTATTCAATATAGAAGGCAGGTATTGTTCATCTTGAGGGGTTAATAAATTGAAGGCAATTTTAAAATACTGTACGGCTTTATTTAAAAACATTTTCTGGGTATACCCAGTGCTCACCTTATTTTCAGGACTGCCCAATTCATTGTAAATAGCGCCAACGTTCACGGCTGCGCGAAACATCATTACAGTATCTTTAATTTCCCTTCCAATTTTTTCGGTTTCAATTAAATAATAAACTGCCTTGTGTAATTGATCAATATCAATATAAAAAGTGCCGTAGTTATTGTAAACCATTCCCAAACGCCTCAGATTATCTGTACTCCTTTTTTCCAGAATCATGGCATTGGCCACATTTATGGCTTCATTGTAATAGAATTTTGTACTGTCATACAAGGCCTCGGAATTATACAATGACCCCAATGTTAAATCGGCCCTAAATTGAACGGCCTTTTCACCTGCCTCTATGCCCATTCTTCGGGCATATACATAACTATTCAGACCTTCCCTAGGTTCTATCTTATAACTCGACTGTGCTTTGAGCAAAGCGGCTTGCGCAATGGCTGTTTTGTTGTTTTGAGCCAAGGCCAAATTCAAGGCTTTAATGGCGTAGAATCGGGTGGAATCCAAATTTCTGCTCTTTTGCCAACTTCGCGCCTGGTCCAAATATTGGTCCAACAAAGTTTTACCCTGCGCCGGTTTAGACATTAGGGCAGCAACAGACAACATAAGGCAAATCCACAGTCCCAATCTTTTTTTCATGTTGTTCTTTTTAAGTTAAATCGCAATGCATTGAAATGCAATTCAAAACAAGGATTCAGACCGGAAATATACACAGTCTGAACCCATGTTTTACCATTTAAGAAATTACTTCTTTAACAATTTGGTTGTGTAAACCTCTCCAGCAGCAGACAACTGAAGGTAATATACCCCAGAAATAATGTTTTCTGGCATGTTCAACACCACTTCGCTGCCTGAAACTTCTGTTGTAAAAACAATTCTGCTGGAAAGATCCCTCAAGGCCACTTGGGTAGTATTTGGCAAGCCAGCCAGGGCTATTTTATCGTTAAATGGATTCGGTGAAACATTCACTTTTACAAGCGCCTGATCTTGTACAGATGCTGGCGCGGTAACTGATATCAATGCCTCAGTACAGGTATCTTTCACTGTAGATGAGGTTGCAATGCAACGGTACCTGCCACTATCTGAATATGCGATATTGGCAAAGTTTATCGACCTGCCCTTTTGGGTAATCAAATTGGCCCATGCACTGCCATTGTACTTTTGCCATTTATAAGTAACATCACCTGTTCCGGTAGCATGGCAAGAAATGGATTGAGCAGTATTGAGCAAAGCATTTACATTAGAAGGATTTTGATCAAAATAAATACCAGGGGTAAACATGAGTGAAATATTGTTTGCATTTAAAGTTCCATTTATCAAAAACGAACCATCCATAGCACCTGCAAAATAATATCCACCGCCGAATGCATTGCTGCTATAACCT
>JADYZD010000203.1 GCA_020853295.1 Bacteroidia bacterium | reverse complement strand
GGATGTGCGCAGTTACAGCAATGTAGACGGTCCACCAGTAGAAACCAAAATATTCATTCCCAATGCATTTACCCCCGATGGAAACAGCATCAATGAAGGCTTTAGGCCCGATGGAATATACATTGCTTCATATACCATGAAAATATACAACCGATGGGGCGAAAAGGTATATGAGGGCGATGCCTGCATGAATGCGTGGGATGGCACTTATTTAGGGGCCAATGCACAAGAAGGGGTTTATGCTTATTTGGTAGATGCAAGAGGTTCCGACGGCAAAGTGTACCGGTTTACAGGTGATGTAACCCTATTGCGTTAAACCCTCTAAAATGGGACTGGGGTTTTCCCCTCGTTTTATATACATCAACAATTGAAACACCTTTTTCACTTCGGGTATCGCTTCAAAAGCAGGTGATGAATTCATCTGAGTTCCCAAAAGAGAATTTCCACTACTTCTAAAAAAGTAATTGCTTTGGTCTCCTATATTAATAGTACCAAATCCATTTTTGGTTTGGTAAAACTCAAAATGAGTTTCAGCTGCAATATTTACCGAAAAAACCTGTTGTTTTTTTGTGTTTTGAACAATCAATATTCTGTTTCCAGTAATAGCATAAAAAGTTTGTTTGCGTTTTTGGATATCTACCCAAAACCTTCCAACAAATAAATACAACCCAACCAAAAAAAATGGTACAATGAATATTTTGAATGCAAATGGCACAGACTCCTGATAAAGAGTAACCATTGTAAAAGTAGGGCCTGCAACAAAGAAGATGGAAAAAGGAATCATAATAAAATCGGATGACCTTAAAAAAAATCCCTGCTTGGGTTGGCCCAACCACAGAATTTTTTCATTTTCAAGAAGATGGGGCTCAATTTTATCGGCAAGCTGATTCAGCATTTGGAATATGGGTATTGCCCATTTGTATTTTACTTGCCCAAAAGCAAAATGCCTCCACCAGTAATTACCATATTGGCAATGGCCAGTGGAATAAGGCCTTTCCATCCCAAATGCATCAATTGGTCGTACCTAAAACGGGGTAAGGTCCAACGGATCCACATGAAAACAAAGATGAACATGCTCACTTTCGCAAACATCACGGCCACTTCTATCATGGCCAACCAATTGGGGTGCGTGCTAAACCATGTTGCATCCATGCCAGGGAAATTATAACCACCAAAATAAACGGTAGCCATAAGTGCACTGCTAATAAACATGTTGATGTATTCCGCAAATAGGTAAAAACCCAATTTCATGGAACTGTACTCAGTGTGGTATCCGCCAATCAATTCAGTTTCGCACTCTGGCAAGTCAAATGGTGCCCTGTTGGTTTCTGCAAGCGCACAGGTAAAGAAAATGATAAAACCCAATGGCTGAAAAATGATGTTCCACTTCATACCATGCCAGCCACTTTGTTCTTCTACAATATGGCGCAGGCTCAAATCCCCACTCATCATTATTACGGCAATAAGTGCCAAGCCCATGCCCAGTTCATAACTAATCATTTGTGAACTGGCGCGTATAGCTCCATAAAGCGAATATTTGTTGTTTGATGCCCAACCACCAATCATGATGCCGTAAACACCAACACCAACAATACCCATAATATAAAGTACCCCAATATCTACATCGGCTACTTGAAGCGAAATATGCCTACCTCCTAAAATGATGTCACCTCCCCAAGGAATTACAGCTGAAGTAATACAGGCCGTAATCATGGCAATGGCTGGACCTAAGATAAAGAGCCATTTTTCAGAATTTTTTGGAATTACTTCTTCCTTAAAAAACATTTTTCCGGCATCTGCCAAAGGCTGCAAAATACCAAAAATACCGGCACGGTTGGGGCCAAGCCTATCTTGCAAAAATGCAGCTACTTTGCGTTCACCATAAGTCAAATAGGTGGCTATACCCAAAGTAATGGCGGTAAGAATAAGTATGAGTATGCTTTTCTCAAGCAGTAATGAAAAATCCATAATTATGCTTTGTTCAATAGGGTGGTATGTTCAGGAATGGGCATTTCGTATTTGTTCGCAGAAATTACGGAATGGCGGTCAATATGCCTTGGACCTTCAACAGTCCAATCGGCAGTGGTTTTGTGGTCAAAGCGGCATTCATTGCAGATAAATTCCTGCACTTCGCCATATTGGTCTTTGCGGGCAGTAACCCTAGAAACCTCATCCCCTATCATCCACAATACAGCGTTGCCGCTACATTTGGTGCAATTGCGGTGGGCATCCAAGGGTTTGGTATACCATACCCTACTTTTAAATCTAAATGTTTTGTCGGTAAGCGCACCTACGGGACACACATCAATCACATTGCCAATAAAATCATTGTCGAGTGAGTTTTGAATGTAGGTACTAATTTCAGCAGCATCGCCTCTTTTTAAAATGCCATGCTCCCTTTTGTTGGTGAGCTGATCGGCGGTGTACACGCACCTATAACACAAAATGCAACGGGTCATGTGCAATTTGATATACTCTCCAATATCAATTTTATCAAACTCACGGCGCTTAAACTCGTACCTCGAGGTATCGGCACCATGTTCAAAAGCCAAATCTTGAAGGTGGCATTCACCAGCTTGGTCGCAAACCGGGCAATCCAGAGGGTGGTTTACCAATAAAAACTCCACCACACCTTTGCGGGCATCTTGCACCCTCTCGCTGGTTTTGTTTTTAATTTCCATACCATCCATAATAGGGGTGCTGCAGCTGGCCACCAATTTTGGCATCGGACGTGGGTCCTTTTCGCTGCCCTTGCTCACCTCCACCAAACATGTTCTGCATTTTCCCCCACTGCCTTGCAATTTGCTGTAGTAACACATTGCTGGCGGAACTACGTCTCCTCCAATAAGGCGTGCGGCATTCAATATGCTGGTACCGTCTGGTACTTCAATCTGTTTTCCGTCTATGGTAACTATTGGCATGGTATTTTATTATTGGGATTTTTTATTCCTAACCCCTGTATAATTCTGGCAAAAATAAGTATTGAAGATTGTTTTCACCACCTTTTGCAACGAATTCTACAGATTATTTATCCGTATTTATAAACACTGTGTTTGTTGTGATTTTTACTTGTAGAAATAACCCACAATTCCGCGCTGTTCATGGTAAAAACCTGCCTTCAAAAATGCCTCCGAAACGCGTTCATAAACGGCGTTTCCAAATCTTTCTGTATGAAATTCTATAAACCAATGTGATGCCGCTGTTAAAGCGCCCTTCAGAATGACCCCATCCATCACTTCAGCCTCCGCCCCTTCTATGTCTACTTTTACCAAATCAGCAGGATTTTGAAGCAGCCATTGGGCAAAATCAAATGCCTCAATCACCTCTTCTTTTCCATCTTTTTCATCGGTAAAAAAACGGTTGGTAGACTGTGTATGCGCTTCACTTGCAGCGTATAAAACTCCATCTTTATTCCAAGCCGCTTTCATCAACAATACATCTTCTGGCGATTGTAATCCTTGTGTGTTTTGAAGCAATACCTCAAAATTTTGTTTATCCGCTTCTACAGCCACAATGCTGGCTTGCGGATGTTCTTGTTTAAAATACAAAAATGTAAAACCCTGGTTTGCACCCAAGTCTACAATCTTGCGAATGGGTGCAGTATTTTTTGTTTTATATGGATACTCCAGCCAAATTTCCTTCACCATAAATTGCACATCACCAGGATGAAAAATTCGCATTTGATGGCCAAAAAAACGAAAGG
>JADYZD010000202.1 GCA_020853295.1 Bacteroidia bacterium | reverse complement strand
TGCTTATGATAAGGACAAACACACTCTACACCAAACAACATTTTTTCTTTTCTTTGTGCTGTACTTGCACTTGTTTTAGTGGGTTTTGTTGCCCAGTTGTTGCCCAAATAAATATGCAACCTCTGTAACCCTTTATTAATAGGGCTTTACATTTTCACTTAACAATTTGTATCGGAAAGTAACCCAAATCCAAATCTTATCGAATAGAAGACTAAAAAATCCTTAATAGGTATTTGAAGTTGTATCTTTGCGCCGTATTGCAAAAGTGGGGCTCGCAAATGAGCAATGTTTGCAATGCATTTATACAAATAGCATGAACAAGAATTCAGAACACACATTTCACATCCCGGTAATGGGCATCGCATTTACCATTGATTCTCCAGTAAAAGTAGCCAGGTTTGGAATAACATCGGTAGTTTCTATCATTGAGGATCGGTTGATAGAAATGATGCGTAAGCATTATTATAGCAAATCGGGTCAGGAATATTTGCCAATTACAACATCAGAGCCAGATTATCGGGCAAAGCGAATAACGGATTATTTGAATTTGTTGAACAAAATAGTGCAAGAACAAATGCAAAAATTGCGAACAGAGGCATTTGAACAAGGGGCCGAAATAGTTAAATACTTTGAAATGTTGCCGGAAGCAAGCAAGTTGAAAAGGGTATATAATGAAATGATATGTTTAACCAATTGGGATGAGAAAAAAGAAAAAGAGAAATATCTTCGGGATCACCTAATACCTGGGAGTATAGATGTGAATATTATGACCAAAACGGACCGGGAAAATCTGGACGTTAATGGTGATATTATTAAGGATGGGTCAGATGCGGTAGCTGCGCTTCGGGGTTTTGTAAATAGCGAGTTGGATAATTCAGCAATTGTATTTTCTGCGGGTATGAATCCTAGGTTGTTTAGTTATCTCGAAACAGTAAACGCATTCGATCCGGATGAAAATTTTAATTTTAAGAAAAGGGTAATTGTAAAGGTTAGTGATTTTCGTTCGGCTCTGATTCAAGGAAAATTTTTAGCAAAGAAGGGAATTTGGGTAAGTGAGTTCAGGATTGAATCGGGATTGAATTGTGGCGGACACGCCTTTGCTACCGATGGGTTTTTAATGGGACCTATTTTGGAGGAATTCAAAGTAAAACGAAGCGAATTGTCTGAGACTATTTTTCAGATATATCAATCTGCAATACACATCAAAACGGGCAAGCAATTTGCAAATCCACCCACTATAAATATTTCAGTTCAAGGAGGAATAGGAACCCATTCGGAAGATTATTTTCTTCATCAGTTTTTTGGGGTTTCCAGCACAGGTTGGGGTACCCCGTTTTTATTGGTTCCCGAAGCCACTACAGTGGATTCTGACACGATGGAATTGTTAAAAAAAGCCACCGAAAAAGATGTTGTTTTGAGCAATAACTCACCGTTGGGGGTGCGATTTTATTATTTAAAAGGTACAACCGCAGACAAAGAGAAAAAGAGGAGAATAGACCTGGGCAAACCTGGTAGTCCATGTACTGAAAAGTACCTTGAATTTAATACAGAATTCACAACGGAGCCTATTTGTACAGCTTCCCATAAATACCAGAAGAAAAAGTTAGCGCAAATAAAAGCATCCGAATTGTCAGCTAAGGAAAAATTGGAACAATCGGAAGCCATTATGTCTAAGGAATGTTTATGTGTAGGTTTGAGCAATGCGGCACCTTTAACATACAATGAGACATTTCTGAATAATTTAAAATCTGTTAATATTTGTCCAGGACCCAATATTGTGAATTTTTCGGAAGAAGTAAGTTTGCAAAAAATGGTAAATCATGTATATGGCAGGGAAAAAGTTCAACTCAAATCCAATCGCCCCCATATGTTTATTGCCGAATTGCAGTTGTATATTAATTATTTGAAAGAGCAACTATTAAAAGAAAATTATGGAGATGTAGAGGCAAAGGGACGTAAATCTTATTTTCAAGGATTCATAAAGAATTTATTGGATGGCATTACTTATTACAGAAACCTGCCCTTTGCATTGATAGAAAATGAAAGTGAGATTATTGATGCATTATACAAGGCGGAAATGGAAATCGATTCTATTAAACATGTTTACAGTCTATAGGTCAGAATAGTTATTTTGTTGGATATTATGCGAATGTGATTATTCATTCCGGATGTATTTTTCGCCATCCTTCATGCTAATTGCAAGTTGTTCGATTGTTTTGGTTTCAAATAAATGAATCAGTTGTTTTTTTATGTTTTTATATTGGTCGTGCATGGGACATGGATTGGTTTCAGAACATTTATTTAAACCCAGCACACATTTTTCAAGTATAGAATCTTCGCCTTGTGCAACAAGTACCGCGATTATAGGCAATTTAAGGGCTTTTTCGGATATATAAAATCCACCGTTTTTGCCTCTTACTGAGCTAATTATTTTTTTATCTTTTGAAAGGGTTTGAAGTATCTTAGCTGTAAATGGTTTTGGTGAATCTATTGCTTGTGCAATTTCGTCTATACCAAGTTTGTTTTCAATTGAACTTTTCTGCGCAATATATATAGTTGCCCTAAGAGCATATTCTGAAGCTTTGGAAAACACAGGGGTTGTTAATGTTAAAAAGTAAAGACAAATCTATTGTAATTCCGGTTCAAATACAAGCACATTAACAAAGGAGTGTTAATTAAACTTGATAGTTTAATATTTTATTTTCTTGTATTTTCTTTCTTAAATAAAGGAAGGATAATAAATGTCAAAGCTATAATTAGCGCTAATCCCGAAATAAAAAAGGAAATAAAATAAGGTTTTATATCCATCATCATTGTGCTGAATGGACTTTGTATAGCTCTCATTTGCCATTTTGCTTTTTCAATTCCTGCTATAATTAAGGAAATCCAAAAAATAAGCAATGAAATATTTGCTATCCAAAAGGCTAAAGAAAGGTATTTGTTGTTTCTTGGAAAAATATCGAATGCAACAGCCAATAAAAGAAAACTATTGATTCCAATTGTAGCACCCATTGTATGTGCAACAGTTACATGCGTGCCGTGGGTATATACGTTGATTCCAGGGATTGACATCAATATGGCTAGAAGCAAAGTGAGAAATACCCAAAAGTCTGCAGCACTCAAAAAACGGAATGAAACAATATGAAAGTGTTTGCGCGCTTCAGAAACGGTTAATCTCCATTTGTAAATGATTCTACCTATTAGAATAAGTTCGGTCATGCTTATTATGTAGCTTATGTGTTTGATATAATCGTGGGTAGGAAGGGTATAAATGTGGTGACCCCAGTTGAACGTCAAATTTGTTAGACCTGTAAAGTACAATGCAAATGAAATTTTTGAATAACCAATCGATTTGTCACCGCTTATTTTCGCCATTAAAAAAATACTGCTTCCATAAATCAGCTGATTCCAAGAGCCAACCATCGATCCGTAAGATTTCCATTGGATGGTCATGTCGTTAACCACATTGTCGCTGAAATACGGGAAAAGCCACAGGTATGATTCAAGGAAAGTGAACAGAAAAAAAACAATTCCAGTTAACCACATCCAAACATATACCGGTTGGTTTTTAAAAGATCCCAATGTTTTTACAAAATTGATTATGAACAAAATCCAACCAATTCCAATTGGAAGGGCAAAAAGCGGATTAAATTCCCAGTATTCTCTTCCACCAAAAACACCAAAGAAATAGGAAATTAATATAGAAATAATAGAAACACAAAAAATGTAAAACTGAATTTTTAAAAGGATTTCGGAATGTAATTTTTTACCAGAATGTTGTTGAACATAGGAGAGCACACTGCCGATTGCACCTAAAATTATCCAGAACACGACTGAAGATACGTGCAATGGCCTGATTTTCTCGAATGAAATGTATTGTTTAATAAATCCGAGAAGGATGTATTGAAGCGCACCAGTTAAACCGAATATCAATCCAATGGAAAGAAGAAGAAGGCCTGTTCTAAGGAACAAACCGGGGTAACTGTATTTCTTATTGATGAATGGTTCCATTTTTTTGAATCTGAAAAGTCCGAGGGTCCGATTTGCCGGTGCTGTTAACATTTTTTAAGAATTCGATAAGGCATTCAATTTCAGTGTCGGTTAAATTAAGAACGGGCATACTTTTGGTGCCGCTTTTAATAAAGGCTGTTAATTGTTTTGTGTTTCTAATGGAAGTGACATTCGTGAGGTCCGGTCCTAAGTACCCGCCGAGTCCATATATCTGATGACATGCATTGCAATTGTATTTTTGCCACACCATTTTTCCTTTTCTAGCCATTGCTGATGTATCGTAATTTTTTTGTGGCAAATTCGAAAAAAGGGAAAAAGTATAACAAAGAAATAATGTTATAATTATTGATGCAACGGTGAATTTTTGATTGTCGGTAATCACGTTTACTATTTTGAACAATAAAAGACAAAATTATCTTTAATTATTATATTTGCAAAATATATTTCAATTATGGCAAAGAAAAATTTTATCAATTTCCTTCTAAATCCAAAGAACTGGTGGAAACCACTGTTGGTTATTTTCCTTATAAGTGCAGCGGGTGTTTCACTTATTGCGATTGATACATATAAGGAAGCGCCACCAATACCAACTTATGTTTCAGAGAGAATGGAAACAGCAATAAGTCATGATGATATTTTAGAAGGACAAGCGATTTTTCAGAAATACGCACTAATGGAATATGGGAGTATGTTTGGTGACGGGGCATATAGAGGCCCAGACTTTACCGCAGAAGCATTGCATTATTACTCTGTATATATGAAGGAGTTTTATTTGAGTAAGTTAGGATCTGCTGATTCATCTGATTTGATGAAAATGGGTGTTTCGGAGAAAGTGAAAGCCGAAATAAAAACAAATACATACAGTAAAGATAACAAAGTCACACTTTCCGAAGCGCAGATTTTTGCGATTGGGAAGCTGAATGATTTTTATCTTGATAAATTCACTTCTCAAACTTCAGCCGGCAGGTTTAAACCATCTGGATACATATCTGATAAAGAAGAAATAAGGTCACTTACTTCCTTCTTCTTTTGGGGTGCTTGGGTTTGTGGAACAGAAAGGCCTGGAGAAAATTATAGCTATACACACAATTGGCCGTTCGATCCATCTGCTGGCAATACGCCAGGGTCTTCCATTATATTATGGAGTATAATTGGTTGTCTGGTTTTGGTTATTTGCTTAGGATTGGTCTTGTATTATCACGGTAAAATGGAAAAACTCAATGATGAGTCATTTACATCTAAAGCTGAACCGTTTATGACAAAAGGAGATGTTGGTAAATTTAAGCCTGATGCTATTCAAAAAGCCACGTATAAGTTTTTTTATACAGCCATTGCTCTCTTTGGTGTCCAGGTTTTGTCAGGTATATTAACCGTTCACGATTTTGTTGGTTTTGTGAATTATTTTGGATTTAATATTTCTGAAATAATTCCAATAACAGTAAGTAGGAGTTGGCATATTCAGTTGTCAATCTTATGGATTTCGGCCTGTTGGATAGGTGCATCATTTTTTATGATGACATTAGTTTCGCCAAACCAAACAAAATTGCAGGTCAGATTGGTGAATAGTGTATTTTGGTTGACTGTAGTAATGGTTGCCGGTTCATTTGCTGGGATTTTTCTTGGTCCCAAAGGACTATTGGGTGATAATTGGTATTGGTTGGGGCATCAGGGTTGGGAGTTTGTAGAATTGGGTAGGGTTTGGCAAATATTACTCGGTGTGGTTTTTATTATTTGGGCAATAACGTTGTATAGGGGAGTGAAACCTGTGTTGAAAGTAAAACAGCCATGGGCATTGCCAAATTGGTTAATTTATTCCACTTTTTGCATTATTTTATTATTGATTTCAGGGTTTATTGCTACGCCGAAAACAAATTTTGTTATTGCTGATTTTTGGAGATGGATGGTGGTACATATGTGGGCAGAGGCTTTTTTCGAAGTATTCACAACTGTGCTGATTGGTTATTTTATGGTGTTGATGGGCTTGGTGAGCAGGCAGGCAGCAATTCGTGTAATTTATCTTGCAACACTTTTGTTTCTGGGATCTGGATTACTGGGCATTTCACATAATTTTTATTGGAATGCAAAACCAGTTGCTACCATGGCGCTTGGAGCTGTATTTTCAACATTGCAACTCGTTCCTTTGGTGTTGCTAACTATTGAAGCTTGGAGATTTAGCCGATTGCCAAAAACACTTGAAGCCAAAAGTACTGAGACGGGTGAAGCAGGGAAATTTGGATTTCCTGAAGTTTTTTATTTCCTAATTGGTGTAAACTTCTGGAATTTTTTTGGCGCTGGTGTCCTTGGATTTATAATCAATTTGCCAATAGCAAATTATTATGAACATGGTACTTACTTGACAGTTAATCATGGTCATGCTGCATTAATGGGTGTTTATGGTAATCTTGCAATTGCAGCCGTTTTGTTTTGTTGTCAGTTGTTATTTAAGTCGGATTGGTGGAGCCCAAAACTTATTAAAACCATATTTTGGTCAATTAATATTGGATTGCTTTTAATGGTATTGCTCGATTTGTTCCCAACAGGAATATGGCAATTTAAAACTGCAGCTGATAAGGGGTTATGGTATGCCCGAAGCCATGAGTTTATAGAAAGTAGTGGATTTCAGACTTTAACCTGGATGAGAATGCTGGGTGGTGCTTTGTTTACTCTTGGAGGTGTTATACCCTTGATGTGGTTTATTTTCCGTGGAAGACAGAAATTGAAGTAGATTAACACTGCATTTAATCCGCTGTTTTTTTATCAATTTGGAGTATGTAATATAGTCTTTCAAACTTTTACTCTCAAATCCTTGAGAATCTGTCAATAATGGCGATTGTGATTTGTTAGAGGATTTTGACTGGTCATAAGTATTTTAACCAAACGGTCGCTATGCAGTTTAATTAAGTTGACGAATTGTCGGAAAGCCTTGATTTAAATTTGGGTTCACTAATATTTGAATCAAAGTAAAACTCAATTCAAATATATTTTCTTCAATATCTCAACTACGTTCTGTGTCGGGCTATATCCGCGCGCAACCAAATACAACTGTTTGTCGTTTTCTGCTACCAAAGCAGGAAACCCGGTTATGCCCGCATCGGCACAAAAGCGAAATTCACTGTTGGTTTTGAACAACCATTCGTCATCTGTTGTGGCGTTAATTATGGATTCGTATGGTAGATTTAGTTCATCGCAAATGCTTAAATAAGTACTGTTGTCTTCTAGATTTTTGCCCAGAATAAACATCTCATTTTGTATTTTGGATGCAAATTGGTATGCTTTTTCAGGAAAATTGACCTTTACCCACTGTATGGCTACTGATGGTTTTACCGAACTACAATAAAAACTTCCATCTGCAATCTGATTTTTGTATTCAATGCCAATCACAGCGCCGGTCATTTGTTCTAACCTAGGAATAGACTCTGAAATGTACTTCCCTTTATCTCCAATAGGTCCTTGTAATTCACCCGTTATCATCCCACCACAAATTACTTCTAAATCCATTTCAGGATAAAGAGTTATTAGTTCATCAACCACAGATTTGAAACCATAGCACCAGCCGCATAGCGGGTCAAAGAAGTAGAGAAGTTTCAAATCTATACGGATTAATTTTTACCAACGATTTTTGTAATGGTAACACCGTCCTCTGTAATGGCACTTACGAAGTATATGCCATCTTTGAGTGATTGGCATGAGATTTCTTTGGTATTCCCAGGGAATGTATTCAATAATCGTCCTGTAGCATCATACAATACTATGTGAGATAGTGTATGTGTATGTTCTATCAACCATTTGTCAGAAGCTGGATTTGGATATAAATTGAAAATATTTTTATCAATAGCAGAAACGGATTGTGCAGGTTCTTTTTCTAAGATTTGAATAAGTTTCTCAAAGCAACTTCCAAATGATGGAATTTTGCCTATTGGAGCATTGGCTAGCATACTTTGTTCCATGCTAATTGTGCAATTTAAATGCGCGTCTGTGCAGCTGTCAAATTTTGCTTCGCCAGCATTTGCTCCTTTTCTTCCTAGCATAGCGAAATATCCAGGATTGGAGGTTGGCATGGTTTCATTGTATCCTAAAAGTGAAAGGGAAGAATTGATTTGTGAAAAATTTGAAAAATCCTGTATGCTCTGTGTGGCAAACGCCAAATAATCGCCCGTCGACATATTTTTCACCAATGTGTCAAATTGCAAAGCGTGGGTAGCATTGGTAATGTCAAACGTGTAATAAATTTGACTGTCTTTTGAGTATCCGTAAGTGGTCCAAAGTTTTCCATTGCTGCAATTGGGCATAACAGCACTTACCGCTTTTCTTTCGAGTGTTGTACCATCAAAAACTATGGCGGTAACATTTATGCAGTTGTCTTGATGCAAGGTAGTGTTCGCAAATCCCAATGTTTTAATACCGCTATTTGCTCGGCCTGCATCAATGAATAAATATTCTGCTGGGCAGGGAGTTTCATTTGGCGGATACGCATTCACCGTTAATGTTTGTGCATTTTCTGAGTAAAATATATCAACACCAGCAATGATAATGGTATCCGCAATTTGAGATGCATTGTCTACCGTTACAAGATTTACACTGTTTCCAACATCTAGTAACGAGTCTAAACTGAACAGTAAGTAAGTTTTGTAATTGAAGGTTTTGGTGTTTCCAGTAAATTTACCTTTTGATTGACGGCTAATGGTGGGTTGGCCTATGCTATTGGGGTATATTGAAATAGAAGGGTGTGAGTAGAACAATCGCAACGATGCATTGGTGATTTTAACTGCAGTGCTTCCAGTGTTTTTAACCGACCAAGTGCAAGTATGGCCTGAAGTAGTAGCAAAAACTTGGAGTTCTGGACTTTGCGCTGCAAGTGGCAGCGCGAAACAAACTATTAGAAAATTGAAAAATTTCACTGTACAAATTAAGTTTAAAAGTGGTATTCGATTTCCACAAGTTCTCCTTACTGTTTGTTTTGTAAGTATTCCCAAAATTCTACCGCCCGTCGCGTATGTGGAATTACAATTGTACCGCCCACTATATTGGCAACGGCAAGTATTTCGAACATTTCTTCTGTAGTTGTGCCTTCATTTGAGCATTTTTCTAGGTGATACTTTACACAGTCATCGCACCTTAATACCAATGATGCCACAAGTCCCAACATTTCTTTAGTTTTTACCGATAGTGCCCCTTCTGCGTATGTTTGTGTGTCTAAATTGAACAATCGTTTCAGTACCAAATTGTCAGCATTCAGGATTTTTTCGTTCATTTTGTGGCGATAATTATTGAATTCTTCTACAGGATTGTTCATAAATATTAAAATTAGACTTGCAAGGTAAAACGAAATGCGTATTTTTGCACCCTCATAAAACGAACTGAGGTTTGTTTTGTAGGGTGCGGTAGCTCAGCCCCGATGTTTCTTACTCAGCCAGAGGCTGATTAGAAGATCGAGGGCCCACGATACTCTAATTCGCAAAGCGAATAAGAGTCATCGGGGTCGGTAGAGCAAAAGTTACCATTCCTGATGGGGAATTAAAATAAACAAAACTGGTGCGGTAGCTCAGTCGGTAGAGCAAAGGACTGAAAATCCTTGTGTCGGGGGTTCGATTCCCTCCCGCACCACAGATAAAAGCCTAACAGGTATGTTGGGCTTTTTTTATGCACCAAAATGCAAATAATGTCTAAGGTTCGATTCCAAGCCCACGACAACTGAGCTGCATTTGAGCACAGTTCGTCGGGGCCTCCCGCACCACCACACGAAACCAAAGCCTTGCCTAAGTGCAGGACTTTTTTTATTGAAAATTCCATTGTCCTATTTTTCACCCGCAGGGAAAACTAAACAATACCAGACATTTTTGAACGTTATTTTTGTAGCGTTGAAATTTGGGTTACTTGTAATATTGCTTTTTTGTAGTGCTTTTGCCGCTGCGCAATCCCCTGGCTGGAAACCCCGCGATTCCGTGCGCAATGCTTTGGATAAAACCCCCGGTTTTCGGTTGGGTTTAGATGGACGCAACTCCTTTTTAAATGGCAATGCAGTAAAAATTGCCGGCGGACGCTATGGTTTGGATTTTGGTAAAGTGGCGTTTTTTACTGGCTTGTACAGCACCAGTGTGCTCAAAGTGCGCGATGATGATACCATGTACTCAGGTTTTAATTACATGAGCTCTACTTTTGAGTACTACATACACCAGAGTTGGAGGTTTGAGGTGGTAAATTCATACCAAATCGGTTTTGGAAATGGATTTGATTACCGCAAAAAGGGCAATGATGTAACCCGCAGTTTTAGAGGTACCATTATACCGGCTGAATTAGGAATTGGAGCTTCTGTGCGCTTTTTAAGGTACCTCTCTTTTGGCGCAGGTCTGGGACTCAGGGTAAGCCTAAATAAACGTGCTGGCTTTAGTGGTAGCTATTATTACTACGGAATAGGGTTTTACACCGGTACCATGTACCGCGATTTTAAAAAATTGATGAAAAAATTGAAATAAGGGCTTAGTTGGCAGCGCCTTTTTTCTTCTTTTTGTCTTGGTGATCTAGGAAATCAGCGATTTTATCTACATCAATTCTATTGGCGAGTATGTTCTTTTGGTCGTCTACTATAAAAATAGTAGGACTGGCAATTACATAGTACTTGTAAATTTGGTCAGCATAAAACTGTGACCTCACAGAGCCGCGCAACAGGTGTATGAACTCAGAAGATTCTGGATGCTCTTTCAAATAAGCATACCACTCCTTCTTTTTATCGTTTGGTGCAAGTGCTATCACTTTCCAACCTTTGGCTTTATTGGCTTTATAAATTTCGGCCAACTTAGGCATTACTTCTCTGCAATGTCCGCAGGTAGGGTCCCAAAAGATCATAATGGTATAAGGTGCAATTATAGCATTGGTGTTAATCCACATGCTGTCTTGGTCGGCAAGTTCCAGGCCGGGCGCTGTTTCTCCTATTAAAGTCCATTTCCTGCGCTGCGCATTGTCGCACATTTTGTCAATTGTAGCACTATCTGCCCACCAAGCTTTACCCGAGCAGTAGGTATTTAATGCCATATACACGAAAGCCCTGTCTACACCCATAATATTGCTGGTTTCAAACCTATTGGTAAGGTACCAAATGATGTATTTTTCTATTTCTATGGTGTTTTTGCATTTGGCCAACAACATATCCGATTCTTTAATCAATGAATCAGAATCAGGGATAATTACTTTTTCGAAATAAAGGTCCAAACGTTGTTTTAAAACGTTTACAGGCATGCGGGTAAGACCATCTTCATTGAAATCTACACGGTCCCAAAAATGCTGTTTGTAGTAATGGTACGGGTACATGCTGTCTTTGGTGCCATCGGGCAGGGTCGGCAATTCTTTGGGAACTTCTACATCCTCCACAGCATATAAAAAGCGCGATAGCAAATGGTCGGGATGCAGTTTTACAAAATCATTGTCATAATTGTTCTTTTTGGCCATTAATTCTTGGCGTTTTTCCAACAATGGTTTGCGAAAAGATTCGCTGCTATCGGTTTTTATTTTTTCATCAAGTTCTATGATGTCTGTAACAATCTGTGATTTACCTAACTGGTAACTTACAAAGGCTTCGTTTTGGTCAGAGCCTTTTACTTTCATTTTAGAATAGTAATCTCCGGTGTAGTATGCAGTATCAGTGGTGATTAAAAAATCTTGATCATCATCAACAATAAAATCAAAGAAGCCGCGCATATGGGGCAAAGCTAGAATGTACATGCCGCGTTGCAGTTTGTACTTGCCTTCAAACGCAGCAACACCGGTTTTGTCTACAACGGCAGTATCTCTTTTGTACTTACCATCCAAATGGTAATCGGCCAACAGCAAGGTATCACCTGGCTTTACACCAGAAATCTTGAACTTAATGTTGTAGCTGCCTGGCTCTACACCATCCCAGCTGCGGGCATTTCTCAATTTGGGGAAGTTGCCAACAAAGTTCTTTTTTTCAAGTGGTGTTGTTCTTACATAAGGGGTAATCTGCGCTTGGGTTTGCGCAGTGAAAAGGGTAAGAGCAATAACTGCTGATATGGTAAAATGCCTCATACTATTTGTACTTCTGTGATATTTAGACAAATTTTGTTCCAATTTGGTTGTTTCCACAAACATGAATAAGTCATTTTTTGAAGAAGTATATGAAGTAGTGCGCCTAATACCCCAAGGAAGGGTAACTTCTTACGGTGCAATTGCCCGGTATTTGGGTACAGGTAAAAGCAGCAGAATGGTGGGCTGGGCAATGAATAGCAGCCATTTAGCCGCAACTGATATTCCAGCTCATAGGGTGGTAAATCGCCAAGGATTGCTTACTGGAAAAATGCATTTTGGCACTGGTGATGAGATGAAAAATTTATTGGAAAAAGAAGGAATCGAAGTGCAAGGGGATCAAATTATCCATTTTACAAACTGTTTTTGGGACCCCAATAAAGAGTTGTTGTAATTATTTTTTCGGCCAAATAGAATTTTGGGGATAGGCAGCCTGAATGTGCACCTGTTCAGAAGTGACCGGATGTACAAAGTTTAGGCTAAAGGCGTGAAGGGCAACGCTTCTGTCGCCCAAAGCCACTTTTGCCCCATATTTTAAATCTCCCAATAAAGGGGCACCTGATTTTGACATTTGCGCCCTAATTTGGTGAAAACGCCCTGTTTCTAAGGTGATTTCATACAAGTTTTTATCGCCCAGGCGTGCCAACAATTGGTAGTGTAAGATGGCTTTCTTCGCCCCTGGTCGTTCTGTTAAGTAGGTTAAGGCGCGGTGTGTTTTAGAGTCTTTGCCCAGCCAATGTTCTAATGTGCCGGAGGTAAATGGAAGTTCGCCCCCAGTAATGGCATGGTATATTTTTTGGGTTTCTTTGTTTCTGAATTGTTCATTCATGCGGCCAAGTGCTTTGGATGTTTTGGCCAGAATAACTACACCACTCACCGGCCTGTCTAAACGGTGAATGAGCCCTACAAATGCTGCTCCTGGTTTGTTGTATCTGGTTTTTAAATAATCCTCAACCTCGTTTATGAGATGCCTGTCGCCACTGCTATCGCCTTGGGCCGCAAGTCCTGGCGGTTTGTTGATTGCAATTAGGTGGTTGTCTTCGTATAAGACTTCAAGCATGGGTGCAAAAGTAATGCAAGCATGATATCATTTGCTTTAAGTTGTTTTCGTGTGGCTCTGTTGCCTATTTTTGCAAATTCTTAGATTCTGCAAAGGCCGTTTTACTTGAAAAATCCTTTTAAATTCTATAAAACCGAAATGGGTCAAACCATTTCGCTTGCCATGCCTATTATTTTGGGTCAGTTGGGTATTATACTCATGGGTGTAAGCGATACCATCATGGTGGGCCGTTTGGGCAAGGATGTATTGGCCAGTGCAAATCAGGCAAATAATATCTTTTTTATGGTTTCAGGCATCACTTTCGGGGTGCTGTTTGCTGTAAGTACTTTGGTAAGTATAAAAGTGGGAGAGGGCAAGGCCTCAGACAGTTTTATCACGTATAGGGCTGGGTTAATCGCTGCCATCATATTGTTTGTATTTCAATTTTTGGTTCTTGAAATACTGGCTTACAATTTCCATTGGCTTGGACAGGATAAGGTGGTGAATTCAATGGCACCAGGCTACTTGCACATAATAAATTTAAGTGTGCTTCCTATGCTGGTAATGATTGCTGCTAGGCAATTTACCGATGGTTTGGGCCATACCATGATTGCCATGTTCATTACCATTGGCGGTTTGCTTTTGAATATAGTATTGAATTATGGCTTAATATACGGAAAACTGGGTATGCCTGCATGGGGACTAGAAGGTGCAGGTTGGGCCACCCTTATTTCAAGAATTGCTATGGCTGTGGCCATTTTTTGTGTGATTAAATATTCAGCTACCATAAGAAAATACCGGCCTATTAAAATGGCACCCTTTTCTGCAGTGAGGAAAGAGTTGCCAGAAATTTGGATTGTGGGACTTCCCATAGCATTACAAACATTTGCCGAATGGGCATGTTTTAGCATTTCGGGTATTATGGTGGGTTGGCTTGGGGCAACTCAGTTGGCTGCCCATGCCGTGGCTTTGAATGTTGCCAGTGTTACGTATATGGTGGTTACTGGTTTTGCAATTGCGGGTTCTATTTTAGTAGGCAATGCCTATGGCGAGGAGAACAAACGGAAAATTAAAAG
>JADYZD010000201.1 GCA_020853295.1 Bacteroidia bacterium | reverse complement strand
TATGATTGGAATTGGATAAAGGAAAAAGGTTTTTTTGTGGATTCTATTGAGGGAAAAACAATAGTAATCTTTGGTAATAGTGATGGTTTAAGCTTTTCTGCTTGGTATGTGCCCTTGCCTTTTGATCAGGTAAACACAGCCCAATTCCAAATTGGGAAATTATTGTTGAAAAATGAAGTGGTTTATTCCAACGGAATTATGCAAAAATTGCCCAAAATGAATGGAGGAGAAATTGCTGAAATTGAAGGAGAATTCAAACTACAACCTGCACCTGTTTATCAGGAGTTCTGGCATAGTTGGAGAACGTTTCACCCAAATTCAAAACGATTTCCAAAATAAAATTAGGGAAACAATTTCCAATTAATTGTCAATTTTATCCGTTAAATCCGTTAAAAAGGGTTTGTGGTTTTCATCCCAAATTTCAAAGGAGATGCTATTGCCCAATTGTTCAATTACCCGATAGTTTTGTATCACATCCATATAGCTTTCGTAGCAGTATAGGGTGTCGTGTAAAGATTGAAGGTCGTCGTCATGAAGTGGAATAACACAATCTATATCTTCATCAGGTGTGTGTTTTGTGTGGGCATTTCCCGTGCCGTTTTTATTTTCAGGGAGTGTAAAAAAAGCCAATCTTTTGGGACCTGTTTGTAGATCTTTAAGTTGACAAAACAAGCGTTTTGTTACTGAATGAATGGTTAAATGATCAAAGTGGCCACTAATTCCATGCTGGGGGTAGGTGACGATGATATTTGGTTCAATACTTAGGATAAGTTTGAGCACCATGTCCTCTAAAATGATGGGGTTCATTTTGGTGAGGCCGCCGTCTTCCAATTCCCACATGGTCCAGGTGGTGGGTTGTAAAACTTGTTTTACTTTAAGCATTTCTGCAAGTCTCACTTTGCCCATTTCTTCTATAGAAAGGTTTAATTTATGGCGTTCGGCAGTGGCACCTCCAAGTGTAAGGGTTAGTAAATGTACCTCATGCCCTTGTTTGAGCTGTTGGTGCATTACCGGTGATGGTCCAAAACTTTCATCATCAGGATGGGGGAAAATGTATAGGATTTTCACTTATGCAATTTCCCTTCTGCTGCTTTTGCACCGCTGGGATTAGAGCCTTTAAGAGTGAGAATAATATAGTGGCCTACATCCCTAATTTGGGCGTGAGATAGGGTATGCCTAAAAGCAGTCATTCCTTTTTTGCTTACACCATGTTTAATTACATGTACGATGCCGTGATAATGACTTCCGTGTATCCAATACTTGTCGCATAAATTGGGGCCATAAGCACCTTGACCGGAAGCCCCATGGCAACCTGCACAATTGTTGGCAAAAACCTTTTTACCATTGCTTAGGCTGAAAGAATCTGCAGAATTTTGATGGCAGGGTTTTAATTTGGGTGTAACAAATGAGATGGAACACAAAGCCAAAGTTAGGGTGATTAATAGGAGGGTAGTTGTTTTCATTGGGTTGATTTTCAAAAATAATGTGTTTTTAAAGAAATTTATTAGAATTTTCTAAAATAAACAATATCAATTGATTAAATAATATTGTAGCCGATTATAATCGATTATAAACGTTTATTTACGGAAGTATCCGTTTAGTTTCCGCATCCGTTTTTGGGGCAGTTACAATTTTGCATCATCAAATCGGAAACGAAACAAATTTTACACATTATTTAATTTTTAGTATTATGAAAAATCAAGAAACAAACACCAACACAAGCGCCAAGATTTATGGCACCGTAACCAACGCACCTGAAGTAAAAGTATTTGAAACAGGAAAAGTGAAAGCATCATGCAGGCTAGTGAGTTATGAAAAAGTAATTAACGAAACCGGCGAGCTGGTAAATAAAAAAGTGTGGAGGAATGTGGTTGCCTGGGGGAAATCGGCAGATTACATGAGCAGAAATTTTGCTGTTGGCCGCAGGGTATCCTTGGATTGTACGGAAAAAATGCGCACGTTTTCTGACACAGATGGTAAAGAAAAAAAGGTACATGAATTTATTTTAAATCGTGTACTTCATTTGGGCGATGTTAAAGCTACTGCAATTAAAATTGGCGGTGATTGTTAAACAAAAAAATCTATTATTATAAATTATTTAAAATTATGAAAAACATGAGAAATTCAGTTCAAATTATTGGAAACGTAGGCAATGTTCCAGAAATCGTAGAATTCAAAGGTGGTAAAATGGTGGCACGCTTTAGTGTTGCCACACATGAAACCTTTAAGGGCGCTGGTGGAGAGAAGGTAGAGTCCACTTGTTGGCACCAGGTAGTGGCCTGGGGAAGCATGGCCGGTTATATTGCCAAGCATGTAACCAAGGGCAGGACAATTGCTTTAGAAGGCAAATTGAGCAGCAGAAGTTTTGAAGATCGAAATGGCAAAAAACGTTATGTAACGGAAATTGTTGCAAGTGATGTATTGCTTGCTGGTGGTAAACGCAAAGCTTTGGAAACTGTAGCGCAATAATAAATTCATTTATTTTATTCAAATTATAAATTCAATTAAACATTATGAAAAATTTAAAAAATTCTGTACAGATTATTGGGAATGTAGGTGGAGCACCGGAAGTAAAAGAACTCAATGGTGGCAAAATTGTGGCCAGGTTTAGCGTAGCAACAAATGAAAGTTATAAGAGTGCTGCGGGAGAGTTGGTGAAAAATACCACATGGCACAATTTTGTTGCTTGGGGCAATACTGCAAAATACATCAGTCAATTTCTAACGAAAGGCAAGGAGGTTGCGGTGGAAGGTAAGCTTACCAACAGGAGCTATGAGGACAAGAACGGTGAGAAGCGTTTTATCACTGAAATAGTGGTAAATGAGGTGCTCTTGTTGGGCAGTAGGAAAGACTGATGTTTTTCAGTAATCTGGGGCGCCCCTTTGCGAAAGCATTGGGGCGCTTTTATTTTAAATATTCCAATTGAATGCCATAATGGGTCATAGCAGTATAGATAAGTCGTTGTCGACTCGACGCCGGATATCGGCCAATGGCCCAACGTTTAGGACTAGGGAAAATACTTGATATGGCTGCGGCCTCTGAAGCGCTTAGGTTTTTTGCAGGTTTACCAAAATATTTCTGAGATGCGGCTTCAATCCCATACATGCCATTCCCCGTTTCAGCAACATTGAGATATACCTCCATAATGCGTTTTTTGCCCCAAATGGTTTCGATGAGAAAGGTAAACCATGCTTCGAATGCTTTTCTGAAATAGCCACCACCGTTCCATAAAAATGTATTTTTTGCAGTTTGTTGGCTAATGGTGCTGGCACCCCTCACTTTTC
>JADYZD010000200.1 GCA_020853295.1 Bacteroidia bacterium | reverse complement strand
TCAAAACTGCCATGGGCATCTCCCCTGCTTCCTTCCAGCATAGAAACATCCATTGCACTGCCAGCCCTTCCACCATATCGTGCTGGCATAACACCGCGGTAAAATTGCACATCCCGCACCTGGCCTGGATTAAAATTGCTCAAAAAACCAAATAAATGTCCATTGCCATAAATGGGCAAACCGTCCATGGTTATCAGGTTTTGATCGGCATTACCGCCCCGCACATACATACCCGCGAGGCCTTCTATGCCACCGTTTACACCTGGTAAATACTGCAAAAACTTAACGGGATCAGGTTCACTAAGCAGGGCAGGCATATTGGAAACCTGCGAAGCCAAAGGCGCCACATGTCCGCTGCGCACATCGTAAACTGTATGTTGCACGTTGGAATGAGAATCGTTTTTAAACTCACTCAAACGCATCATTTCCACATTATACGCTGTGTTGTTGTATATATCCAGCACCATTCTGTTGCGCTGGTAACCCGATGCGGTAATGATAATTAAGTGTTTGCCCGAAGAAACACCCAAATTGTAGAATCCCTCTCTATTGGTATAGGTGGAAACCAAACCCGAAGAATCAGTAACTATGGCACCTTGCAATGCCTCACCGGTTTGGGCATCTACCACAAAACCATTGATTTGGGGCAATTGTGCAGCAGCCAAACCCGATGAAAAAAGGAAAAAAAGTAAGAGTTTTAAACGCATGGGTAATTGCAAAATTAAGTGCTGTTTGTGGCAGATTTCATTAATGAACCCACAAAATCTTCAAATTCCGATAAAATTTAATATTCCTCAGTAAAAACAATGCCTGCAGCATCGGCATTAAAACCATGAACAGGAAGGTTTTTCTTGCGTATTACTATTTCAATATTGCTCATAATACCGGGATATTCCAATTGTAAAGTTTGTGCAATACCTTCTGCCAAAGTTTCCAACAATTTTCTCTCTTTTGCCGATTCTGTAATCACTATTTTCACCAAAGAAGCATAATCAAGTGTGCGCGACAATTCATCGTGAATTTGCTGTGGCTTTAGAGCCGCCCGCACTGTAATGTACAAATCCACCCTGGCGGTGCGTTCTTCTGCATACCAGCCTACCGGTGCTTTTACATGTTGGTTTTCCAGAAATACAGATATCATAAGATTTGATGAGAGTATTTGAGGTACAAAAAAAAGCAAGTCTTACCTTTGTGCCGAATATTATTTATGCACCAAGCACAAACTGTTGATGAATTGCTGGCCGCAAACCGCGGTAAAGACCGCTACCAGGCGCCTGATTACTATGGAATTGATGATTTGCTTTCCGAAGAACAGAAACTCATTCGCCAATCTGCCAGAGAGTGGATCAAGCAAAACATTTCTCCTGTTATAGAACATTATGCCCAATTGTCTGAATTTCCCCACCACCTGATAAAAGGTTTGGGCGAAATTGGTGCGTTTGGACCGCAATTGCCCGCTGAATATGGCTGCGGGGGCATGGATTATACCACCTACGGCGTGCTGATGATGGAACTGGAACGCTGCGACAGCGGCATTCGCAGTACTGCTTCAGTTCAAGGCTCATTGGTCATGTATCCCATTTATAAGTTTGGCAGCGAAGAACAACGCAAAAAGTATTTGCCCAAGTTGGCCACCGGCGAACTGATGGGATGCTTTGGGCTTACTGAACCCGACCATGGTTCAAACCCAGGTGGCATGACCACAAGGTACGAAGACAAAGGCGACCATTATTTGTTGAATGGCGCCAAAATGTGGATTTCAAATGCTCCTTTCGCAGATATTGCTGTGGTTTGGGCAAAAGGTCCAGATGATAAAATTCGTGGATTGATTGTAGAACGCGGTATGGAAGGTTTTAGCACCCCAGAAACCCATGGTAAATGGAGTCTAAGGGCTTCTGCTACTGGCGAATTGGTATTTGACAATGTGCGTGTGCCCAAAGAAAACCTACTGCCAAATGTAGAAGGACTCAAAGGACCACTTACTTGCCTCAACTCCGCCCGTTATGGAATAAGCTGGGGAGCATTGGGCGCCGCTATGGACTGCTACGACAGTGCCTTGCGTTATGCCAAACAACGCGAACAATTTGGCAGACCCATTGCTGGTTTTCAATTGCAACAAAAGAAATTGGCCGAAATGATAACTGAAATCACCAAAGCACAATTGCTGGTGTGGCGATTGGGCCAACTCATGGATGCAGGTAAAGCTACCCCTTCCCAAATTTCAATGGCCAAACGCAACAATGTAGAAATTGCATTAAATATTGCCCGTGAAGGACGCCAAATACTAGGTGGAATGGGAATTACAGGCGAATACCCCATGATGAGGCATATGGCCAACCTAGAATCGGTAGTTACCTATGAAGGCACACATGATATACACTTGCTTATTCTAGGAATGGATATTACAGGCGAAAACGCTTTTGTATGATAAAACGAATTCTGTTTTTACTGGTATTTGTATGTGTATTCATACCTAAATCTTGGGGGTATACCGACAAACCTGTGCTGGTAAACGTAAACATTGGCCGCCAAAGTGATACCATGGGTTTTAACATTGCCCATGAACTTGT
The DNA here is from genome assembly GCA_020853295.1 of Bacteroidia bacterium. Classification (GTDB taxonomy): domain Bacteria; phylum Bacteroidota; class Bacteroidia; order NS11-12g; family UBA955; genus JAGXTF01. The sequence continues at coordinate 1,499 of JADYZD010000200.1, read as the reverse complement.
TGAGTTTTTTTACAATATGATACAAGACAAGAAAACGGTGCTTTGGGATTCTCCAAAAAAGTCGTTTCAAGTTTCACCAGAGTCATTGGCGGCGATAGAAAATTCAAGTGGCACTAAATTTAGAGAAGCCAAAGACCTGTTTTTACACGAATATTGGAGCAGTACACGCCGCAAAACTGTATTTACTATAGTGGGCATTACCTTTATTAATGAAGGCAAAAAAGGCAAGGTTACCTATGGTTATATCGATTTAAGTGATTGCTGGAAATATGTAGAAGCATTCCGCATCAATTGCAATGTAAATGGACCTGCAGAATTGTCGCTACCCAACGCACTGTACAGTAGAAATTACAATTTCAATGTGGTACAATTTGGGAAACGCGCTTTTTCTACCCACCCCGAAGATGCCATAAAAGTGCGCGATAAAGCCTTTTATTCCAATAAATTTATTGAAGGTTTATACATCATTCCCAAAACCAAAGACATTACTTATGTTATAGAGCCCGACATGAATGATGCCAAGGAAATTGGCCATGTTTTTTTTACCAATATTCAAGATTATTTGAACAACAATAAAGAGGTACTTTTCAATATCGGTGGCGATAAATATTTTGATTATAAAACCTTTCGCAGCGAGTTGGCGGTTACCCGTATTGAAATCAACGAGGTATGGACAAAAAAGGAAAGTTATGTCGATTATACTGTAAAGAACATTGTCATTTACGTCAACAATAAAAAGTTAGACCCCATTAGTTTGGAAGTATTGTTGGGCTGGGATATGCTTTACAATTTCAAAACAGCTGAAGATGTGCTAAAAGAGAAAAAATTCAAATTCACCCTGATTAAACTCAACAATACATTTGTGCCCGAAGAGGATTCTCCAAAATTCCTAAAATCATTGGAGAAATACAGCTGGACACAGGTAAGCCGATATGTTAAATTCTACTAATAAACCCATGTATTCAATCAAATTTGGTACCGATGGATGGCGAGAAATCATCGCCGATAATTTTACTGCTGCCAATGTAAGGCGTGTAGCATATGCCACTGCAAAATGGCTAAAAAACAGCAATTTACCCCAGGTATGTGTTGTGGGTCACGATTGCCGTTTTGGAGGCAAACTTTTTGCCCGTGAAACTGCGGCCATACTGGCCAATGAGGGTATTTCTGTAATTTTGGCACCTCAGTTTGTCTCCACTCCCATGATTTCCCTTGCTGCTCCAAAACACAATGCTGGACTGGGGGTGATTATTACGGCGAGCCACAACCCTGCCGAGTACAACGGCTTTAAAATAAAGGCCCATTACGGTGGTCCAGCTACTCCTTCTGTAATTGCGGAGATAGAAGACCTAATCCCTGCGCATGATGTTCCCGCTGTAGATTTTGATTCACTGGCAAACAATGGCAGCATTGTAACTGGCGACTTTGAATCCTTGTACCTGAGCCATGTGGAATCCAATTTTGATATGACTGCCTTGGTTTCTATGGCACCCCACTTG
>JADYZD010000199.1 GCA_020853295.1 Bacteroidia bacterium | reverse complement strand
TAACTACTATGAAAACTATGGCTTATTTAATGGTGATTGCTTTGGGCAATGCTTTTTCGCTGACTGGCATATCGAGTTTGAGGATTCCATCGGTAAAGTTTGCTTCAATTTTACTGTGGTCGATATCTGGGGTTAAGGTAAAGCTGCGGCTAAATTTGCCATAACTGATTTCGCTGCGCAATACATTCCCTTGGTTTTCTGTGTGTTCACTTTTGTGTTCTCCGCTTACCGTGAGCAAATTGCCTTCCAGTTCAATTTTCACATCTTCTTTTTTCACCCCTGGCAAAGAAACTTTTACCTGAAAGCCATTTTCAGTTTTTACAATTTCAGAGCCTGGCTTAAAATCAGTAAGTTGGGGCATGGGTTCTTCTCCATTGTTATTGATAAAGTCGGTAAAAAAACGGTTCACAAATGTGGGATTGAATACATCCATCATTCCGGTTCTGTTCATTTTAGCTGGTTTCATATCTATGTTGTTTATTTGGTTTTACACTTTCAATTTGCCAAATGGTGTTCCATTCGAAGAAACACGCCATTATGTCGCTTTTGGGATGGTTTTTCATCTTTTTCAAGCCTTAAGACTGCCTTTTTGGCGCTAATTAATGATTTTTACTGGGCAAAACATTCCTTAAAAAGGCAACAAGGGTGTTGCAAATTGGCTTTAATTTGTGAAGTATAACATAGAGATGAACGCAACTGATTTCGACCAACTTTATCTTCCATTAAACCAAGCCCAAAAGGCTGCAGTTGATGCGATTGATGGTCCCGTAATGGTGATTGCGGGTCCGGGCACTGGAAAAACCCAAATTCTAGCTGTGCGCATTCTCAATATTTTGCAAAAGACCGATGCCAAGCCTGAAGAAATACTTTGCTTAACATACACAGAAGCGGGAAGCGCTGCCATGCGGCAGCGCTTAAGTCAATTCATGGGAGCCGATGCTGCCCGAGTAAATATTTTCACTTTCCATGGCCTGTGCAACAAAATCATCCAAGAAAATCCTGAAAAATTTGCATTGCGCGGTGGCGATAACGACCGCCAAAGGGTTATGGATGACCTGGAAAAAATGGACCTGATGGATGCCATTATCCGCAGTATCCCCGCCGATTCTCCAATAAAAAACTACCAGGAAGACCCCGTTGGTTTGCGTTGGCAATTGGGCAAACTGTTCGACCTCATGCAGGAGGAGAACTACACCGTATCACAATTTGCCCAGCTCATCCTCAAACTGTCTGATGAAGAAAACTTTAAACTGGCTTTCCCAGAACTGGTATATAAAAAAACCAGCAAATGGGGCGAAGCAGGCTCGGTAAAACGGGCCAAATACGATGAATATTTAAGGGATTGGAACAAACTGCTTAGCGGGGCCGAACAGTTTGAGATTTACCAGCAACAGAAAAAAGACCTAGGGGTTTATGAATTTAGAGACATGATCCACTGGGTGCTGGATGCCCTAAAAACCGATGAAGAATTGCTTCTCGGTTATCAAGAAAGGTTTCAATACATCCTCGTAGATGAGTTTCAGGATAGCAGCGGTGTGCAAAACCAAATTGTACAATTGCTCATTTCCTTTTGGGGCGACAACCCCAACTGTTTTGTAGTGGGAGATGACGACCAAAGTATCTATGCTTTCCAAGGTGCCCGTGTAAGCAACATGTTGGAATTTGCCCACAAATACCAAAGCCGCTTAAAAACAGTAGTACTTACTGAAAATTACCGCAGCTCACAATCCATTTTAGACTCAGCCAATGCGGTGATTAAAAACAACCAGCAAAGACTGATTTATTCGGTAGAAGGATTGAGCAAAAACCTAGTGGCATCAGGTAAAAACAAATCCTATACAAAGCCCAGTCCTCAAATACAATCTTACAAAAACAGATTTCACGAGGCTGTTGGTATTTGCGAATGGATTAAAGCTATAAAGCAGAACGGTTCTGAGTATAAAGACATTGCTGTTATTTACAGCAAACATGCCATAGCAGAAGAGTTGGCCGCCAACTTGCGCAAATCAAACATCCCCTTTGTTTTGGCAAAATCTGTAAACATCCTGGCTGAACCGTTGATCAAACAGCTGTGCAACTGGCTAGAATAACTGGCCATGGAACTGGAAGTACCCCATAAAGGGGAATACTTGCTGTATGAGCTGCTGCATTTCGACATTTACGATATAGAACCTTTTGAGATTGCCAAAATCAGCAATGAAATCCACAAGGAAAAAATGAAATGGCGCGAGTACTTGGCACATTACACCTCAAAACCTGTTCAAGGCAATTTGTTTGAGCACAACCAAAAGCAAGCTCTGGTTTCATTGTGGAAAAACGTTGAAACTTGGTTGAAAAAAGCAGCAAGTTTAAATGTACCAGAATTGGTGCATCAGGTAATTGCAGGTGGTGGTTTTATGGCCCAAGCTTTAAAAAGCAATGAGAGGGAATTTTTAATCGAACAGCTCAACACCTTCTTGAATTTTGTAATCTCCAGCAATTCCCGCAAGCCATTTTTAACCCTTTCGGAGCTTATCGACAATTTGGGCAGGATGCGCAGAAATGACTTGCCGATAGCCTTAGAAAAACGCATTGGAAGCACCGAGGGGGTTTTCCTCACTACGGCTCATGGCAGTAAGGGTTTGGAGTTTAAACATGTGGCTGTAATTGGCGCTGAAAGTATGAGCTGGGAAAGCGACCGCAGCACAGCGCTGCCCTTTAAGTTGGGCAAGTTGTTTGAAGGCAGCACGGGATCAACCCCATCGGATAACGAATTGGAAGATAATGCCGAAGAACGCAGGCGCCTTTTCTATGTCGCCATTACTAGAGCAAAGGAAGACCTATTGATTTCTTATGCATCTAAAAAAACCGATGCAAAATCGTCTGAACTGCAACCCACCAAGTTTTTACTTGAAATTACTGGGGGAAATGAAGTTCCTGAAATAGAAATTCCTGTGAATGACCTAATTGAAGCTGAAGCCCGTTTGCTCAACATCAATACCCCACCAATAGTTGCTGTAAAGGAAAGTGCTTGGTTGCAAAAGCAAATAGAAGGATTTAAGTTTTCGCCCAGTACTTTGTACGACATTCTAGACTGTGGCCTGAAGTTTTATTTCAACCGCATTGCTAGAATTCCCTCACCTCCCAGCGCTTCTATGGGATATGGAAATGCCATGCACGCCACTTTAAAAAAGTTAATGGACTATGCCGTAGGTGATGACAAGGCCGATTGGCCAGAAACCGCTGTGGTATTGGACTGGTTTACAGAATCCATGTACCATGAAAGGCGCAGTTTTACCAAACTCAGTTTCGATACACGCATGAAACAAGGGTTTGCAACATTGCCCCAATACTACGAGCAGCGTTTGCCTGAATTCAAGCAATACCAAGTGATTAAAACAGAAAAGTGGTTTGAATCCAACCTCAATGGGGTTACCATTGGTGGGTTTTTAGATAAAATCATCTTCAATGGCAACGATGTTACCATAGTGGATTACAAAACGGGCAAATCCAGCAACATGGAAAAAAGCCTAAAACCACCTACTGATAAATCGATAGCTGAAGGGAAAATCCCACCCAAATACTGGTTCCAATTGGGCATCTACCACATCATCATCAGCAACCAAGCTGGGAAGAATTGGAAGGCTGCAATGTGCCAGATAGACGCATTGGAAAAAAACGATGAAGGCATATTTCCGCTATACAAAATCACATACAGCCAAGAAAATATTGATTTGCTAAAAAGCTACATTCAAGTGGGAAAAACCAAGTTGCAGAATCTGGATTTCTTAACGGGCTGCGGCAAACCCGATTGTGAATGGTGCGCCTTTGCTAAAGATACGGGTGCAGTAGAAGTGCAAATTCCAGAAGATATAGAAAACGAACTTTAAGACAATTCCAATTGTCTGCAGGCTTTTTCGCAACACAGCTCTTCTGCCCTTTTTCTGCTTCTGTTTTTATCGGTAACGTAATCTTCCTCATCCAGCACCAAAGTAACAATATGGATATCTCCAGTTTTGTCAGCCTCTTTATCGTGTTTCCAGGAAATGCTGCGTTTGTTTTTCTGGGCCCATTTTAACAATGCAG
>JADYZD010000198.1 GCA_020853295.1 Bacteroidia bacterium | reverse complement strand
GTTCCGTAATTGGGTCCACGGAAACCATGTTTAATACTGATATGGCCACAGGCGATATCAATAATCATTTTAGGACTGAAAAAGGGCGAGAAACGCGGAGTTCCATCGCCCTTTGCAAAATCGGATACTTCCTGTAAAAAGGTGTTTAATCCACCAATTCCGGAACCCCAAATAACTCCAATCCTATCCGGATTGTAGGATTGCTGCAACAAACCACTGTCTTCAATAGCCTGATCGGCGCACACTACACCATAATGGGTAAATGCATCCATCTTACGGGCCTCCTTGCGGTCCATAAAATTATTGATATCAAAGTTCTTTACCTCACATGCAAATTTTACTTTGAACAATGAAGTATCAAACCGCGTGATTAAACCAGCGCCACTTTTTCCTGTGGTTAAACTCTCCCAAAATTCGGAAACAGAATTTCCAACCGGAGTAAGTGCGCCCAGGCCAGTTACAACAACCCTCTTGAGTTGCATGGATTATTTTTTGTTTTCTTCAATGTAACGAACAGCTTCGCCTACGGTCTGAATTTTTTCAGCCTGATCATCGGGAATGCTGATATCGAATTCTTTTTCGAATTCCATAATCAACTCTACGGTGTCGAGTGAATCCGCGCCTAGGTCATTTGTGAAGCTAGCTTCAGTGGTAACCTCTGACTCTTCAACGCCCAACTTATCTACGATAATGGCTTTAACTTTTTCTGCAATTTCTGACATGGTTGTAATATTTTGTTTTGAGGGTGCAAATAAACATCTTTTTTTATTATCCATCATGTTCCATTATAAATTTGCATGCAAAAAGATGTCAAAACGCGACCTTTTATCTTTTTCTCCCGACTTTTCAAACTATTGTGTTGCCGCTATACACGGCACTATTGAGCACCATAGCCTGGCCTGGAATCTGGATAAATCTTGCAATACAAATTTTTGGCTTTCTGATTTGCCCTTCGAAACTGAGTTGAAAAAACAAGTATCTATGCATACTTGTTATACTTATTGTGACCCCGAAATAGAATTAAAAGCATGGCTTTTGCTCAATTCGGGTTCCGGTGGCACCCTCTTCAATTCAAAACCCAAACCCGATTTCCTATTGGTTTTGCAAGCTGATGGTGGCGAACAAATTTTAAATGAATGGACAGAATTGCTGCACCACGAAAAGGCCGTAACTTTGACCATTGTTTTACCAACCGAAGAAATTGCTCAATTAAAGTGGCTTCTTTGGTTGCAATAATTATCCAAGAATACTGAACCTGGTGCAGGTACAAAATGTTAAAAAGACTATACAATAAAACCAAAATCGTTGCCACAATAGGCCCGATTTCCGATAATTACGATACCCTTAAATCATTTATCCTACAAGGGGTAGATGTTTGCCGACTCAATTTTTCACATGGATCGCACGAAATTCATGCGGCTGCACTTAAAAATATCCGCAGCATTAATGCAGAACTCAACTCGGCTGTTGCCATTTTGCAAGATTTACAGGGACCTAAACTCCGCATAGGAAAAGTAGATGGTGAAATTACCCTAGTTGATGGGGCTACAGTTGTAGTAACCACTGAGCCCACTGTATGCACAGCAGATTTGCTGTATGTGAGTTACCACGAACTTGCCCGCGATGCCAAGCCCGGTGAATCTATTCTTATAAATGATGGCAATGTGGTACTCGAAATTACCGAAATCTTGGATGATACCCGCATTTTAGCTAAAGTGGTATATGGTGGTGTGCTTACCTCCAACAAAGGCTTTAATTTGCCCCAAACCCAATTGAGTGTTCCCAGCCTTACTGAAAAAGATTTAATTGATTTAGATTGGGGACTTGAAAACGATGTAGAATGGGTGGCCCTATCGTTTGTTAGAAGTCCGGAAGATATTATCGATCTTAAAAAAAGAATTGCCAGCAGAGGCAAAAACACCCGGGTGATTGCCAAAATAGAAAAACCTGAGGCTGTAAAAAATATAGATGACATTATAAAGGTGTCGGATGGCATTATGGTAGCCCGAGGGGATTTGGGTGTGGAAATGCCCATGCAAAGGGTTCCGCTGATTCAAAAAAATGTGGTTGAAAAATGCATTGCTGCTTCAAAACCAGTCATTATTGCCACACAAATGATGGAGAGCATGATCCACAACAGCACACCCACCCGTGCGGAAATCAATGATGTAGCCAATGCAGTGCTCGACGGTGCGGATGCCGTAATGCTAAGTGCTGAAACTTCTGTAGGTAAATACCCCATAAAAGTGGTTGAACTCATGGGCAAAATCATTACCGATGTTGAGGCCGACAGGCGGGTGTATTATAAAGGCAAACGCCCCATCCACACTTCCCCTTCTTTTGCTTCTGATGAAATATGCTTTACAGCGGTGCGCATTAGCGACCATTTAAAGGCCAAAGCCATAGTGGCCATGACAAAATCGGGGTATACAGGTTTTAAAGTGGCGAGTTATAGGCCAGAAGCCGATATCTTTATTTTTACCGATAACCGTCCCCTGCTGAATGCATTGAGTTTGGTATGGGGAGTGCGTGGTTTTTATTACGACAAATTTGTTTCTACCGATGAAACTTTTGATGATGTAATAGAAATTCTGAAAAATGCAGAAATGGTGAAAGAACGCGACTATGTTATAAATTGCGCATCTATGCCTCTGCATAAAAAACAAAGAACAAATACCATTAAAGTTACTGTAGTGGAATAACAAACAGGGTGATGAAGTGGTATGATCTATTTTCAAATTTTTACGACAATTCTTTAGAAAAGTTGTATTTCGGAAGTCGAAAAAGAGCTGCTGAATTGCTCGACATTTCAAATGGACAAAATGTTTTGGATGTAGCTTGTGGCACAGGCGCCAACTTCAAACATTTGATAAAAGACCATTCAAATTTTACACTTTATGGAATGGATTTTTCTGCTGGAATGCTGAATAAAGCAAAACTCAATGTCGAGAAAAACCAATGGCAAAACATCCATTTATTTCAAGCTGATGCGCGGAATTTAACCATAGAAACCATTCAAGAATACACCCATAAAAAAATTAAATTCGATAGGATTATTTGTGTTTTGGGTTTATCGGTAATCCCAGACTGGGAGTTGGTTTTATCCAATTTAGTTGAATTATTAAACCCCAATGGGAAAATTGTTATTGTGGATGTATATGCATCAAAAAGAACGTTCAACACTTGGCTTGTAGAAAAAATTGCCAAAGCCGATTTGAATAGAAAAATAGCAGATGTATTGCAATTAAAAACAAGCAATTTTCACTTGGAATACTTACCTGTAAAGGAAAGCAAAGTTGGGGGCAAACTATTTGTAGCGGTAGGAACAAAAATGTAATTTCTATTTTACTTACTTATTTATAAGCAGGGTTATCTTAAGATATTTTTCTTAAGTTTGAAAAAACCTTTGCTATGAATTTAAAAGACCGTTTGAGCAGCCCGGGACCAAAAAGAATTTTATCCCTGGATGGGGGTGGAATACGCGGTGCCGTTACATTAGGGTATTTGGAGAAAATAGAATCGGTTTTGCGAAAACAACACCAAAATCCCCAAATGCGTTTGTGCGATTATTTCGACCTCATTGGCGGCACCAGCACAGGGGCAATTATTGCAGCTGCTCTGGCAATTGGAAAAACTGCATCTGAAGTTAAAGACCTCTATTTAAAATTGGGGGGTGAAATCTTTGGCGATAAAAAAGGATTTCTGGGCATTGCATTGAGAAACAAATACGATGAAGCCCCACTTAAATTGGCCTTGCAAAGCATGTTTGGTGATATGAAAATGGGCGATGAAGGTGAAAATGGTTTAAAAACCGGCCTTTGTATTGTTACCAAACGCATGGACACTTTTAGTACTTGGCCCCTTACCAACCATCCTGATACCAAATATTTCGACCGCAACCGTTTTTATTTGCGCGACATTGTGCGTGCCAGCACCGCGGCTCCCAGTTACTTTACACCAGAAGTAATTGATTTGGGCGGTGGTGAGGTAGGTACTTTTGTAGATGGTGGCATGAGTATGATGAACAACCCCGCCTTGCAAATGTTTTTAATGGTTACAGTAAAAGGGTACCCATTTTGTTGGAAAACCGGTAGTGACCAATTGAAAATTGTTTCTATTGGAACCGGCACCCGAAACATTACCCTATCTGCAGAAAAATACAGAAACCCCAGCTTGTTGCAAATTGCACAAATGGCCCCCGAACAGTTTATGCATGATGCGGCTGAGTTGGTTGAAATCCTCATGCAATACTTTTCAGAATCTCCAACTGCCCGAGAAATTGACAAAAATTTTGGCAAACTGGAAGGAGAAACCATTTCAGATAAAGCTGCCTTCAGTTATTTGCGCTACAACATTCAACTGGACCGCAGCAGCCTGAATGCGATAGGTATGACAGATATTGGTGATAAACAATTGGAAGACTTAACGGAAATGGACGACGCAGACAACCGTTTTATTCTGTCGGAAATTGGCGATAAAGCAGCCCAATTTCAAATTCTGGAAAATCATTTTTCACCTCAATTTAGGGTACAATGAAACGATTTAAAAAAGGCCATCCCCCTGCCCTATCCTACATTACGGCTATAAAAAAACCCATACCCATGCAGTGTTGCCAAATTCATGAACCATTTGAAATTGAAACCTTAGAAGGTGTGATGAAAGCCGAAGCCGGTGATTGGTTGATTGTGGGCTCGAAAGGCGAAATGTGGGCCATTAAAAAAGACATTTTTGAGGCCACTTATACTGTTGTAAAAGATTAAGGATAATAAGGTCCAGCTAGATAATCCAAATCGCCTTGGGCGCCAATCAATTTTGCCCTCCAAATATCGTCGCGCTGTTTCTGAATTTCTGCCATTTGCATTTGTTGAATTCTTTCTGGCCAATAATCCTGCACCAGGCCATTGTAGTAATACTCTATTTCTTTTTGCAATTTGGTTTTCACATCTGCACCCAGCAATGAAAATGCAGTTTCAGCACCTGCATCTATGGAATCCCAGTCGGTGGCATCTAAGCCAGCATCAGTGAGTCCTTCCGCCTTCATGGCAAGGGTAAGTGTATGTATCAAACTTGCATCATCGGCATAACCCAGTACCCCATAATCGGTATTGGAAACTATACCACCTGGCGACTGTATATAACGCAGCAAATCGGCTGCAACCCTACCAATGGCTGGGTGCGATTTTGGCGCCAAATCAATTAAATACTGCAAATGCACTGCTGATTGCAAATAAAAATAGCGCATTTTTTGAAAACTGCCTTCAAACAAATCACCCAGCAACCACCCGGTTGTTTGCTTCATTAATTTGTGGGCTTCTTCCAATTTCACTTCCAATTCAGCCTTGTATTTTACTACAGCATCATTGGGCACTTGCGTTTCAAAACTCGTCAGCATATTTTCTACATGTTTAGAAAATGCCAATAAGGGCTCTTCACCAGCATCAGGGTGGTTTTTGATTGCTTCTAACACCTGTGCGCACAATTGCGGATTGTGAATGTCTTGTTCCAATAACGCAATCTTTTCAGCCATAAATGACTGGATTTTTTCTAATTTCTCTTGCATCACAGTTAATTGATTTCTTGCAGCCTTTTCAGAGTCCAATATTTTTTGCTCCCAGTAATCCTTGTCTTCTTCGCTGCCGGTATTTTTAAAATCCTGTTTATGGGCCAAATTATCGGCCACCTCTAAATTTCCTATAAAGGCATTTAATGATGGCAATATAGCATTGCTGTAATTTTCTAAATCTCTCGAAATCAGGTTCATGAGCACCAATTTTAGGCGGCCCAAACCCAGCTGAAAATCAGCAAACCCTATGCCTTTAATTGCTGATATCGGCGAATTCTGAGGGTACTTGGTATCGTCTAATTTACAGGGGATTATCAATTTGTTCAAACGCAATACCGTTTCTATTTCCGCGCCTACACCTGCTGATGCGGCGGCCTCATTGCTCCATACCAATAGCACAACATCCATTTCATTTAAGGCCTGATCTATGGTATTTTGAATGTGCACGCCAGGCAACAATTCCGTTGCATCCATCCACACCTGTATTCCCATTTCAGCTATCCCATCCGCAATTTGCTGGGCTTTGGTTTTATTCTTCCATGAATGGGAAATAAATACTTTCATCGCATACTGTATTTAGATGCTATGCCCAAAGTGGAAACTTATTATTCTTCCTCTGCCGACTCATTAAACTCGGCAATCAATTTATACAGTTGCGGCTTGGCCAATTCTATGTTGTGGCCTTCGCTAAGCATTAAAATACCCACGTTGTTCTTCTTGGTAATTTCCAGTACTTCAGCCATATTGATTAAGTAACTGCGGTGCACCCTGTAAAACAATTTGGGATCCAATTGGGCGATAAAATAAGAGATGGGTTTGCTACAATCTATGGTCTTACCGTTTTTATAAAATACAGTGGAATAGGAACCCATTGCCTCAATATAAATTATTTGGGCAGGATCTAACATCACTACCTTGTCGTGGCGGTTGATCAAGATTTTTTGAACGGGTTTTGCCTCAGGCTTGCTTGTTTCTTTAGCGATTTGAGTCGTATTCTCAAGCATTTCCGCTTTTAAACGCGAAACACAATGCAACAAATGTTT
>JADYZD010000197.1 GCA_020853295.1 Bacteroidia bacterium | reverse complement strand
TGTTTGATTTTTTGCTTGAGTTTGTGGCCGGTTTGTTCTTTATATACCTTAGCAAATTCCTTATAGGTAGTGCCTTCTGGCAATTCCACTTTGCCTTTGGTCTTATCGTCTTCGTATTTAAACTTTAACTCGGCATATTTATTCGTGGCATATTGCGGGTTTGCCGATACAAATACCATAAGTGCAGCAGCAATAATTCCCATAACTTTTTGAGAATCAGACCCACCATGGCCAATAGAAAACGCAGCAGACGAAACCAATTGAAAGCGCTTGAACCAGCGATCTGCCTTGTAAGGATTGGCTTTACGTGCAAGATTGATGGTGATTACCGCAAGCAAATAGGCAATCAACATACCTATTATAGGAGCAATAAAAATGAACAACACGGTTTTCCAAATTACAGCACCTTGTACTACTTCAAAAGTGCCCGCGTGTGCAACTGCTGCGCCTGCAAAACCACCTATTAAAGTATGCGATGAACTGGAAGGAATACCCAGCCACCAAGTAAGTAAGTTCCAAAAAATAGCAGCCACCAATCCGGCAAAAATTACCCAAAGGTTAATGGCATCGTTATGCACCGTTTTTGCAACAGTATCGGCTACCTTTAAATCGAAAATCCAAAATGCAATTACATTGAACATTGCAGCCCAAAGTACTGCCTGAAAAGGCGATAATACCTTGGTGGATACTATTGTTGCTATAGAATTGGCAGCATCGTGAAATCCATTGATAAGGTCAAAGGCAATGGCCAATACTATGATGACAATGAGCAGCGTGAGTGAACTCATATGTTATTTTTTATGCGTATTTAACGATAATCGTTTCAATCACATTGGCCACATCTTCGCATTTGTCGGTTGCTACTTCCATTACAGTATACACCTCCCTGCGGCGGATCAGTTCTTTAAAGTCTGTTTCCGTGTCAAATAGATTTTTTATGCTCATATCAAAAATATCGTCAGCATGGTTTTCCATACTGTTGATCTTTACAAGCGATTCGGTTATTTTTTCTGGGTGTTTTAATTCCCTTAACTGAGATACTGCAACACCAATTTCATTGGCACTTTGCTTAATTACCTCTGCCATTTTTTGAATTCCTTGATCATTTGGGTTTACACCATGAAACTGTATTTTCTTGGCTGAAGCCCAAATGTAATCTGCTACATCATCCAATGCTGTGGCAAGGTAGTGAATGTCTTCCCTGTCAAATGGTGTGATAAAATTCCTGCTCAACTCCTGAAAAATTTGGTGGGTGAGCTCGTCATTTTTGTGCTCGTAATCTTCCAATTGTTTTGTTATTGCTGTGCGCTTATCAGCTTCAGCTTCAAAAACCAATTGTTCTAGTAACTTACCCATTGCAGTTACATTTGCTGCAGCTTCTTCAAACAGCCCAAAAAACACGCGGTCTTTAGGCAAGAATATTTTAAAGATAGTATTGATTCCCATTTTATGTGGTTTTATTTCGGGGCAAAATTAAGGTGCATAACAAAGCCATAAACACACCATAAAACACATTTAACATAAAGATAATATTGGATAACCGATGTTTATAACCATAAAATACGCTTGAACCCAGTATTGTCAGCATCTAAGCACTTTTAATGATGATACTCTTGAGCACATGTGCTGCTTCCTTGCACTTGTCACTGGTTTCTTCCATAAGGTTAAATATTTCCCTTTTTTGAATCAGTTTCTTGAAATCATCTTCGGTTTCGAATAACCGTTGTATGCACATATCAAAAACATCTTCAGCATGGTTGTCTAAGGAATTTACCTTTTTAAGTGACTCTAATATCAATTGTGGCTTCTTTAACAACTTTAATTGCACCACAACATTGGCAAGCTCAGTGGTGGTTTGTGAAAGTACCTCAGCCATTTTTCTGATACCATCTTCGGTGGGGTCTATTTTGTGCAATTCTATATTTCTAGAAACAGCATTGATAAAATCGGCTACATCATCCAGTGCAGAAGCCAGGTAATGAATATCTTCCCTGCCAAATGGGGTAATAAAATTGCGACCCAATTCTATAAAAATCTGATGGGTAATCTCGTCATTTTGATGCTCCAACTCTTCAATTTGCTGGTTGATGTGCATCCTGTTTTCAGCATTCGGTTCGGCTACCAATTGGGACAATAAATTTCCCATGGTTCTTATATTTTCTCCTGCTGCAGTAAAAAGTTTAAAGAATAACCGGTCCTTGGGAAGTACCAATTTTATAAGTGCTTGCAATCCTGCCATCGCTGTCTAAATCAGGCAACGAAGCTATAACATGTATTTAGCTATAAATGCTTGAAAACCATAACTTCACACAATAATAACATTGAATGAACAGGTGCCTTAAAGCTCCTTTCTCAATCTTGCAACTGGAATGTTGAGTTGTTCTCTGTATTTGGCCACTGTGCGACGGGCAATATTATAGCCTTTCTCTTTTAGCAGGTCCATCAAAGCTTCATCTGTTAGTGGTTTCTTCTTTTCCTCGGCATCTATGGCATTGCTCAATATCTTTTTAATCTCTCGGTTCGAAACTTCCTCACCTTCATCATTCACAATGCCTTCAGAAAAGAAGTATTTCAGCGGGTAAATGCCAAAGTCGGTTTCTACATATTTGCTATTTGCAACCCTAGATATGGTAGAAATATCCAACCCCACTTGGGTAGCAATGTCCTTTAAAATCATGGGTCTTAAGCGGGTTTCATCACCTTCAAGGAAAAAATCATGCTGGCGTTGTACTATGGCTTCCATAGTGCTCATCAAGGTATTTTGCCTTTGTTTTACACTGTCTATAAACCACTTTGCACCATCCAATTTTTGTTTGATGTATTGTACCGCATCTTTCAAGCTTTGGGCTTTATTGGGTGAATTGTCGTAGGCCTTTAACGTTTCACTGTAAGCTGCCGAAATTTTTAGGTCAGGCGCATTTCTGGAATTTAAGCTTACCTCTAACACGCCTTCATTATTCACCACCGTAAAATCAGGCACTATATATTGCGTTTTGGCATTGGAGTTACCCGTTTCACCCGGCTTTGGGTTTAGTTTTACTATTTCTGCAATGGCGCCCTTAAGTTCATCATCTCCAATTTTTAAACTGCGTTTAATTTTGTCGTAGTGCTTTTTGGAAAAGGCTTCCATTTGCTCACTAATGATGGTTTCTGCTAGCGAAATCGCTGGATTATCTCCATAATCTTTTTTATACAATTGCAGCAACAAGCATTCTTGCAAGTCTCTCGCACCAATGCCAGCAGGGTCAAAATTCTGAATTTTAATGAGCAATTTTTCCAGTT
>JADYZD010000196.1 GCA_020853295.1 Bacteroidia bacterium | reverse complement strand
TGGACTCAATTTTATATTCGTCAATTGGATAGCGTAAACCAAGGTGGTATGAAAAAAGTTGTAGATACTTTGTTCATCCAGTACTTTGACATTACCGGTATTGATGTGGCTTCTTATGTTTACCAAGGCAATCCAGTTCAGCATTACTATGGTCAGCCAAAAAGAGCCAACTACAAACCTGCAACCCGCTTAAATTCTGGTGCTTTGAGAACCGATACCATTTTATTGGATGATAGCTGGGCAGATTCTGTATCTTTGAAAGGTGCAAATACCCAATTCTTTGGTCGTGGTGTTCAACTTAAAGTGGGTCTTAATTCAAAATCTACAAACACTACACCTATTTACAACAACGTATTTGCTTGGGCCATCACTTTCAAACCTATGGTTAAAACTGCTTTGGGCGATACTTTGATTGCTTACAACGGTTCTGTACCTTCAAAAAAATACAACATGTTTGGAATTCGTATGGCTTCTCAAGACCAACACGACCAACAGTTGAATTCTCCTTACAAAGTGAACAACAGTTTCATTACCAATTTTGAAGTTTTGGGTGGCAAAGCTGTAGGTATTTTCCAAGCTTACCTTCCTGGTACTGTGTTCAATAACTCTATCTTTATTCCTCACTTCATTCACATTTCTACTAGCAACTTAAGCACTCAGAATGTACGTGCAAACACTTTAACTGGTGCTACTGTATATCCAAACCCTGCAAGTGCTAACACAAGTGTTGATGTAGTTTTCAACCTTGGTAGCGTATCTCAAGTTACTGCTCGTATTGTTGACATCAATGGCCGCGAAGTAAAAGCTTTCGATAGCAAAGCTTGTGTTGCTGGTCAAAACATGATGAACCTTGACATTGCTGGTATTACTAAAGGTATGTACCTTGTAGTATTGGAAAGTGCAGCTGGTAAAACAACTACCAAATTAAACGTTCAATAAATCAAACGCCATGAGGCACAAAAAAGCCCCCTGCCATTGGCAGGGGGCTTTTTTTATGGATTCAATTGGATTTACATTTCATTGGTAACCCGTTCAATATGGGCACCAATGGAATTCAAACGGGTTTCAATGGATTCATAACCCCTGTCTATTTGTTCAATATTTCTTATCCTGCTTTTGCCTTTTGCACTCATTGCGGCAATTAGCAAAGCTACACCAGCCCTAATATCTGGAGACGACATGGTAATGCCACGCAATTGGGTGCGCCTGTCCAAGCCAATAACCGTAGCACGGTGTGGGTCGCACAAAATAATTTGGGCACCCATATCTATGAGGTTGTCTACAAAAAATAGGCGGCTTTCAAACATTTTTTGGTGTATCAGCACGGTGCCTCTCGCTTGGGTTGCAGTTACCAAAGCTATAGAAATCAAATCGGGTGTAAAGCCGGGCCAAATTTGATCGGATATGGTCAAAATAGAACCATCAATAAAGGTGTCTATTTCGTAATGCTTGTTTTCTGGAATAAATATATCATCACCCCTAGTTTCCATTTGGATACCGAGTCTTTGAAAAGTTCTGGGAATAATGCCCAACTTATCAATTCTACAATTTTTGAGGGTGATTTCACTTTGGGTAATGGCTGCAAGTCCTATAAAAGAACCAATTTCTATCATATCGGGCAAGCAGCGGTGTTTGCAACCTTTTAGAGTGCTCACACCTTCAATTGTGAGTACATTGGAACCCACACCACTGATTTTCGCCCCCATACTATTGAGCATATTGCACAACTGCTGAACATAAGGTTCGCAAGCAGCATTGGTAATGGTGGTAACCCCATTTGCAAGGGCAGCTGCCATTACAATATTGGCTGTACCCGTTACCGAGGCTTCATCCAGCAAAATGTCTTTGCCATAAAGGCTATCTCCATGTACCCTATAAAAATTTTCTTCGGGCAAGAACTCAAATTTTGCACCAAGTGCGGCAAACCCCTCAAAATGGGTGTCGAGCCTTCTGCGGCCTATTTTGTCGCCACCCGGACTGGGAATGTAGCCTTTACCAAACCTGGCCAATAGCGGTCCAACGATCATAATGCTGCCCCTGAGTGCTGCACCTTTTTTCTTAAACTCGTTGCTCTCAAGATAGGCCAGATCGATATTGTTGGCATGAAATGAGAATACGCCTTGGGACAATCGTTGGGTTTTTACTCCCAAGTCGCCCAGCAATTCTATCAATTTTAGTACATCCCTAATTTCGGGAATGTTTTCAATCACAATTTCTTCGGCAGTAAGCAGGGTAGCACAAATTACCTGCAATGCTTCATTTTTGGCTCCTTGCGGAATTAGTTCACCTTTTAAACTGTGCCCACCTTGTATAATAAACTCAGACATAATGCTTTAAAAACGGCGGTATCCGCCTTTGTTGTTGTTGCCGCGATTAAACTTGTTTTTGTTTCGGTTGTTATTGTTGTTTTTACCAGCATTGGAACCTGGTCTGTTAAAGAATTTCTTTTGAGGAGAATTGTCTTGTGACACCACCAATTCATCACCTGCAATATTCAACCTGCCTTTAGAAAGGGTTTTTAAGTGCTCGGCAATGGTTTCATTGCTCAAATTCTCATTGTTCCAGCTCTTACAGCTGTTGTACATGAAGGAGGCAATGAGGTTTACCAAGTTTTGGCGCAATTCTACATCTTCCAATGTAGCTGCATAATCTACCATATTTTGCAGGTTGCGGCCATAAAACCTAAATTTAATAACGGTGTCGTTGTAGCCAATACTGCCGGGTTTTGCCAACCGTTGCTCTGGTGCTGGCATAGGAAATGGGCTATCCACATCCAAATCATAATTGGAAATTTGATACAAATGTCCCCAAAGTTTTTCTTTAAAGTTGCTTTGCTGTTTTACTTCGGGGTTTAAGGTTGCCATTATTTGAATAAGGGCATTTGCCGTTTCAGTTCTCTTTTCTTTTTCGGGGAGGCTTTTTATGTATTCAACATAATCCTGAATATGTCTGCCGTATTCGGCAATAATCATATCTGGACGTTGGGTATTGTAATCGTCTTGCAGTAGTTGCATCTTTTGGCAAAATAACACCGAAACTCGGTAATAAAAAAAGCCCCACAAGATTGCGGGGCTTTTTGTGAATATTTTTTTCTATTAATAGAAGTAAGGTTCGCTATTAACAGGTTTCAAGTGCAAAGTCCACTCGATGTTTTTCTCATCACGGCCTTTAACTTTAAGTTCTTTTTCGTGCAATCTTACAATACCCCAATCGATGGTGTTCTTTTGGGTTTGAACTTCAGTACCTACATAACTCAAATCTGGTTTCACCTGAATTTTGGTATGGCCTCTATCAAATGTCCAGTAACCATGAGACATGATGTACTGAATATGAGAAGGAAGGTTTTCGATATAGCTGTGGTAGGCAGTAGAACAGCACTGATCAAACTTTTGGGTATGATTGGTGATGTAAAGTTCATTGCCATTAGCGTCTTTGGTTTTTTGAACCACTTCAACCCCATAAGAACCTGTGCGGTAGAAATCAACAATTAGTTGAAAGGTGGGTACTTGAACACCATCAACAAAAGAATCAGGCTGAGCCAACGAGGTGGTTCTGTCTGAATCGTTGTAGGTGTACTTTTCAACGCGCCACTCATTGGCTACGCGGTCGCGCTTTGCTCTAAGGCTGATTTTTGGTCCTTCTTCATACTTGCAGGCTGCAAATGTGAGTGCGCCAGCAATGGCTAAAGATGTAAGTTTTACAAATTTCATG
>JADYZD010000195.1 GCA_020853295.1 Bacteroidia bacterium | reverse complement strand
AAGCAGTTTATTGCCTATATCTTCTGCAGTTTCTTCAGGTTTTTTCTTGCTGAAGCGCAATAATGGAAATACCACAAATGTATAATCTCCTTCAAAATCAGAATTGGTAATTTCTAATTTTACTGTTGCCAGTTCGGTTTGGTACAATTCGGTAATGGCCAATTTAATGGCTTCCTCCAGCACGTGCTCAATTTTCATTCCCTGCAAAATTACGACAATTCGCATCCACAGCAAATCCGGGATTAGATATGGTGGTATCCGCTGCCTTTATTGATTTCAAAAGCCCTATAGATTTGTTCTACAAGCACCAGTCTTGCCAATTGATGGGGCAATGTCATGTCAGACAGTCGAATTTTAATGTGTTTTTTTAGCAGTTCCTCGGTAAATCCATATGCGCCACCAATGCAAAAAACAATTCTGCCCCGTGCGGTGCTGAGTTCCTTGTTCAGCATTTGAGAAAATTCAAGGGTATGCATACTCTTGCCTTGTTCATCGCATAGAATTACGATATCGCCAGGCTTTGTGGCTTTAATTATGGTTTCACTTTCTTTTTCTTTTTGCAATTCTGGTTCTTTTACCCTTGCTGCTGGCAAAAGTTCAATTTGCAACTTGTATGGACCTGAAATGCGCTGAATATACTTCTCGCACAATTGAGAAATTAGAGGGTCTTTGTGGTTTTCTATGGCAAGAACCAATATCAAATCAGCGAATTAATTGCTGTTAATGATATCCAAAATTTTATCCAACCTTGGGGTTAATATGATTTCTGTGCGGCGGTTTAAGGCGCGACCTTCTGGAGTATCATTGCTTGCAACAGGTTGGGTATCTCCTCTGCCATTGGCTGTAATTCTTGACCCATTCATGGTGCCATCCTGGGTTAAAATGCGCACTATGCTGGTTGCCCTTAAAACACTCAAATCCCAGTTGTCTTTAATTTTTTCAGAATTCATAGGCTTGTTATCGGTATGTCCCTCTACCGTTACTTGCACATCTGCTTTCTTATTTAAAGCTGCTGCCAATTTTACCAAAGCCTCTTTGCCTTTTGGATCTACAGTGATACTGCCACTTTTAAACAGCAGTTTTTCTGCCATACTCACATACACTTTTCCGTTTCTATTTTCTACCTGAATATCCAAAGCGTCAAATCCGCTTAGTGCCTTAGAAATTTCTTCTTTCAATGCCAAAACTGCACTGTCTTTGTTGTTTAATTCTCTCTCTAATTTTTTAACCCTGTCCGATGTTTTTTCCAACTCTGATCTGAGTTTCTCAACATTTGCCCTTTCTGCTTCAGCACGGGCCATTGCATTGTTCAATTCGATTTCTTTTTGCTGAAGCATTTTATTTTTTGTTTCCAATTCTGCGGCCAATTTTCTTTTTTGATCATCGAGCTGGTCGCCCAGGCTTTTAATAAAAGCTTCATTTTCTGCCAATTCTTCTCTGCAGGCAGTTAAACTATCAATTAATGCCGAAATTTGGTTCTCCAAAAATGCACGTCGGCCTTCTAATTCGGCTATGGTGGTAAGAAGTGAGCTGTTTCTTGTTTCACAATCCGCAACTTTGCCTTCTAATTTTTGTTCAGAAACCGCTTTAGCAGTCTCCAACTCTTTGTATTTTTTCATTGACACGCAGGATGCAAGACCTGCACAAATCAGAATCCACCAAAATTTCATCTTTCAAATGTATCAGTAGTACTTCATCTCTGAAAAAATGCTTGTGCACATGTGCAAAGCATTGGACACAGTGATAACCAAACAAATTTCATAAACGCAAACTGCGCATTTCGCAAGGGCTTATAATAAACTTGTCTTCTGCTACTACTCCATAACCCTGAACATTGCCACTTACAGGGGCGTAAACGGTATACATGAATTGCTTATTTGCAGGTAAAACCACCCTTGTACTATCTCCAGCTTTAATGTTAATTGTGCTGTAATTTTTCCATGTATTTACTACCACATTCCCCTCTTTTGTTGAAGTTTTTGAACTAAGGATTAACCGTATTTCTGTTGTTTTGGTATTGACAAAAAGTGCAGTGCCAAAAGTATCTTTACACTGAACCAGGGGTGGGGCAGGTGTCTCTATTGCAGTATAGGTTTTCTTGCCACAAGAAAGTAGTAAAAACAATGCAGCAATAATCATAAAGCGAGGGTATTTCATGACCACAAAACTACCTGTAAAACGCCACAAAACAAATGAAATTAAAAATCCAATTTGTAGTAAAAAAGGGGCAACAATCCCAATTGATATTCTTGTCTGTAATTCGGTGCATCAGATGTATAAGAATATTTCAAAATATTTTTTCTATTGCTCGCGTTTACAATATCTATTGCAAATTCATGTGTCACTTTTTTTGCATTTATTTTATAAGACAATCGAATATCGAAACGTGCATAAGAGCTGCCAAAGCGCAAGGTATTTTTGAGTGCATCTTGTTCTATGTATTCGCGCTGTCTTTTGCTAGCTGCTGTATCCATTGGAGAATACCTACGGGCGCCGGCCAATGTAATTTTCCCTCCAGCATTTAAAACCCCTCTTTTGCTCACTTTCCATTCCTTCGCAATCAGTGTATTAAATGCATAATTGGTAT
Source organism: Bacteroidia bacterium (assembly GCA_020853295.1). GTDB lineage: Bacteria > Bacteroidota > Bacteroidia > NS11-12g > UBA955 > JAGXTF01. The sequence continues at coordinate 43,400 of JADYZD010000195.1, read as the reverse complement.
TAAAATCTGAATTTCTTATTACTCCATCACTGCCCTTATATTTTGCATCAAAAAGACTCAATGAAGTTAAATAATAATAGCCTTTTGTAAATGATTTTTCAAATGTAAATTCAATGCCATAATTGTAACCTGTACCCGTGTTTTTTAAGGTATCTGGGAAAAACCTACTAAACCCACTTCCTGTATTTGCCAAGCTGAAAGAACTACTCCTTTGTTCTACTGGAATATTGGATAAATTTTGATAATAAGTTTCAATTTTTGCATGCTTGTCTTTTCCTATCATTCTGTCATAACCCAAAACCAGATGTGTGCTTTTGGTCATTCCCATGCCTAAATTGTGGGGTTTTGAATTGCCTGGCAGTATATAAAAATAGGTATATGCAGGTTGAATTTGACTGTGCATTCCTGCTCCAAAATTGATAAATTGTCCTTTTGCCAAACTGTACCTGAATCCTAGCCGCGGTTGTATGGCCGAAACGCTGCTGTGTGTTGCACCACTTTCATCATCATGTATGGTAAATACTTGTGAGGTTAATCCTGCAGAAAAAAGTATTTTTTTTCTGGGTTGCCATTTCATTTGAACATAGGGCTGGAGCAGCAAACCAAATCCAGTAGAATTCCATCGGGTAAACCATTTCCAATAATTATTGGTATCGACAAAATCAAAATTGCGCGCGCTGTCTTGAAATTTATAGCCATACCGAGTGATTTGTGCACCATACCTTATGGATGTACGGCTGTTGATTTTCGTATTTACAAAAAGGTGTGTTCCAACTGAATTAATTCTGAAACGATAATCCAAATTTGGAATTAACGAATCCAATTGATACCTAAATTTGGTTTCTCCTGCTGAAAATATCGTATCTGTAATGTGCCTAAATACCAATCTGTGTTCTGCAGTTACTGTTTGGTGGCTTACTGCTATTACTCCTTTAAAATAGCTTCTAGAATTGATATTCCAGGTAAAGGCACTGCCTGCAATTCCCATTCTAGAGCCAAACAACTGGTCCCTGTCATCATCTCCATAAAGTTCACCACTGCTTTCTTTTTTATCACTAATTAAAATATTGATTTTGCTGCTGCCGCCAATACCGAAAAACGACAAATTGCCTTTTGTACCCAGTGGAAAATTGAGTTTAAATGAAGCATCCTGGTATTGAGGAACCGCATCAGTTCCTATTTTAATATTTAAGGTTTCAAACAAGGCCAATGTGGAATACCGATAGGTGGCCATATATGAAGATTTGCTGTTTTTAGAAAATGGTCCCTCGGCCAATAAATCCCAACCCAAAAACCCAAACTGGGTGCTGTACTCGCGTTTTTTATTGTTTCCATTTCGCATTTTAAGGTCAAAAGCACCTGCAGTAGAATTGCCATATTCTGCGGGAAAAGCACCCGTAAAAAAATCACTATTTGCCAAGATTTTGTTGTTGATAATTGAAACAGGTCCTCCAGTTGTTCCAGGAATGGCAAAATGATTTGGATTTGGAATATCAATTCCTTCGAGCCTCCACAATACACCCTGCGGACTATTTCCCCTTACTACTATGTCATTTCTGCTGTCATCAGCCCCTTGTACACCTGCAAAGTTGCTAGCCATCCTTGCTGGGTCGCCCCTACTTCCTGCAAACCTATCCGTTTCATCTACTGTAAAAAGTCTTGCGCTTACAAGGGCATTTTCGTTATTTGGTTGGGTTTGTCGCTGTTTTACTGAAATTTTCACTTCTGCGATTTCTATGATTTCTTCCTCAATTTCAATATTAAGAACCACTTCTTTGCCCGATGAAACGATAATGTTGTTCAAGAGTAACGGTTTGTATTCGGTCCGCTTTACCAAGATACTGTGCCGACCTACCCCAACATTTTCAATTAGGTACTCACCAAAGTTATCAGTAATGGCAGTTTTGCCGCTGTCAATCCCTGGCGTTGTAATCTGCACACTTACAGATTTTAGCACTTGCTGACTTTCCTTGTCGGTAACTTTCCCCCGAATGGTTTGGGTTTGGGAGTAAACCGAAGTGAAACAAAAAACTCCTGCAAGTAAAAATATTCCTTTCATTGGGCATCAATTTATGGATGCGAAGAAAATTAAAAAAAAACAAATCCAATATTGATTTTTACTTCGTTTTGGGCAAAGTGAAATAAACGTACGGATTATTGCAAAATAAAATTGAGCAACTCAATTAATTTGCAATTTATAGTTATGAAATAATGAAATTGGTATAAATCAATAAAGATTTTACTCTAATGGTGTGCCCGCCAATATCCAAGAGTCTAGAACATTGAGTTGCTCTTGACTGAGGTGCTGGCCAACCTGCCAAAGTGGAGATTGGGGCATGTCTTTTTTTACCAAAACCCTATCTCTAAATGTACCGTTGAGTACAGATATTTTTACGCTATCATAGCCATTCAAATTACAGGGATGCATATAAGAGTTGCTAGAGCCAGAGTGGCATTGCAAGCAATACATTGAAATTATAGGTTGAACGTCTTTTTTATACGTGTATTTGTTGGGGTTTTCAGTTGGCCGAGTGAAGGCGAATATAAAGATGGCAATAATTGCAAAAGGGACCGCTTTTTTCATATCTCAAATTTAAGTGAAATGAAATTCCAACAAACATCAACTGAGTGAAATGTTTGGTTGATTGTGTAAATGCGCAACTGTAGTATTTAATTATAAAATCTAAGCCAAAACAGTAGCTGGATTTTCTTTATAATTTCCTTTGCTTTTTCTGATGTTGCAGGCAACTACTTTGTATTCTGGGCACAAGGCATCCGTATCGCAGTAACTGCTGGTAATGTTGTTCATCGCAATTTCTGGAAAGTGAAAGGTAGAAGAAAAAATACCCGGTTTCATGGCATCACTAATGCGGGCTTTCACATCTACTTTACCTCTGGCACTGATTATGCAAACCATATCCCCATCTTTTATTTCATGCCTATCTGCATCAATTTTATTGATCAGCAAAACGTCTTCAGTTAGAATTTTAACATTGCCTGTTCTGCGGGTCATGGTGCCATTGTTATAATGTTCCAACTCCCTATTGGTGGTAATAATATAGGGAAACTCCGCGCCATTTAGAACAATTTCTTGGGTTTCTCTCCATTCAGCGCTGATGAATTTTCCTTTACCTCGTTTGAACTCAGATAGGTGCAAAATTTCGGTATCAGAGCCATCTTGCATCACAGGCCATTGCTTGCCATTATCGCCCAATTCATTCCATTTTACCCCTGCAAAAAATGGCACAATTTGAGAGATTTCTTGCAACATTAAATCAGCATCGTAATCGGGTTGTTTTACACCCATTCTGTTCAACAGGTCAATCACTATTTGTCCATCTGGCTTGGTGCCTTCAAGTGGCTCAACCACTTGTTGAACGCGTTGTATTCTGCGTTCTCCATTGGTAAAGGTTCCACTTTTTTCTAAAAATGAAGACGCTGGCAAAACCACATCAGCCATCATTGCAGTCTCGGTCATAAATATTTCCTGAACTACAAGAATGTCTAACTCATTTAAGGCAGCTTTTACATGGTGGGTGTTGGGATCGGTTTGTACAACATCTTCACCCATTAACCAAAGGCCTTTTAGTTTGCCTTGCAATGCGGCATCGTACATTTGGGGAATTTTATATCCCACATAATCAGGCAATTTTGCACCATAAAATTCTTCGTACATTTTGTGGTACTGTGGATCGGTAACATCGTAATATCCTGCACCTTGATGCGGCTGGCAACCCATGTCTGCCGCCCCTTGTACATTGTTTTGCCCACGAAGTGGATTTACACCAACCCCACGGCGGCCAATGTTGCCAGTTATCATTGCCAAATCTGCAATTTGCATTACGGTAAAAGTACCCAAAGAGTGCTCTGTTACTCCAAGTCCATGGAAACTCATGGCATTGGGTGCTGAAGCATATGCCATTGCTGCTTCTCTAACCAAATTGCGGTCAACACCAGTTACTTTTTCCGATTCATCTATATCAAGGGCCAATATTTTAGCCTTAAATTCTTCGTATCCTTCAGTGCGGTTTTGTATGAAATCTTTGTCCTCTAACCCTTCAGAAATAATGTAGTACAGCATCATATTTAACAATGCCACATTGGTTCCAGGCCTCAATTGCAAATGGTATTTTGCGTATTTGGCCATTTCTGTTTTTCGGGGATCGATAACAATTGCCGTGTTCTTCATAGCAAATTGTTTCAATTTGGCTCCAGTTACTGGGTGGCCGTCGGTAGGATTGGCACCAATTACCATAATTAAATTGGTGTATTTCAAATCAATAATACTATTGGTTGCGGCACCTGTTCCAAATGTGCGCTGCATACCAAGTGCAGTGGGAGAGTGACAAACCCTTGCACAACTGTCAATATTATTGGTTCCTATTGCCACACGCATAAATTTTTGCATGAGGTAATTTTCTTCATTTGTGCAACGGGCACTAGAAATACCGGCTATATAATCAGGGCCCAAATTGGTCTTGATATCTGTAAACTTTTTGGCGATAAAATCATAAGCCTCATCCCAGGTGGCAGGCACCAATTCGCCTTTAGTTCCATCAAGATTTCTTTTGCGGATTAATGGGGTTTTTAACCTATCGGGATGGTTGTAAAATCCAAATGCAAACCGGCCTTTTAGGCATGTATGACCTTCATTTACTTTTGCATCATACGGTGCTTGAATGCTCTTTACTTTTCCGCCAACTGTGGCCACTTCCAGGTTGCAACCTACTCCACAATACGTACAAATTGTGCGGGTTTTTTCTGTATTTGCAATGCTTTTGCTTTCAAAAACATCACTAATAGCGCTGGTTGGGCAAGCTTGGGCACACGCACCGCAGCTTACACAATCACTTTCAAAAAAGTTTACTTCAGAACCTTTTACAATATGGCTGTCAAAACCACGGCCAGCCATGCTCAGTACAAATTGCCCTTGTACTTCATCGCAAGCCCTAACGCATCGGAAACAATTGATGCATTTGCTCATATCTGAGGTCATGTATGGGTGGCTACGGTCTTTTTTACGGTCCAAATGGGTTTTGCCTTCAGGATAGCGAACACTGCGCACACCAACCTTAGCTGCTACTTCCTGCAATTCACAGTTGTTATTTACCTCGCAGGTCAAACAATCAAGAGGGTGGTCAGTTAAAACCAGCTCTATTATGTTTTTGCGTAATTTTTGAATTCTATTGCTGTTTGGATAAATATAGCTGTTGGCAGCAACTGGAGTATGGCAGCTGGCTTGGCTTCTAACTGCACCATTTTGCTGCAAAGCAACATCTACACTGCACACCCTGCAGCTTCCAAATGGTTCTAAATTGGGCGCATCGCACAAGGTAGGCACCAAATCCTGGCCTGCATTTCTTCTAATGAACTGTAGAATGGTTTCACCATCTCTAATCTCATACGCTTTATCGTCTATCCAAGCTACTTTGGTATCGGTATTTTGGACAAATGGAGTATTCCCGGAACCGGTAGTTGCTGGCTCCTTGGCTACAGGATTGTTGTTTGAAGATTTTAAGTCAAAAGTCATACTGCGCAAGTTATGAAGGTGCAATTTAGCAAATTCTTATATGAATTGCAGAGAATGCCGTTTAATTTTTCCTACAACTGTATGAACTGTTCTATTTATAGGATATTTCTGGAAAAATCATTTGCTATCAAAGAACCAAAAAGAAAGGAGATTTCCCCCTCAAGAAATCTCCCTTCCATGAAACTTAAATTATAAACGGGTGTTATATTTTTTTTAGTCAATAATTAAACAACGCTTTCTGATAATGTAATTGGTATCCTTGATCACCAAAACATATAGTCCAGATTGCATGCTTTCAGGAATGGCAATTTGGTTTTCAGAATTCATTGTTAGGCTAGACAATAACTGGCCTGATAAGTTGTAAACTTCAACAGTTGGGTTGAGCAAATTTGCATTTTGAACAGTGATAAATTCTCCCCTCTTAACAGGTTGTGGCTGCAAAGTGGTGTAGTTTTCTACAAAATTTGAAATGTTTTTAGTTCCCAAACCACAGTTTACACTCACAGTAAATCCTTTGTAAGATTCTGCATATCTCGGACAGTTGTCATCTTTTGCATGAACTGAAAAATGGTAGGTTCCAGATGCATTTTTTGGAATTTTCCAGCAAAATGTACCCACAGGTTCTCTTGCGGTTGTGTCATTTACAGTAAACACAGCACCTTCAATACCATTGTTCCAGTCCATTTTTACCTTATTTGAACCTTTTTGACCACTTGCATTAGCGTCTTTTGTGGAAATACTAAAGCATATAGAATCTCCTGGGCAAGCCGATACTTTGTTATTGCCGGTGATGGTAGGAACATTATTTGCTGCACACTCCGTCATGGCAACTTGAATGTCTCTTCGCGTTTTTGTTATAATTTTCCAAGTACCTCCAATTTTTCGGTATTCATTAATTTCAATTGCCATAACAGCCACTTCAGCACAGTTGGTGGGAACGAATATTAAATCTCCGTTTAGTGAATCCATGTAAAATCCCCTTGGCGGATTTGCACTGGGATTGGGCGTACAAGTGATTCCACCACCTGGGCAATAGGGCGTTAAAGGATATTTGAAACTAAAAGGAGAGGCATAAGTAACGGAAGTATTTGGCGAGCCTTTAATGGAAGGAATTAATTTAAAATTGAAAGAATCCAATTCGCCACTGTCTATTGTGCCATGGTTATAAATGTAAGGCTGGTTGCAGCAAGCATAAAATATGGGTGTATTTGTATTTACAGGACTGTTGTTGCAAGCACCATTTAAATTGCATAAGTAAATAGTACTTGTGGTATAAAATTCTTCTCCAGCAGAACCTGTTGTAATTGCGCCATTTCTACAACATTCACTTAAATAAAATGTTACTTCACAACAGTTAGAATTGTTTAAAATCGCATTTAATGGAGTGGTGTTAAAATCTGCAATGTATTCAAATACATGTTTTTCTACTCCATTTCCTGAACTCACAGCGTTTTGGGGTGAACATGCACTTTTAGCAGTATCGCACAATTTGGTTACCTCTGTAATGGACTTTCTGGTAAGAGACAATGTGAAACTGCCGCACCCTGAGCCACCTGAATTGCCAGCATATGCGCCAAAGGTGGGAGAGTTTAGTGGAACGCCCCTGCAATCACGGTACAAGGTGGTTGTGACCAAATATTTATTGTTGCCCAAACATTTGGTTGTCATATCCGACCCCATAATGTGGGTTGAAAAAAGAGCACTTGTAGTAAAAATGCTAAAAACCACTGCAAAAAGACCAATTTTGATAATTTGTTTCATACTTATTATTCTATAGACGCAGGTGTTATCAAATTGTTGCCTAGTAAGATAGAAATTTTTAAAATAGGCTAAACCCTAGATGCAGGAATATGCTTTACCTTTGCTTTGCGCTTTGATTTTCGACGATTTCAATTTTACCTACGATTTACTCGATGGCTTGGATGCCATGGGTTTTGTAAATCCCACTCCTATTCAAGAGCAAGGTATACCTGTGGTTCAGAATGGACAGGATTTAATTGCTTGTGCCCAAACAGGCACGGGCAAAACTGCCGCTTTTTTGTTGCCCATATTAGATGAGTTTACCGCCAACCCACGCGATACTACAGGTGCTTTAATTATTGTACCAACCCGTGAATTGGCCCTGCAAATCGATCAAACTTTACAAGGTTTAGCCTACTATACTGGAGTAAATTCTTTGGTTTTGTATGGCGGTGGCGATGGGATGGACTTTGAAAGAGAAAAAAAAGCACTGGCTTCTGGTGCCCACATAATAGTTGCGACTCCAGGTAAATTGATTTCCCATATGAATTTGGGAAATACACGGTTCGAAAATTTGCAATTTCTGGTTTTAGATGAGGCAGACCGAATGTTGAATATGGGATTTATTGATGACATTATGCGCATCATTGCCAAATTGCCTGAAAACCGACAGTCTCTGCTATTCAGTGCTACCATGCCTCCCAAAATCCGCACCCTGGCATCTAAAATATTAAAAAATCCATTTCAAATAAGTTTGGCGGTTTCAAAACCCGCCGAAAAAGTAAAACAGGGAGCTTTTGTTGTTTTTGAAAATCAAAAATCTGCTACAATATTGGAATTGCTAAAGAACAAAAAGGAAAATAGCATTCTCATTTTTGCCTCTACAAAACAAAAGGTAAAAGACTTAGACAAGGATTTGCGAAGGGCCGGTTTTGCAGTTAAAGCAATACATTCCGATTTGTTGCAATCTGAAAGGGAAGAGGTTTTACTCGGTTTTAGAAGTAAAAGAATTCCAGTGCTGGTAGCAACTGATGTTTTATCACGAGGTATTGATATAGATGATATTGGAGTTGTAGTGAACTATGATGTACCAGGCGATGCCGAGGATTATATTCACCGCATTGGCCGTACAGCAAGAGGTTCCTCCGATGGGGAAGCCTATACTTTCATTTCCCCTCAAGACCAAAATAAATTTTCAAGGATAGAAGAACTCATGGACCTGATAGTCGAAAAATTGCCACTACCTCAGAATATTGGTGAAGGTCCAGAATACAATCCAGGTAAAAAGAATGACGTAAAATTTGGAGGTAAGAAAAAGCCTTTTAAAGGGAAAAACGGATTTAAAAGGAACAATTAAATCCCAATTCTTTCACCTAATTTTCGCAGTGCTTCATTAAACATTTTCCCATCCAGCTTAGGTTGAATGGATTCTAAAACCACCTTGTCATTTAATTTTTTTGCTTTAAAATAAAAAATAAATGCTTTTTCTGGTGCTGTTTCATCAAATTGACTTCGTCCCCATTTTGTATTAAAAATGCTTATGGAATTGTCCTCATTTTTTTGGATGAAATAATTTCCATCTGCAAACCAAATTAAGGTTTTGAAATCAGCCGATTCGAATTCTTTCTCCAATTCCAGATGTCGGGCATAACCTGTCCATTTAATAGGGATACTCCTATTTAAGAATGAATATTCGGCCACGTACAAGCTGTCGTTTGTAGTTGCAACAGCGGCCCAAAGCACAGCATTAAAAATCGTGGGGGTTGTATTTAATTCAAATGATTTATCCGATTGAATATGATTGCCAATAGTGGATTTAAATTTGGAATGTGCGATATATTTTAGCCCAAATGTGGCCAGCATATATGCCGAACTTACATAAATAGAAAGCCAGGCAATTTGATTTCTTTTTGGATGGTTTCTTTTTATAAATAAACAAACCATTAAAATAAACATAAATGGCAATGTGTACAGTGGGTCTACCACCGATATATTATTAAATGCAACTTGATAATCTGTAAAAGGCAAAAATAGTCGGGTGCCGTATGTTGTAAAACAGTCGAGCACAGCATGGGTAAATAAACCCAAAAACCAAAACCAGTACCACCTGCTAAAACCCAATGGAATTTTGGGGCTATTCTTAGTTTCCCTTCCCATAATCCATTTTTGGCTGAGCCAAGCAAGGGGTAGGGCAAGCAAAAAATGGGTGAACATAGAATGGCTATAGGCCCTGTGCATTCGCAGTCTAAAAATGGGATCGTCATTAAAAAGTGAGGTGAGCACATCCAAATCAGGTATGGTTCCTGCTATTGCTCCCAGCAGCATGCCTTTATTTCCAATGCGTTTTCCAAGTATAACTTCTCCAACCGCAGCGCCAAGCACTATTTGAGTAATTGAATCCATGTAGGTGTGCAAATGTAAATGCAGGATTGTATAAAACAGGTATAAATCCATTTACATCTGCATTGCTTCGATTAACACTATTTATATGCATTTAAAATAATACAATTAATGTGTATCATTGCTCTATGAAATGGCCCGGATTCATGCTCATTGGTTTGTTCATTTTATCTTCCTGCAGTGGCAGTAAATCAAGCAATATTGAAGAGGAATTGCCGAACAATACCGAGAAAACGGATACACTAAAACCTGCAGCCAACACAGGCCATCCATGGGAAAATCATGGTGGATACAGCATCCGTAAAAATGATGCATTTCAAAAGGAATTGGAGCATAAAACTGCTTTGCGTGAATTGGAAAATGAAAACACAGTTTCAACTGAGGGGACAAGTAGAATGCAGCTTTGCGAAAAGAATAAAATCACCATTTACTCAAAAGTGAAACCCTCCAGTGGTAATGGAAATTTAATCGAAATTTCGGATACCGGTACTTACACGGTTTATGAAGACCAAAGAGGGAATCTATACTTGCGTTTTCTCATGAAAAAAAGCGGTGAAGGATTTGTTGAAATTCAATTTTCTACAGGAGAAATATCCCTCACTGGCCCAGGAGGAATTGAAAAATTTGCACTTAAACCTGGTGGTTGTTAGCAGTTAATGACACAATGCTGTTATGCATTGCTTCTTCGTAAGGCGTTGCTTTTATATTGAATGATTTTTCAAATTTGCTGCTATCCAAATAATATGGGCTATTGAATTGATACGCCATTTCTTTTAATTCTCTCAAAATGGGCACAAACAAACTTAGAAAACCCATCATTCCATTGCCCAGTGTGGAATATTTATTGCTTTTGCCCATTTCTTTAGATACAAGGTTCACCCAATCTTCTCCAGTAAATCCGCGCTTTTCGGTAGGTAAGTTCCAAATTTGATTATATGCACCTGGGGTATTGCCCAGTATTGCCATTCCCTTTCCTGCATCGGCAGTATAAGTATAGGTATGTGGCATTTTGGGATTTCCCATCCACTGTGCTTTTTTGCCTTTGATAAAATTGCTATAGGTGGAAATCATCACCAAACTGAGTTCAGGATATGGACCAAAATAATCTGCACATCGGGCTATTATGGCTTGAACTTTTCCATTCTGAATATCCCCTAATATCATTTCATTTATTTCTTTGCGTACCAAGCCTTTTTTACTTACTGGATTCATTGGAGACTCCTCGGTAATATGACCAATATGTGCGGGATCGATAGCATAAACATTATCGATAAACACCAATTTGCAATTGTATTTGTGGCATGCATCCAAAACGTTTCTCATCAATACAGGCCAATCTTTTTGCCATACTTTAATGTCGTATTTTAATCCCACGCAGAGATAGGCAATTTTGCTGCCTTCAATTGCATTAAAAACCGCATCTCTTTGTGTAAGATCGGCTTTCATTAATTGGTCGGTTGCATTTATTTTCTTAGGATTGCGACTTACCAATCTTATATCTGATGTATAATTAATAAGCGACTTGGCCAATTCTTGACCTATGGCCCCGTTTGATCCGAGTATGGTTTGCATGGTTCAAAAATCGGGGGATTATTTGCTTCAAAAAGCAATTTGTAGGTTAAACCGTAATAAAAGGTAGGTGAATGGAAGAAAAATGGATATGAACTACCAATGCCTAATCAGCTCGCATTTTTTTAAATGGCAATACTTTGGGTTTGGCTGGGGGTGTCGGTGTGATTTGGCGAATCTGTTGCTGATGTCGCGGGGCCAAAGACTGAGTGTCGATTTTTTTATGTTGGGTATTTTGAACGCTGCTGAAAACGTAAATTCCATGGTGCCAGGTTCCAACCCAAATGCTGCTATCTGGGGCCACTGTTACCGTAGCTACTCCGTCAAACTCTAGTATGGGTAGGTGGAATGTTTGCCAAGTATCTGCAACTTCTATGGCCAAATGGGCTCCAAACTGTGTGCCCATTATTTTGTTCCCATTGTTGAGCATATTGAGTGTGTGTGAGCAATATTGCCAACTTCCATTAAAATCATAATAAACAGATTCTGGTATATTGTTTACTGCATACCATTCATTATTAGAAAAATATTGCAGTTTCATAGGTGAAAATGAAGTTCCCCAGATAGTGTTGTTATGGTCTTTTTTTAGACTATAAAAAGCCAAATTACTAATTTTATTGGCCAATTTGCTATAGGTTCCATTGGGGTTTTTGAAGTAACGGAATGTGCCATTTCTAAATGATACTAAAGCATTGTCATTCTCAACCATTTGAATGGTAAAAATATCGCCCAAAGTATCTTGTAACAAATGAAACGAATTTTTTGAGTATTCAAATAAACACCCACCTCTGCTGGTGTTTCCACCCAAAAGGATATTCCCATTTTTGTTTATCGCACCTTGCAAAAATTGCACATTATCAGGATTATTTTCGTAGCGCCATTTGTTATTTATGGGGTTGTAAAATGTCAATTTTCCAGGAACTCCCAGAATTAAAAATTCACCTGAGGGTTGAATGATTATTTTTTTAAACCAACCATTAACCAATGAATCTGCTGTCTTAGATTTAACAGTTACCCATTTTCCATTGGCATATTTATTTAGAGACAAACCGCCTGTTGTTACCCAAGCAGTTCCTTGTTTATCGAATACAATATCACAGATAAAATTATCTGAAACTGATTTGTTTGCAGTATCATAAACGGTCCATTGATACTGAGAATAATTCTGGGCGCGCACCACAGAAATGGATAGAAATAAAACAACCAGCAGGAGAGGTTTGTTTCTTACATGCATGACTTTCTATATATACGTTGTGGTTCTCAAAAGTAAATGGTAAGTTTAAAAGACTACCAGAATTCGACCGGATGCGAATTCTTAAATTGCTTTAAGGCCGCAATCAGTTCACTGATCTCCACCATTCCTTCCTCATGGTCTGCTATAAATTCCAAGCCTTCATATTCATGATAGTCCGCATCTTCTGAAGGATTGGTTGTCCCATCTAAAGGTGCAATTCCCAAATGATTGGGGATAAAAAATACATGACCAATTAAATATTTTTCAATTTCTGCATGCGCATGTTCTAAAGTAAAATTTGAATGATTGGAGAAAATTTGTGTACCTTCAAGCTGTTCAGTTTCGCTTTTACTATATTGGTAGTGTAAAATAATATTCATCATTCTGGTTATAAATTAAAGTAAATTACGGCATGTATAACGAAACAATTAAATTTTTAATATCCATTTAATTCGATATTAAAAAAGCAATTATTTAAGCCAAATATTCAGCCAATTCTTCATGGAAATATACCAGTGCATTTTTGATAGGAAGCGGCAAGCCACCGCCTAGTGCACATAGACTTCCTATTTCCATGGTGTTCAACAAATCATCCAGCAATTCACGGTCTATTTTGTACCCTTCGTTTATTGCTTTTTTGAACATTTCTTTACCTCTAGTGCTGCCCAATCTACATGGAAAACATTTGCCGCAACTTTCATGGGCTGTAAATTCAAATAAATGTTCTATGTATTTGGCTATTGGATATTTTTCTGGAATACATACAACAGAGGCATGTCCGAGAAGAAAACCGTGTTGCTGAAAACTTTCAAAATCTATCGTCAGATCATTGATTTTACTTTCAGGCACCAAACCACCTAAAGGTCCACCAATATGAAGGGCTTTAATATCACTATTAAATCCGCCGCCCAGTGTATGGATTACATAAGACAATGGAGTGCCCATATCAGCTTCATAAATGCCGGGTTTGTTGAAGAACCCATCGAGTGAGATCAATTTGGTACCCGTGCTCCTGCCTTTGCCAATTGCAGCATATTTTTCACCACCTTCTCTAACAATCCATGGCACACTGGCCAAAGTTTCAACATTATTTACAACAGTAGGCTTATTGAAAAGGCCCATTTGTGCAGGGAATGGGGGCCTCACCCTTACTTCTGGTCTTTGTCCTTCTATAGAATTCAGCAAAGCAGTTTCTTCACCGCAGATATAAGCACCCATTGCGCGAATGACTTTGAAGTGAAAATCGAAACCGCTACCCAAAATATTTTGCCCTAAAAATCCAGCCTGATGCAAATTGCGGATTTCATCTTCAATTACATCAATACTTTCTGGGTATTCACCCCTGATATAAACTACACCCCAGTTGGCACCAATGATATAGCCAGTAATCATCATACCCAACAGCAGTGAATGGGGCCTTTGCTCCATTAAGAACCTGTCGCTGTATGCGCCAGGGTCACCTTCATCGGCATTACAAACCACAAACTTTGTTTTGATTTCAGTGTTTTTGCAGGTTTCCAATTTTATCCCCATTGGAAAACCAGCACCACCGCGTCCGCGTATCCCTGATTTTTTTATTTCTTCAAGCAATCCTTCGGGACTGTTTTGAAGTGCATTGCTCCAAATCTTATAAAACTCATCAATACTGGAGAAGGGTTCCATTAAAACTGGAGTACCATAATGTGCAGTGTTGTAAGTATCAATGTTTCTTTTCTGCTCACTTTTTATGGCCGCAATATTTTCAATATCCTTGCCGCTATAATTGTAACCATTGGCGTGAAATGCACTATTTTCATGGCACCTGCCCAAGCAATACATGCTTCCTACTTCAGAAGCATCGTAGTGTTCTAGGAGTTTGGATTTTACATGGTCCTGTGTGCCTGCTGTCATACAAGCCGAGCCATCACATACATATACTTTCTTGCCTTTATTTTCAGCCCGGGTAAAGTCATAAAAGCTGGCGCTGCCATAAGTATTGGCTTTTCCTACTAAAAAGGCATCTGCTAATTTTTCTAAATCTGCAGGATCTGCTGTTCCATTTTTTCGGGCCAGAATCCCTATTTCTTCAAACAAATTTTCTTGCAGGCCTTTTCTGCCGGAAAGTTCACTTAGGTTTTTAGACATAAGGTTTCAAATATAGTTGATAGTTTACATACTATATCTTGCTCACTAAGCAGTGAAATGGAAAAAATAAAGAGAATGTAAAGTATTAATCACCTACAATTGGGTGACCGTCGGTATCTTGAAATTCGAGTTTGGTAACTTGAAACCCAATTTCGGGTACCAATTTTAACCAACGCCTGTATTTGAGCCACCATTTCATTCGCAAAGAAGGAATTCCTTGACGAATATATGAAATTACCATAGGGTGGGCCCTCAAAGTGAGGTTTTTATGGTTCATATTCTCCCATAAATACACCACATTATTTTCCAAGCGGTCGATCAATTGAACAGAGTTTTCAATTCTTCCAGAGCCATTGCAACTTGGACAAATTTCTGTTGTAGTAATTTCTACTTGGGGCCTTACCCTTTCTCTGGTCATTTGAACCAAACCAAATTTGCTCATTGGCAAAATGGTGTGTCTGGCTTTATCCGACTTCATGGCATCGCGCAGTGCAGTGTACAAATCATTGCGATGTTTGGGGTTTTTCATGTCGATAAAATCAACGACAATGATTCCTCCCATATCCCTAAGGCGAATTTGGCGTGCAATTTCATCAACTGCTTCTAAGTTCACTTTCAGCACATTTTCATCCCTGTTTTTGGGATCGAATGAAGTGTTGCCGCTATTTACATCAATAACATGGAGTGCTTCTGTATGGTCAATGACCAAGTAAGCGCCTGCACTAAATGGAACACTTTTGCCAAAAGATGATTTTATTTGGCGGTTTACACCGTATTGGTCGAAAATGGGTGTTTTACCCGTATGCAGTTTTAAAATTTTCTCGCTTTGAGGAGAAATGCGAGAGAGGTATGCTTTGATTTCATTAAAAATTTCTTGGTCATTGACCAAAACGCTTGAAAATGAATCATTAAGAATATCCCTAAGTAAGGTTTGAATGCGGTTTCCTTCGCCCAAAACCAAACTGGCGGGGGCTGCATTTTTAAGTTGTTTCAGCAGTTGTTCCCATTTCTTAAGCAGTGCCCGTAAATCTGCATCCAAATCAGAAATATCTACTCCTTCAGCAACGGTGCGGATGATGACACCAAAATTCTTGGGTTTTAGGCTTATCGCCAAATCGCGTAAGCGCTTTTTTTCTTCAGGGCTGCCAATTTTGCGGCTCAGTGAAACCTGGTTAGAGAAAGGCACCAATACAAAAAACCTACCGGCAAGACTGATATCACAAGTGATTTTGGGTCCTTTATTGGCAATTGGTTCTTTGAGAACTTGAACCAGCACTTTTTCGCCACTTCTAAAGGCTTGGGTTATTTTACCGGTTTTAACGGTTTGTGGCTCTAATTCAAATTTTTCGATGTCGAAAGTACCCGTTCTGCCCTCCATTACCATTTTGGTAAATTTGCGCACACTATTCACATTGGGTCCAAGATCGAAGTAGGTAAGAAAACCATCCTTATCCGCGCCTATATCTACAAACGCGGCATTCAACGCCGGAGAAATTTTCTTGATTTTTCCGAGGTAAAAATCACCCACTTGATAGGATGAGTCAGCCAACTCACGATGAAACTGAGTTAGTTTTTTCTCGGTTAATAAAGCAATCTCAATCCCCGACGAATTTTTATTGATTATTAATTCGTTGTTCAAAACGGGGTGGATGGATTAAAGTATTACTTCTTCTTGTGTCTGTTCTTGCGTAAACGCTTTTTGCGCTTGTGAGTAGCAATTTTATGACGTTTTCTTTTCTTTCCGCTTGGCATATAGCTTTAATTTCTTAGTTACTGTTGTTGGTTCTTTTGTGCTTTCACCGCCAAATTCAAATAGGTTTTGGCGTTCAAGCTGTCTCCCATATACCCGTATATTTCACTAGTTTGATAGAGCCACATCGGGTTTTGGGGTTGCAAAGATATTAATTTTTCGCATTTTGTAATCGCTTTTTTCCATTGACCACTCTTTCTAAGCAAATTTAAATGGATGAAATGCGTTTCAATGTTATTGGAATCAAGGGCTAGCGTTTCTCTCAATACTCCCAAAAATTTCATGGGCTCATTCTCATATTCACTGATATATGTGATCAATGCATTCCTCAAGGGCACATTTTTTCCATCCAAGGCCAATCCGCGATCGATTAGAATTTTACCTCTTTGAAATAGGTAATTGCTAATTACTGGGTTGTCGGTAAACTGTGCACCACCAAAAACCAAATTGCGCGAGGCATTGGTGAGGTTCTCTTTGGTAGGATTTTGTTCAGCCAAATCTGATTCTACCATAATTGCCAGGGGCTCTAAACCCGCTTCCAAAGCCCATTTCAAAATAATTTCCAGTGAGTCTTTGGGCAGTTTGGCAGCATCTTTAAAAATCAACCTGCCCACGTTTTCAGGTGGTTTTACTTCAGAAAACACTGCGGTGAGAAATTGCTGCCTATCAACAGGCTTTTTATCTATTGGCCTATTTTGAGACATTTTGGACTCAGGTAGGGAATCAGTTGAAAATTTCCACCTGTTTTTTACCAATGCAGTTGCTAAGGCAATTGCAATTGCCAAAATTAGGAATACCCGCTTAGTTGAACTGTCCACGGGGCAAAGGTACAAACACAGTTAAAAATAGTGGAATTATTTTCCCTTTAACCTATTTGAGAGCTCTTTACTGTCCTTAACTAAGCTTGCAAATTCCTTTGCGGGCTTGAATCTTGCAACATAATGCGCAGGAACTACCAAGCTGGTATTTCTTTTAATGTTCCTTGCTACTTTAGTTTCTCTCTTCTTTAGCTCAAATGTGCCAAAACCCCGTAAGTAAATGTTGTTACCGTTAACCATAGCGTTTTTGGCAACAACGAAGAAGTTGTCTAAAGTGTCTGCAATTGCAGTTTTTTCAAGTCCGGTGCGAACCGCAATTTCGTTAACAATCTCGGATTTGGTCATAATTTTCCTGCTAATTACCGTATTTTTTTTTGTTTTTTGCAAAGTGAATTTGAATGGGTTTTATGACGAATTGATGGTTTACTACGGTTTAAACGCCAGAAAATTGCCTTGGAGAGGCCTTGTAAATCCTTATGCCATATGGGTTTCTGAGGTTATCCTACAACAAACCCGTGTAGAACAAGGCAAAGAGTATTTTATGACATTTCTCAGATATTTCCCCGATGTGTTTGCCTTGGCAAATGCTTCTCAAGAGGAACTACTGAAAGTTTGGCAAGGCCTGGGTTATTATTCACGTGCTTTAAATATGCATGCCGCAGCCAAAAGTATCGTGCAAAATTACAATGGTCATTTCCCATCGAATTATGCCGAAATCCGAGAGTTAAAAGGGATTGGAGATTACACAGCAGCAGCTATTTCCTCCATTGCTTTTGGGTTGCCAAATGCAGCAGTTGATGGCAATGTAAAGAGGGTTACCTCGCGCATTTTTGGAATTCAATCGCCTGTAGACAAGCCAGAAACTGTGGCTCAAATGACTTCATTGCTCAATGGCGCCATCGTAAATTATCCCCCAGGCGACTTTAACCAAGCCATGATGGAATTGGGTGCACTTATTTGCACCCCACGGAATCCAAAATGTTCAAATTGTCCCATGCAGCCAAAATGCGATGCATTTAAAAACAACCTTCAAGGCAAGATTCCAGTGAAATCAAAGAAAAAAATGGCCACTGAAGTACATCTGGATTTTTTCTTTTTTGAGGAAAATGAAAATACCGCAATAGTCAAAAGGGGGAATGAAAGCATATGGAAAGGGTTGTTTGAATTCCCAAATGTGGAAAATGCAGAAAAAAAAGATGCAACAAAATTGCTGGAGTATTTTGGTGTTTATGCGGACAGGACTGTGGTTCTCGATGTTCATCAGTTTACACACAAGCTCACACATCGAACAATTTTTGCCCATTTTTGGCATATTTCAGGAATGCCATCTAATATTGTGATGAAAAATCAGGGTTATTTGCGGGTACCTATTTCAGATTTGGAGCAATTTGCTGTTCACAGATTGATGGATAAATACCTAAAAATCAAGGTTTTTAAAGAAATTAGTTCAAACGAAAATGATAAATAAGGCTATTTTACTTGGCCGGTTAGGAAAAGACCCCCAAGTGCGACAATTGGAGAATGGAAGAGTGGTTTGCAATGTTACCTTGGCAACCAATGATTATTACATCGATAAAGATGGAAATCGCAAAGAAAGCACCGAATGGCACAATCTGGAGATTTGGGACAACCAAGCCAGAACTGCTGAAAAATACCTAAAAAAAGGTAGCATCATATATGTAGAAGGTAAAATTCGCACAGATAAATACATTGATGCGGACGGTATTGAGAAACAAGTGCGAAAAATTCGTGTACTCACCCTTCAAATGATGGGCGGTATGGGTAAAACCGGCGAAGGCGAAGCAGATCAACGCGGCTATAGCCCCACCAGTAACCAACCCGTTTTTGACAATAGAGGCGATCAAAATATCCACTCGGGTGAACCTGAAGAGGATGATGAACTACCATTTTAATTTAAAAAACAATTATGGATGATACCGGCCCCGTCGGAACCATCGTGCTGAATTCGGTATTCAGAACTGTTGATCCTGCAGATTATATTACCTTGCTTGGATTGGCAATAGGAATGCTCATTTGCCTATTCTTTAGCGCTATTGGCAGTTCAGGTGAAAATGCATTTTTCTCCCATAAAGATAATGATGTAGAAGAATTGCGCTATAGCCGCAGCAGTACTTCAAAAATCATTCTTCATTTGCTCAGTTATCCCAAACACCTTTTGGCCACTATTTTGGTTCTCAATAGCCTTATGGTGGTGTGTTTTGTGCTGCTGGCCAAAATGTTTACAGAAATTATTTTGAATCTCGAAGGTCAGCCCTTCATACAATTTCTTGTAGACGCCATATTGGTTACACTCATCATTTTAATTTTTGGTGAGGTAATTCCTAAAGTTTACGCCACCAGTAATTTCAGAAAAGTGGCTATTTGGCTGGCATATCCCATGCGGGCATTGATGTTCTTTTTCTGGCCTCTTACGAATTTATTGGTAAAATCCACAACCATTATCGAGAAAAAGGTAAAGAAAAAGGCGCCAGAACTTACTCCAGAAGAGTTGAGCCATGCTATTGATATTACCTCAGATCAAACAGATTCTCAACAGGAAAAAGACATTTTAAAGGGTATTGTAAACATTGCCCAAACCCAGGTTAGCCAAATCATGAAACCCAGAATGGATGTTGTGGCACTGCAGGATAGTATTAATTTTAATGAAGTACTGGATACATTTAGGGTACAACGTTTTTCAAGAATGCCGGTTTACCATGAGTCTTTAGACCATATTGTTGGTGTAATCAATATGAAAGATTTACTGGATTGCCTTGAAGAACCAGCAACTTTTAATTGGACCAGCAGAATGCGTCAACCATTTTTTGTTCCTGAAAATAAAAAAATTGACGATTTGCTCCACGAATTTCGCCAGAACAGAAACCACCTTGCAATCATTGTAGATGAATTTGGTGGCAGCAATGGTATAGTAACCCTTGAGGATGTGTTGGAAGAAGTATTTGGTGAAATTCAAGACGAATTTGATGACGAGACAGAACAATACAGCCGCCTGGATGAAAACACGTACTTGTTTGAAGGCAAAACACAACTTGTAGATTTTCTGCGCATTACCCATTTGCCCATGGGGTATTTTGATGAAATCAATCAAGAATCAGATACCCTTGCTGGCGTTGTTACTGAAATTGCTGGAAGAATTCCTGCAATTGGGGAAGAAATAATTTTTAGTACTTTAACGTTTTACATAGATGCTGCAGATTTGCGCCGGGTAAAAAGGGTAAAAGTAAAAATAGCAGATGCAGAAGGCAAAGATGAATAAGTACTTTATAGGTTTTTTTATGGTGTTGTTTTTGGTGGCTTGCAGCCAATCAGAAACCTATGTTCCCAAGCCACATGGCTATCCCAAATTGGAGTTCCCTGAAAAGAAATATCAAGTATTTGAAAAAATAGGCTGTCCTTATACATTTGAAATCCCCACCTACACCCATGTAAACACAGATACGATTTCTACACCCAACCCAAGAAAAGGGTGGTATAATGTGAATTTTTTGCCATTTAACGCCACCTTGCATCTTACCTATTATGATTTTAATAATTGGGATTTCTTCGATTCTTTGGTGTACGACTCTAGAAAATTGGTAAATAAACATTTGCAAAAAGCGGATGATATTATTGAAGCGCCCATTCAAACACTGAATCCCAATCAAAAGGGCCTCATATTTACCATTCAAGGGAATACAGCTACCAATTATAACTTTTTTGTAACGGATAGTTCCAGTCATTTTTTGCGCGGTGCATTGTATTTTAATGCCAAAACCGAGCAGGATAGTATTGCGCCGGTATATCGGTTTATAAAAAAAGACATTGAACATATGATTCAAACCTTAAAATGGAAATAATGGTACGTTTTTGGATAAAAGTAACTCAGATGAAGTATAAGTGGCTGTTTTTAATTGTGTTTTTTTGGTCTGCAATGGTTTCTGCTCAGAGCTCAAACCCCAAAGCCCAAAAGTGTTTTGATGATGCCTTTAACCAATATAATTTGGGTAATGAAGACAAAGCACTCAAATTGCTTGCCACTGCGGTAAAAAAGGACCCAAAATTTTCTGATGCTTATTCTTTACAAGGATTGATATATGAAGGGAAAAAAGATTCTGCCAATGCCTTAATTTCTTACAGAAATGCAATATCAGCCGATCCATTGGCACAGGTAAACTATTTCACTTTGGCCAAATATTATTTTGACCTAGAACGATATGAAGATGCGGTGGCCATTTTAGACCAATTCGATAAGGTGCCCAATGCTGAAGGATTTAATCCTAAAAAGCATGGGGTTCGCGATCGCACCAAAGAAGGTGCCGCACGCCTCAGAGAAAGCTGCACCATGGCTATTGAAGATACAAAAAACATGGCAGGCCTGAATATTCAGAATATGGGACCGAATATCAATACTGGAGATTATGAGTATTGGCCAGGTATGACCATTGATGGCAAAATTTTTATCTTTACAAAGAATTTAGATGGGCAAGAAGATTTTTACATTAGTTATTTAAATGATTCGGGTTGGGGCAAGGCAATTCCCCTTCCAGGTAAAATTAATACCATAGAAAATGAAGGAACTACATCTGTAAGTGCCGATGGTCGTTTTATATTCTTCACCGTCTGCAATCAAGACGGATTTGGAAGTTGCGATTTGTTCTATAGCGCATTTAACAGCAAAAACAATTCTTGGAGCAAACGCATGAATTTGGGTGAAAACCTAAATACAGCTGGATGGGATGCCCAACCTGCAATAAGTGCGGATGGCAGAACTATTATTTTCGCCAGCAACAGACCCGGCGGTTATGGAGGAAAAGATTTGTGGATGAGTCGATTTTCGAATGGCAAATGGTCCAAACCTGAAAATTTGGGAAATACCATTAATACCACCGAAGATGATGAAGCACCTTATCTGCATTACGATGGCAAAACCATGTATTTCTCCAGTATGGGGCATGCTGGTTATGGAGAACATGATTTGTTCATTTCTCGCAAAAACACTGATGGCACTTGGTCTAAACCTATTAATATGGGCAAGGGAATCAACACTATCGGAGATGAAATAGGCATGTATGTAGATAGAAAAGGCAGTAAAGCTTATTTCGTGAGCACTAGAGCAGGTGGGTTTGGTGGGCCCGATATTTATAGTTTCGACTTGGGCAAAGGCAAAAAACCAGAGGCAGTGAGTTTTGTTAGAGGCAATGTTTACGACAATGTTACCAAACAAGAAATTTCTGGTAAAATTGAAATCATAGATCTCAATTCTAACACCGTAATTCTAACAGATGTAGCACCGTATTTTTTTACTACACTTACACCAGGTGGCAATTATGCATTGAATGTGTACAGCGATGGATATCTATTTTATTCAGCCAATTTTCAACCTACTGTAGGCTCTGTGGATTCTCCGTATATTGTGGATGCCTATTTGTTGAAATTGCAAACCGATGTAAAAACAGTACTAAAAAATATCTTCTTTGATGTAGATAAATTCGAGCTCAAAAAAGAGAGCTTCACGGAGCTTGAAAATTTGTTGCAATTGATGCAAAAAAACCCAACAATGAAGGTTGAAATCAGCGGTCATACAGACAATACTGGCTCCGAAGAACACAACAAAGAACTGAGTGAAAACCGCGCTAAATCTGTTCAGCAATATCTTATTTCCAAAGGTATTGATGCCAATAGGCTCGTTGCAAAAGGGTATGGTGCGAGCCAACCAATTGCCACAAATGCAACCGAGGAAGGCAAAGCACTCAACAGGCGAATTGAAATGAAAATTGTTGCAATAAAATAACAAGATTGCGCCTTTTCATTCGTTAAGTTTTCATATTCTAAAGTTAAATAAGTAATATTGATTTTATATGGCAGACAATCTAAGTCCTAAAGACGAAAAACGCATTAAA
This sequence comes from Bacteroidia bacterium, assembly GCA_020853295.1. GTDB lineage: Bacteria > Bacteroidota > Bacteroidia > NS11-12g > UBA955 > JAGXTF01. Next base: position 20,335 of record JADYZD010000195.1, on the reverse strand, counting down.
CGCGCATTTCAAAATAAAAACTGGCCCGATTTGGCCAGCACCATGAGCTGGAGTATATTTAAAGTAATGGCCGAGTTTGTGGATGGATACCAATCACTGGCCCGCATAGGCCCTTGTGTTTCTATTTTTGGTTCCGCAAGAACAAAACCTGGGCATCCGCATTACATTCTGGCAGAAAGCATTGCATTTAAACTGGGCAAAGCAGGCCTTGGAATCATTACTGGTGGTGGCCCTGGAATTATGGAAGCTGCCAATAAAGGAGCACGTGAATCTGGCAGCGCGTCTGTAGGTTTAAATATCAATTTGCCGTTTGAACAAGAACCCAACCGCTTTCAACACCGTGCCCAAATGCTCACATTCGATTACTTTTTTGTACGTAAAGTCATGTTTATGAAGTATGCCCAAGGCTTTGTGGTGTTGCCAGGTGGTTTTGGTACTATGGACGAACTTTTTGAGGCATTAACCTTGGTTCAAACAGACAAAAGGGCCAAATTCCCAATTGTATTGGTCGATAAAAAGTTTTGGTCCCCCTTATTGGATTGGATTAAAGAGTCCTTGCTACAAACCGAAGGATACATAAGCGAGGAGGATTTGGGCTTGTTTTCTCTTGTTGATACAGCAGAAGAAGCTGTAGAGGAAATATTGGAGTTTTACTCCAAATACAGCCTAAAACCCAATTTTTAGTCATTTTCTCTTACTCAGCCGCAACCACTTCGATTTTTTTGCGTCTTATATTTGAGCAATGCGTTTTTGGGCCTTCATTTTCATTTTTTTTCTGAATGCGAAAATCCTTTTTGCCCAATGCACTATTTCTGGTAAGCGAGAAGCATGTATTAACGATTTGGTCTCCTTTTCAATTTCCAACAGCAGTGGGGCCATAACCCAGTACAACTGGAGTTTTGGCGCATATGGCACCAGCAGCAATACCAATCCCATTGTTAAGTTTACGGCCAAAGGCACTGTGGTTCTCAGTTGCACAGCAACCTTAACTGGTGGCCAAACATGTTCAGATACCCATGAAATAAAGATTTTACCAAGCCCTAAAGCCCATGCCTTTATTACCAAAACTTCCCAGTTTTGTTTTGATGGCAATAATATTTGTTTGGGAGATTCCATTCAACCTGGCCAACGTGGAATTAGCAACATCAATCTGCTGTGGGGTGATGGAAATTTATCCCAATTTTCACAACCCATTGGCAAAACCTGGTGTCACAGTTTTAATGATACAGGTGAGTACAATATAAACATGGAGGTAGCGGATAGTGCAGGATGTAAGGATAAATTTCAAATAAAAGTACATGTAGCACCCAGTGTTAAAATTACTGCAAATGAAGTGGATTATCAATTCTGCGATTCTATGCAGTTGTGTTTGAAAAGCAAAGTGGTAGGTGGCAAAAACATCAATAATTCTTGGTATAAAATGCCTGGAAATGTAAAGTCTTCTTTGCCATTGGATTGGTGTAAAATGCTGGCGCCTGGTGAAAGAGTAATATATAAGCTGGTAAGTAAAAATGAATATGGTTGCAAGGATAGTGTAACCGTAAATTATTTATCCAGCATGGAAAAATTTCGGGTGAATAAATTAAGAAATATACTTTGCCTCAATGAGATTCAAACTGGCGCACTTACATTTTACGCAAATGAAGAAGTACAGTGGTATTTAAATGGATCTCCAGAATATGTAGATAGGGGACTGGTTATTTATGAGGCTAAATTGGGAAAGAATTATATTAAAGCTGAAAGAATAAATGGCTGTAAAGGTGTGTATTTGGATTCATTTATTTTGGAAGGTGTTAGGGCTGTAGGAAGGGTTTATAATGGCAACCGGAGAAAGGTTCATGATACTGTTATTTTGGTTGATTATACCAAAGGGAAATTGGGTGCAGGATTGTCACGATTATGGGACTTTGGAGACAAGCATGCAGCACGCTGTACCACATGGACCGCGAAGAACATTAATGTTGGAAAAAATTGTAATTTTAGTAGAGATAGCATCGCCAAGCATTATTATAAAGATTCAGATTGTTTTGCACCCCGCCTTATTATTACAGATTCTTCTACAGGTTGCTGGGATGATTCTTTAATTCCAATTTATAGAAGAAATGCTTGCCCAGAAATATTTATAACTCCAAAGGTTTGTTTGGGAGATTATGTGAATTTTTCTATTCCGGGTAATATCTACCAGAAAGTACGAGATAAGGCATTCTATATTGCAGATACATCAAAAAATGCAGATACAGTTATTCTCTATTCGGGTTCAGGAGTTTATTTGTACAAATCCATTGGATTAAAGTCCCCCATTTTATGGAGGTACTATGATGAAGATACTGTATGGAAAGTGGTGAACAATAAAGTAGTGGTTGATTTTATTCGGCCACCTGTGGGCTGGGTTGCCGATACTTTTATTCATAAATTGGAAGTTTTGAGAAGGGCAAAAGCCAATTTTATCCTCACCAAAAAAAGCTTGTGTAATCCATACATAGCCAATTTAAAATTTATCGATTCTGCATTGTATTTCCCCCAAACCCTTACTATTGAATGGGGCGATACTACTATTGTATACAAGAATTTTACCGATACCATTGTGTATTTAAAAGACTATTTACATGAATATAAATCGGGTGGTTTATATAGGGTAAAAGTTATTATTAAAACCAAAACAGGTTGTGGTAATGAATTCCAAGGTACCATTGCTTTTTCGCATCATGCGGGTTTAAGGCATTCGGCAACTTGCGTTGGCGCAAATGTGTGTTTTTCTGATTCCGTTGTAGATATCAATACCCAACAAAGGTGGAGCAGTACTAATGGATTTGGCAACATTTATTGGGATTATGGTGATGGAAATAAAGATACTGGATTCCAAAAATGTCATAAATATGCTACCGCAGGAATTTTTATAGTAAAAATGACCTCTATAAGTAAATCTGGCTGCAAAAGCACCAACTTAGATACGGTTATTCTGGCCAAACCTATTGCGGAAATTAAATACCAACCCACCATTTATTGCAGTGAAATCAGGCAGTATTTTGATTCATCTTTTATGACTTCACCCAATAATGGACAAATTATTAACCAATGGAGGTGGAATTTTGGTGATGGCAGTTCTCCAGTTTTTGTGCGAAATCCTGCCCATATTTTTTCAGGTGGTGGTGTTTATAGGGCGCTGCTAAAGGTTACTACTACAACAGGCTGTACCGATAGTGTGTACAAGGATTTTATAGTTTTAGGTCCAGATGTAAAAGCTGCCATTGTTTCCGATTCTATGGGCTGTGCACCTTTGAAGGTGCAATTTGGAAATTTAAGCAAGCAAACTAAGAAATTTATTTGGGAATTTGGAGATCAAAATAATACCATTTATTCAACAGAAAAAGATACCAATACACAATTTACCTATAAAAATCCTGGTGTTTATTATGTCCATATTATTGGTGGAGATAGCTTTTATAATCCTACTACCGGAAATAAGTATTATTGCTCAGTAAGGTACCCGGCACCTGGACAAAAACAACTTAGGGTTACTGTTTTTGAAACGGTAAAAACCATGTTTAATTCCCCTGAAACTGTGTGTTTGGGCGACACTGTTGAATTTGGAAATATCTCGGACAATAAGAGTACAAAATATTTTTGGTCAATGGGAAATGGAGATACCCAAACTAGAAATGCGGACACTTTTAAATATTTATTTTCCAAATCGGGTAAATATAAAGTGGTATTAAAACCTGTTTTAAGTACCAATTTTTCCCCGTGTTCTGATACCATGGTAAGAACCGTAAATATTGTTGAAATACAGCCTCAATTCGAATTGGATTGTCGGAAAACGAAGGGCAGTGAATTGTTTCTTGAAAATAAGAGTGGTATTGACCTCCCTGGGTTTTCATGGACCTTATTAAATCCCGTGGATTCATCTGAAAAATTACTGTCGAATTCTACAAATCTGTTTTATGATTTTGGAAAAGATACGGGTTTAAAATACATCTGTTTGGGAGTCAATGGAGGCAAAAGTTGCGGTGGAAAATCATGCAAACCCGTAAAAGTGCAATCGGCAGTGTTTTTTGCCAATGTATTCACACCAAACGAATCCGATGGATATAATGACACCTATAAAATTCCATTGTACGGGTATGATGAATTTGAGATTAAAATATTCAATAGGTGGGGAGAAAGGTTGTTTTACAGCACAAATCCCAATTATGAATGGAATGGAAAGGTTATGAACGATGGGGCAGTATTGCCATCAGGAACCTATTTCTATCAAGTAAAGTACAAACCAGAATGCGCAGATGAACCCATATTGGTAAATGGCAGCATCAATTTAATTCGCTAAAAATTAGTCTTTTCCGTGTTCTTCACGGCCTTTTATTTTTCCATTTTCTCTGGCCTTTTCGGCTTTTTCATCTAGTGGATCCTGAGGGATTTCTGCACTTAAATTTTTCAAATCGGGTTGCCCAGCATCTACCCAAGCGGTATACCAGAATGCCGCTACTGCATACACCGCTTTTTGCATGCGCCTGGCCACCATGTTTTCCATGCTTCTATAGTAATCATTACAAAAGGCAGCACTGTAAACTTGCACAGTATTGTTGCCTATTATTTCATAACTGAATTTATTGTTTTCGTGTAACATTCCTATTCTTTTTTCTAAGAATAAAACGGTATCCACGGCCTCATAACTTTCACTCACTGCATTCCAAATAAACTCTTGGGGATCTTGCACATAGGCCACTGTGCCTGTGAGCAAATCAAAACTGTCAATAAACAACTGGGGCAGCCTGCTTTCCCACAAAGCATGAATGCCATGTTGTCCAGTGTGTTGTCCGTTATAGTTGGATGTGCTGTGCAGGGGAACATGGGCATCGGCAATGTAATGGCCAATATCTGCACTGTATTTTAATATTTTGATGAGGTCCTTATTTTCAAATGCTTTTGTTAATTTACGCAACATTAGCATGCTATACCAAGGCACTATTCCATGGGCATTCAGTGTATCTTCGGTATATTTTTCTACGGCCTTAAACCAATTGTGTGGAACTGTGTCTAGGGGCGCAGCAAACTCATAATGATCGCAATCTAAAAAGTGCCGGCAACCCTCATCTTCAAATAAATACCGCCTGCTATCAGGGTCGGTGCTGTGCTGTGTTACATAATCAATATGGATTTTATAAAATGGGAATAAATCCTCGGGCAAGGCAAATACTGCCCTGTTGTTAATGGTTTTGTGCCCTAAAAATCCCCAGGCAAAGGACTGAAATACAAATACAAAACTTAATAATAAAGCCGCAATTCTTTTCATAAATGAATTGCAATTAAAATGATGATTTTCAATTCAACAAATTGAATTTACAACCCCATTATCTTTTACTACATAGGATCGCCAAAATTGCTTTGCAATCGCACTTTATACATTTGTACAGCATTCTGAAGTCCAAAATACAAAGCATCACAAATAAGGGCATGCCCAATAGACACTTCTAAAAGGGAAGGAATATTTCTTGCAAAATAATTCAGATTGGCCATATCCAAATCGTGTCCAGCGTTAATGCCTATTCCAAGGCCAACTGCTTCTTCGGCTGTTTTTTTAAAGCGATGCAATGCTGCTTCGGGCCCATGTTTAAATTGTGAAGCATAGGTCTCGGTATACAACTCAATCCTATCTGCTCCGCATGCTTTTGCCCCTTCTACCATGCTTGGTTCTGGATTTAAAAATATGCTCACCCTGCACCCAGCGGCATGCAACCTTTGGGTAATTTCCGTTAACATAGAACGGTTGATTAAGGTATCCCAGCCATTATTGCTGGTAAGTACATCGGGGCCATCGGGAACAAGCGTTACTTGATGTGGCCTCACTTCTTCTACCAATTGCAAGAATTTTTCATCGGGGTAGCCTTCTATATTAAACTCTGTACGAACAACATTTTTCAATAGTCGCACATCTGCATATCTGATGTGCCTTTCATCAGATCTAGGATGCACTGTTATGCCTTCAGCACCATAATTTTGGATGTCTATGGCCGATTGGATAATGTCTGGATTGTTTCCACCTCTTGCATTGCGCAAGGTTGCCAGTTTGTTGATATTTACAGATAATTTGGCGGTCATTTGTCGATAAATATGTAAGTAAAGAACTTTATTTTGTTTTTACAGTACAGTTCAGGTTTTTCTTTCCGTTAAACAGGTCCAATAGTGGGGCTTCCAAAACCACTGATTTTCGGTCTTTACTTATTGTAGCATCTGAATTGTTTACTTTTTTTATTGATTTTTCAAAATGGTAAATGGTAGTGTAGGTTGCATCTTTATACATCATTTCTACCATTGCTGTGTTTTCATCTTCTTCGTTGCTAATATTTGCCATGCTGTAGTACCGTTGTAGCATTTTTTTGCCCGCAATAAATTCATTTTTATTTTCGGCTGTTCCTGTTTCAAGACCCAAGCTGGCACTTCCTTTGTTTAACTTTATTGCTTTATTCAAGGCCACCAAATTGCTAAAATTATAGGTATACAATACAATTCCAGTTGCAGTATCGCTTTTATTTTCAACATTGGTAATTCCAGGAATTAATTTCAATTCTTCAAGCAATTCTTTATTATTAAATGTGCTGTCTATTGACTTTAAAGTAGAACCAGTGGAGTCGCTACTTGCCATCATTTTCCACATGCTCATTATTTCAGTTAAATCAATTTTATAAGATGCTTTTACTGAACCATCGTTATTGAATGAATATTCTTCAGTGATACTGAAACATGAAACCATGAATAAGGGAATAACAAGTAGCAAGAAATTTCTCACCGTTTTTAAGATTGGGTTGTTCATTTATCCTGCGAAGCTATTGAACATTTGGGGGATAATACTATTTATTTTATCTTTCGTAAATAATTTGAAAAAATAGGCTGTTTTTGGTAGACATATTTGAACCATCTGGGGGCAATGATTTGCTGCTGGCTGCGCGCAATCCTACTTTCCAGTTGCGGTTGATTTTATATTGAGATATGATTTAGGCGCCCATACCAGTGCCATAGAATGCCACTGTTCCAAAATCATAAGTGAGCTGGTTTTCAAATGCAAAAATGCGGTTGTAGTAATTGGGTATGTTGAAAGTGGTATGCCTGATGCTCAATTTAAATTTGCCCCAAGTTTTTGCCAATTGTAGGTAAACAAGAGAAGAAAAATCACTTCCTGCATTGTTGTTCATTTTTGCTATTTCAGCCCTCATTTGAATTTGTAATGCATTTCCCAATGGACTGCTTAGGTGCAATCTAAAACTTGTTATTTGCTGCTCATCAATCAATTTTATGGGTTCTGAACCTGAATAATTGGCCGGTTTATTTTGCATGCGCAACCTGAAATAGAGCTGTGCATTCTTCTTGGGGATAATATCCAGCTGAAATAGTGCGTCATGTCCTTTAGCAGGCGCCCATTGCCTATAGGTAAGCCAAGGGTTTTGCCAAATATCGGTGTAGTGGCTTAAACTGATTTTTGATGTTAAATGAAATTTCATTCCTATGTAACACCCATTTTCATTTTGGCTATTGTTGCCAAATGCCGTGCTAAATGGACTTGAAAATCCGGGTTGATAATACCTGTAATTGAAGGATAGTTCAGTGTTCTTGCCTAGGGAGGTAAGTACTCCTGTATTAATGGCACTGCTGTTATTGCTTAAGCATTGTGCCCATTCTGAAAATACATGATAACGGCCAAAGGTATGTGACTGAAAAGCTTGTACAAATGACAATGATGAACCGACTGGATTGTACATGCGATAGGGTTCACCTGAAGCAGTAATTGGTTTTGAATAGAAAAAGTTGCTATATCCTCCGCCCCAATTCCCTCTTTTTCCTTTGTACTGGGCCCAGGTTCCAATCATATTTCTGGTGTTGTTTCCTTTATTTATAATTTCATCTGTTGTTCTGTGATAACCATCTAAATCCATAGAACTAAATTGGTCAACCAAAGCTCCTGTATCGCCAGCCAAGCGGGTGTCTATTTTGTTCATTGCTAGGGCAGCCGTGAATTCGAATTTGCCAAATTGAAAAGTTGAAGCTGCACCCCGAAAAAACAAGAATTCGTTCATTCCCCGATAGGGTTTAAGGTTGGGTGCATTTCGCTTGATATTCATAACCATTGCAGATTTGCCCATGCCAATTCCCGAACCTACAACCAAACCTTGACCAAAACTGAGCAAATAATCTCCCAAAACCATATTTTTCAAATGCCCAATATTTTGAATATTTGCATGAAAACTATAAAAATCTGGTCCTTTTTTCCAGTACATTTCGCCAGGGTCTTTTTCAGCAGAAAAACCAAACGAGTACATGCCGGGTAAGGAATATCGGTAGCGAAAACTGTGCTGAAACCCATTGCCCAACATGGAGTCTGGCATTTCACTCCCCGTTTTTAATTTGTTCGTATTTACCATTTGAACAGTACCCAAACTCAAATGATTTACGAAAGAAATAAATTGCTGATTGGCTGATAAATTTACGTTGATAAATGGTTGGATTGCCGTAATCAATTCCTTGGAAAAACCCAAAACTTGCAATTCATTTACATGCAAAAAAAGTCCATATTTATTTCTGTGGTTGATGATTGCAATGGCCTGCTGGGTATTGAGTAGCGGAAAGTTCAATAAGTCATCAATACTGGCATAATTTATTGAAATGGGTTTGTCTAAATAGAATTGCAAATCCTCTTGACTTTGCGTGAAATCTGCATCAGTGTCTATGGTTTCTAAATATTTTTCTACTACATCCCTTACTGCCTCAGGTATTTGTGCCGATAAATTGAGAGAAAACAATAAAATAAAAGTGCAAAACCAACTTCTCATAAATGATTCCATCCAAGTGTGAATGCCGGAGAAAAACCCAAGTAGTTGTGGTAGTTGCAGGCAATATTGAAGTGAAAGTTTTTTTGTAAAAAAGAAATGCCAAGTGAAATAGGCTGAAAACCTGTTTGCAGGGAACCTATGAAATGAATTTTGTCTCCTACTTTATGCGAAAATCCTATGCCATATACATTTTCTATATTCAATTGTGTACGAAAAAGTAAAGTAGCATTGGTGTTTTTATTCATGAAGTATTGCAGAGCTATGTCGGTTCTATTGGCGGTTTCGTGCCAATTTTCTTTCAACTCCCAAGGATTGCATATTACTGCTGATGCAATAATTTTAGAATTGATTTTCGCTTCAAAACCTACTCTTCCCAAGGGAATGGTTTTTTGAGGGTAATTCTGGATTAAATTGTTTTTTAACAAACCGCCTGAAAATCCCAAAGAGAAATAATCGCTAATTTTTTTACCAATATTGAGTTCGATTGCGGTTCTGTTTAAATAGGCTGTGCCAGCATATCGGGAAGATATACCCACAGCTCCTAATTTTGATGAAAAGGCAACACAAAAACCACCATAGTTCATATTCACCCCGGTGTATTTATTGATTGCCCAAATACCCGCGGACCATTTGTTTTTTGGCAGTGAAGATGGATTGTTTGCCAAGCATTCTCCGGCATCTGAATTGGCCAGATTGGAACCTGCTGCAATGTAATTAGCGCCTACCTGTCCAAGTAGTGATGCCTCAATGGAAAGTATAAAAAATAATACAATTAATTTCAATCAATAGAATCTTTGAAGTCCAACAAAAGTGTACGCATATCTCGCAGTTTTTTAATCAACTCCTGATTGGGATTTGCTTCCTCTGTCTGCTTTTTCACCTTTCTACTTGCCTTCGCTATTCTAATCCCCTTATCGTGAGTAAGGTATTTAATTTCTTTTAAAATATCAATATCTTTTAAAGAATAAATGCGGTCGCCTTTTTTGCTTTTCATAGGCTTTAACTGCTTAAATTCTTTTTCCCAAAAGCGCAATGTGCTCGGCGCAACATCCAGCATGGTGCTTACTTCACCGATTTTAAAGTACTTTTTTGTTGATGGTATTTCGTTGGAATTTTCCATTAGTCAAAACGCTTGGTTTCTCTTTTGCTCAATTCTAGCATTCTTTGATATTGCTCGTCTGTTAAGTCATTGTGATAGAAGAACGCTGGGTTTAGTGGGTTGTCGTTTTTCCGCACTTCGTAGTGCAAATGTGGCCCAGTACTGCGACCGGTTGAACCCACATAACCAATTACCTGCCCGCGTTTCACCCTGGTCCCTGGTCGCACTGCTATTCTGCTTAAATGCCCATATAAAGTGGTATAACCAAAGCCATGGGAAATAATTACATGGTTGCCATATCCCCAGCCATCATTCATGCTCTTCATTACCACACCATCTCCTGTGGCATACACTTCTGTTCCAATATCGCAGGTAAAATCCATTCCAGCATGAAAAGATGCTGTGTGATAAAAGGGGTCTAACCGGTATCCATATCCGCTTGCCATGCGGTTCAATTCTTTATTGGCAACTGGTTGTATGGCCGGAATTGAATTGATAACCTCTTCTTTGGTGCGGATCAGTTTTGTAAGTGTGGTGTATGATTTGGTTTGCGCATTGGCATCTTTTGCAAGCCTATCCACTTTTAACCGAATGCGTTGAATCAATTTGCCTTCTGGCAATGCCAATAATTCGGCATAATCGGCCCCACGATAATCCACTGGTTTCGGTGGGTCTGCTTCATACATGGCACGGTAAATTTTCAAATCCCGTTCTTTTAATTCAGTCATTTGTTTTTCAAACTCGTCTACCTCCCTGTCTATAGCTGCAATTTCCCTGCGCAGGTCCCTATTTTGATTCATCAAATATTTTTCTCTGGGAGAGGCAAAAACCCTTGAAAAAATAAATGCCATGAGTAAACCCAAAACGATCACCAAGGAAGTTAAACCAAAGAAGCGCCAAACAATGTATTTTACATTGTCTCTTACCCTCTCAAACTCCAAACTTTTGGGGTTGAAAAAATATTTGGTTTTGCGCGCCATGGTGTTGGGATGCAATTATAATGAAATCTTATGAGAAGTGCCTCACAATGGGAGCATCAATTTCTATGGGCATCCGGCTGGGGGATGAAAAATTAGCAGGCATTTTTAAATTGAAAATTTCAAATCTTAGAATTCACAATTCCGGCGTCCATGTATGATTTTGCCCTAACCACATATTCATTTACATTGTTCTGAATTTTTTCTTCTACCTCTGCTCCGAGAGTTTTTACCACCTTCGCAGGCACCCCCAAAACCAAAGAATAGGGTGGAATTACCGTGCCTTGTGGTATTAGCGCGTTGGCACCAATGATAGAATACTCTCCAATAACTGCATTGTTCAAGACGGTAGCATGCATCCCAATAAGTACATGATGGCCCAATTTGGCACCATGAACAATGGCCGAATGACCAATAACGCAATCGTTGCCAATGATGCATGGATCCCCTGGATCGGCATGAATTACAGCATTGTCCTGTATATTGGTTCTATCCCCAATTTTAATAGCATCAGTATCTCCGCGCAAAACAGCATTGAACCAAATGGATGCTTGATGTCCCAATGTTATATTTCCTATCACAACAGCACCAGGTGCAATAAATACGTTTTCGCCCTTTTTTATGGGGGTTTTTAAAATTTCAACCAAACTTTTCTGTTCCATTCCGTTCAAATTTGCTTGTTTTGCTGCTGATGAGCAAACTCTTTTACAATATTGGTAAAATTTGGGGTGTTGAAAACGAAGCACAATTTCAAAAAGCAGGCGCCGAAATGGCTGTAGTGGAGCACCTTGAAAATGCATGGATATTGACAGAGCATGGACTTGTTTTGGGATTTGGCAACACCGAACCACCTGAAGCTGAACAAATGGTGGATCTAAATGGCAGGGAAGTTTTGCCAGGTTTTGTTGACAGCCATACACATGCAGTATTTGCTGCCGAAAGAAGTGAGGAATGGGTTATGCGAATTTTGGGCAAAAGTTATGAGGAAATTGCACAAGCCGGGGGTGGAATTTTAAATTCCGCTAAAAAACTTCGGGCCATGTCTGAAGATGATTTGTTTGAACGGTCGTTGAAAAATGTTAAAACACTCATTTCACATGGCACTACCACCTTGGAAATCAAAAGTGGATATGGTCTGGACATGGATAGTGAACTAAAAATGCTACGGGTAATTTCCAAATTAAAAGAGGCATTTCCCATAATCATAAAATCTACTTTCTTAGGAGCCCATGCGGTTCCACCCGAATACAAAGACAACAGGGAAGGGTATGTGAATTATTTAATAGAAGAAATGTTGCCTGCAGTTGCCTCCGAAAATTTGGCTGATTTTATTGATGTTTTTTGTGATAAAGGGTTTTTTACTGAACAAGATACTTTGCGCATTTTGGAAGCAGGATGGAAATACAATTTGCCTGGAAAAATTCACGCCAACGAATTGGGTTATACAGGTGGGGTTCAAGCGGCGGTGGCTTCAGGAGCCTATAGTGCAGACCATTTAGAACATTGCGGTGAAGCAGAAATCGAAGTTTTAAAAGCTGGCAAAACAATGCCAGTTGGGTTGCCTGGAACCTCCTATTTTCTTGGAATTCCTTATACTCCTGCAAGGCAAATTATTGATGCAGGCTTGCCATTCTGTCTCGCCTCAGATTTTAATCCGGGGAGCAGTCCTGTGGCCAATATGCAAATTGTGTGGAGTTTGGGCTGCACCCAAATGAAACTGTTGCCCGAGGAGGCATTTAATGCCATTACACTCAACGCGGCGAGGTCTATGAGGCTGGAAAAGCAATGCGGAAGCATATCACCGGGCAAGAGGGCAGATTTTTTGGTAACCAGTCAAAAAAATGCATTGTACAACATTCCGTATTTCTTTGGTCAGAATCATATTGAAGGAATTTACATCGCCGGTAATCAATTTGAATAGGATTTTAGGGCAATTTTTTAAAAACAAATCCACCATATTGTTGTTAATTTGCAATCCGTATCACACCCTAAAGGGAAACTAAAGAAAATTCGTATGCCTTATCCAGAAATGCTTGTAGCGCCAATGCGCGCTGAATTAACAAATAATGGTTTTACACAGCTCACCAGTGCCGCTGAGGTTGAAACAGTTATGAACAGTAACAATGGCACCCAGTTGGTAGTTGTAAATTCAGTTTGCGGTTGCGCCGCAGGTGCTGCAAGACCAGGGGTTTTGAAAAGTTTGGTGGGCAATAAAAAACCCGATCAACTCCTAACAGTTTTTGCAGGTCAGGATGTTGATGCCGTAGCCAAAGCCAGAGAGTACTTTGTTCCTTATCCTGCTTCATCTCCTGCAATTGCATTGTTCAAAAATGGAGAGTTGGTGCACATGGTAGAACGCCACATGATAGAAGGCCGCACTGCCGACATGATTTCAGACCACTTGCAAGCAGTTTACGAGCAGTATTGCTAATCTTTACACCTTAGTGTAAAAGTTAACAATTTTTTCCTTTATTTTTGTATGTATGAGGAAAAGTACTGTTTGGTCCATGCTGCTTATTGTAGCATCTGCCTTACCCCTCTCTGCACAAATAGAAACCAAAGGAATTTCGAATCCCATACCTTTTTCTGGGATTGTACATTTTGATGAATTTTCAAGGCCAGCGTTTGACCAATGGCAGGTAGAATTGCACAAGCTTGCACATACTTCTTCCAATACTTCCTGGAAAATCTATAGCAAATTGGAGGATGAGTTGGGCCAAATACATTTTAGGGCCCAGCAGTATTTTAAAGGTATTCCTTTAGAAAATGGAGTGGTTGTGGTGCACACTTCTGCCAATAGAATTTTGTCGATTAACGGTGAAGTCATTCCAGAAAGCATGCTTAGTGGTAATGCTGAATTGAACTTGGAAGCTGCGAGAAACATTGCTTTAAGCCAATTGCCATCTACCCAATATTACTGGCAGGATGAAACACAAAACCATATTTTACAAGATTTGACGGGCGTTCAGGATACCAGTTGGTTTCCCCAAGGTACTGTGGTGTACTGTCCTCAAAATTTAGACTTTAGAAATCCGCACGCCCTGTGTTTTAAATATGATGTCTTTTCAAATGTTCCTTTAGGGGGCAAAAGAATTTATGTAAATGCACAGAATGGCTCCATTCAAGCTATTGAAGATTTGATTTGCCATACAGATGTTAAAGGCACTGCAGCAACTGCATTTAGTGGAACCAGGACAATAACTACAGATAGTGTTTCTCCCGGTAATTATAGGTTAAGGGAAAAAACAAGAGGCAAGGGAATTGAAACTTATGACATGAAGAAAGGCACCAATTATGGCACGGCAGTGGATTTTACAGATGCCGATAATTATTGGAACAATGTGAACGGGAATAAAGATGAAGTAGCCACTGATGCACACTGGGGAGCAGAAAGGACTTTCGATTTTTATGATACAGTATTGAATAGAAAAAGCTTTGACGACAACAATGCTAAAATTCTCAGCTATGTGCATTATTCAAACAATTATTCAAATGCATTTTGGAATGGCTCTTTTATGACCTATGGCGATGGGAATGGATCAACTTGGAGGCCATTGACCTCTATTGATGTTTGCGGTCATGAAATCTCGCATGCCGTAACTACCTACTCTGCAAGCCTTATTTACAGTTACGAAAGTGGTGCACTCAACGAGAGTTTTTCTGATATTTTTGGAAATGCCATTGAGAAATGGTCGAGACCCAACAAATGGAGCTGGAAAGTAGGAGAGGATTTTACTACTTCTGCTGCTGGAATTAGGGATATGTCCAATCCAAATCCTTATGGTCATCCAAAATATTATAAAGGTATTTCTTGGTACGGGGGATCTGGTGATAATGGTGGCGTTCATACCAATAGTGGTGTTCAGAACTATTGGTTTTATCTGATAACTGACGGTAAAACAGGAACCAATGAAAAAGGAAACTCATTTTCGATAGATAGTTTGGGCTTAAACGCCTCTGCAAGAATTGCCTACCGAAACCTAAGTGTTTACCTAACCAAGAATTCACAATATGCAGATGCAAGGACTTACAGCATTCTGGCCGCAACTGATTTATACGGCAATTGCAGCAAGGCGGTTATTGCTGTTACAAATGCATGGTGGGTTTGTGGGGTTGGCAATAAGTATGATAGTGGTTTTGTAAAGGCCGATTTTATTGCGGATACAATGGTCTGTTCTTTGAGCAAATCAGTGAAATTTACCAATTTAAGCAGCAATTCAATATCCAGTATTTGGTATTTTGGGGATGGTGGAACTTCCACCAACTACAATGCACTCTACAATTACTCGAGCTATGGAACTTACAACGTAAAATTGGTGGCAAAAAGTTGTTTTAAAAACAACTCTGATAGTATCACCAAAACGGCTTACATTAAAGTAGATAGCACTTTTGATATTTGTAATGCGGTACTCTTGCCCATATCTGGCACAGATTCAGCCACAAAATGCCAGGGATTTATTTACGATGATGGAGGTGAAGGATATTATGGTGCTCTAAAACAAGTGAGTTTAAAAGTTAAAATTCCTGGAGCCAATTCCATTAAATTCAGATTCTTATATCTGGATTATGAGAATGGGTATGACTCAGTGGTTTTATTTAAAAACAACACCAGCCAAATTAATAAAATAGGCGTTTATACGGGCCAAACCACCCCTTATGGAGGCGCTTGGCAATCTGTAGTTGGAAATGCACTTTGGCTGAAACAATACAGCGACCCTTTGGTAGAAGGCAAAGGTTTTAAAATAGAGTTTGAGGGAGTTCGCACACCTTTAAGTCTCGACTTGGGCAATGATACTTTGATTTGTATGGGTGATAGTTTGGTTTTATTGCCCACAATTGCAGGTGGCTACAATCCCGATTATCGGTATAAATGGAGTACCAATGTTTCAACACCTCAAATTACAGTTAAACCCACCGGTCTCTCAAAATATGCGTTGGTATTGAGTGATGCTTGCACCTATCACCAAGTAAAAGATTCAATTATGGTAGATGTAAGGCCTAGTTTGTCGGTGGATTTGGGCAATGATACCATTATTTGCGCTGGCAGGTCTGTACAATTATCGGCATTGGCCACAGGAGGATTAAGCACTGCATATGCCTATAACTGGAAACATACTGGAAATACCGCTGCCGTTCAAAATGTAACCCCAGCTTCAACAACTGTATATCAAGTGATTCTTACAGATGGCTGTAGTGAACTTCCTGATACAGCTACTAAAAAAGTAACCGTTAAGCCTGCACTGAGTGTTCAGTTGAAAGCAACAGATACCCTGGTTTGTATCGGAAAGCAAATTACCCTTTCCGCAACCGGCTCGGGTGGAGATACCCTTGGACATATTTTCAATTGGTCAGGTGGTTTGGGTACAGGAACATCTAAATCAATTACTTTAAACGATACCAATACGTATACCGTTACCCTTACCGATGGTTGCAGCGTGCTGCCTTCCTCAGCCCAGATAAAATTGTATACTTATCCTGCCTTGAACATTTCCGTGTCTTCTGATACTTTGATCTGTCGGGGTACATCTGTGGACATGATGGCCATTGCCAATGGTGGATTGGGAAAAAACTATACTTATTCTTGGAACCATGGAAAATCAACTTCTGCGATTACAGAAAAACCTGCCACAGCCCAATTCTATAAAATCACCTTGTCTGATGGCTGTTCTCCTTTAGTTTCAGACAGTATTAAGGTGGATTTAATGGCGCCACTTTCTTTATCGACTGTGAATGACACTACACTGTGTGATGGACAAACATTAACCCTAAATTTAACACATACTGGGGGCGTTTTAAGTGCCCACAATATTACTTGGAGTCCTGTTGCATTAAGTGGTTTTACACCAATGTTAAATCCTGGAACTGGAGTCAATCCATTTAGGGCAATTTTGGATGATGGATGCACTGTTAAAAAAGATACAACCGATTTTGTGATTACCAAATTGGCTCCGCTTTCTGCCAACATTACCATTACCCCCAATAGTATTTGTTTGGGTGATAGTGTAAAAATGAATTTTACAATTTCAGGTGGAAAAACATCCTCAAGATCTTGGTCGCTTGATGGGAATACGGTGGGCTTTTTGACACAAAAAATAGCCCCAATTGCAAGTAAAACGTACCAGCTTGATTTGGTAGATGGCTGCTCCGTGCCAGTTAATGCCAATGCTTCCGTTACGGTAAACCCAGCAGCCAGTGCAACCTTGTCTTCCACCCCACTGCAAGTATGTTTGGGCAAGCCAGTTGATTATACTTTCAATAGCCCAGATGCCGCCAATGTAAGGTGGTATTTCAGCAATGGCGATTCTGTAGATTTTAATGGCAGTCCGTATTCAAAAGTTTTTACAAAGAGTGGAATTTACACTGCCAAGGCTCAAATAACCACAAGTTTTGGATGTAAAGCAAAGTTTGATGTTCCCACAACTGCAGATGTGGTTTCTTATCCTATTGCAGCATTTACACCACTTCCAGATATCAGCACTATTGAGAATCCAAGTTTTGATTTTACAGATGGTAGCACCAATGCTGAAACGTATTCTTGGAGTTTTGGAGATGGAACTTTTTCTTCTAGTGCAGGAAATCAAAACCATATATATTCAGACACAGGAAGGTATTTTGTGAACCTAATGGTGCAGCGTGCTCCTGGTTGCGCAGATACTGTTGGACATTGGATTCGGATTAAAGATGTTTACCGCATTTATATGCCTTTGTCTTTTACTCCTGATGCAAATAATATTAATGATATTTATTTGCCAAAAGGCAGGGGAATTAAAACTTTTAGTATGTCTATCTATAACCGATGGGGCGCCAAGGTTTTTGAAACCAACGACATGAATAAAGGCTGGACTGGAACTGATGAATCTGGCAATTTATACGGTCCAGGAGTGTATGCGGTTCTTATTGAAATATTGGATACAGAAGATTACCGTCATATCGAAAAATCCACAGTTTTAATTTTGCGTTAAAGGAGTCAATTTGTATACAGAATTTAAGAATAAATGCGCAGAGATTTGCTTCAAAGTAGGCGAATTTCAATTGCAAAATTTTGGAAAAATTGCACAAGGCCAAATTGAAGATAAAGGCATTAACCAACTGGTAAGTTTTGTGGATGTGGAATCCGAAAAAATGTTGGTTGCTTTTCTAGCCGAATTGATACCCAATTGCGGATTTATTACAGAAGAAAACACAGTTGAATCCGTTCAGAATAAAGAATGGATTTGGGTAATAGACCCGCTTGACGGAACTACCAATTTTTTACATGGTTTGCCTGCTTTTTCCATAAGTGTAGGCTTGTTGCATCAAGGTACTCCGGTTGCAGGTGTGGTTTATGCGCCTTATTGGGGCGAAATGTTTACCGCCGCAAAAAATGCAGGTGCATTTTTAAATGACCAACCTATTTATGTTTCTGAAACCGCGGCACTAAAATCCTCATTAATTGCAACTGGTTTTCCGTATTATCAGTTTCAAAATATGCCTGAATATTTGGAGGCGCTGAAAGAATTGATGCAAAACACTCATGGTTTGAGAAGAATGGGCTCGGCTGCTATTGATTTGGCCTATACCGCTTGTGGGAGATTCGATGGGTTTTACGAGTCGGGATTAAGTTCTTGGGATATTGCAGCAGGCGTTTTGCTGGTACAAGAGGCAGGTGGTGTAGTAACCGATTTTGCAGGTGGTGACAACTATTTATTTGGAAATACCATACTGGCCAGTTCAAAAAGCATTTATCCATCTTTTCAATCCATCATTAAAAAGCACTTGACATAGATGAAAAAACTTGGAATTTTATATATTTTATTTGGATTTTTTCTTGCATCTGATGCTTGCCCTTGCTTTGATTGTGTAGATGAAACAAAACCTACAACAGCAAGGGTTTTGTATAAAAAAATATGGATATATAAAAATATAAGTATTCAGAAAGGATGGGCCAGAATTGCACCAAGAAAATATTTTAATTCTGTGTCTTTTCGATTTCCAAAAGGAATATTAAACGAAGCTACTTTTGCGATTCAATTAAACCACCATTATTTTTTACCTGATGATGAATGGGGTATGGCCCATGTAAGATCCGAAAGAAAAGTATTGGCTGCTGATGAGCACTTAGAGTCGAATTCCTTTGATCAAACAGATTTGTACTATGCAAATAACGACTGTCGTTCGTTTATTTTAGAACAGCTTAGTGGAAATATACCCGATAGTTTTCAAGTGGAAGTGGTCTTATTATATGTTCCCCCATTGCCGAAATCATTGGCCAGGCCTATTGCTTCCCGCAGCTCTTGTGATTCACCTTCATTAATACCTCAAAGTTTTTGGCGTGAAGGTTTGCCTAACCCAATTAAAGGAAGAACAGCTACTACCACACACCATTGTGTGGTGCATCATTCTGCTGATGGCAATGGAGATACGGCATACACAGAATTGGTCCGGGCTTATTACACATTTCACACCCAAGTAAATGGTTGGGATGATATTGGGTACAACTATTTAATTGCTGCAAATGGTGATATTTATGCTGGCAGAGACCCAGAAAAACCCGAAATAAGGCAGGACAATGTGTTGGGTGCCCATTTTTGTTCAAAAAACAACAATACCATGGGGGTTTGTATGATTGGGAATTTTATGACCGAAAAACCCAGCGAAGTTGCAATGTCTTCTCTTTTCCAGCTGCTAGGTTGGAAACTTAAAAAGGACAATCTGAATCCTTTTTCTACATTGTTACACCCAGATGGAAATGGCAATGCACTGGGTGTAATTGCCGGACATAGGGATGGCTGCAACACCAGTTGCCCTGGAGATAAAGTGTATGCCTTGCTTGACTCTGTAAGGGTTGAGGCTGGAAAATGCACCCCATTTTCTACAATTCAAAAAACCAAAGAAACCGAGCCCACCATTGTTCAAATGGGGAATCAATGGGCGTTTAAGAATATTCCTACTGGCACCCAATTAAGGGTGTTTGATGCACTAGGTAGACTTGTTTTTATGCAGATCATCCAAAGTGAAACTATAGAAATGCCCTTGGTGATGCTTGGCAATAACTGTTATTTTATGGTATTGGATTTAGGTGATGGCAGGAAATTGACCAAACAGATTTTGTTATAATCACCACTACTGCATTTACTAGAACCTATCTCAAAAGTAATTTGTAAGTCAATTACGAGATTTTTTGCGCTAGATAAGGCGATTCTTGTCCGCCTGCTGGCGGATCAGGCTGGCAGCCTGCAAGAGAGAAGCAACGCAATAAAGCGCAAAAAGGCGAAGTTTTTTTCGGTTAAATTGTTATAAATTAAATTGACAAAAAGGACTTTTGAGATAGGTTCTATTTGTTTTGGCAGTCAATGCTTTGTAATTTGCGCAACAGAAATATGTTTTGGTTGGTTCCGGTTATGAAAGGTATTGGGCAGGGAATACTCATCAGTATTTTTAGCTTTGGACCTGCATTTTTT
>JADYZD010000194.1 GCA_020853295.1 Bacteroidia bacterium | reverse complement strand
GGTTTGTACTTATCAATATAGAGGTATTGGAGATATTGATTGACGGGTTGGCAGGTACCCATAGGGTGCTATCATTTTTTGGACCCCTGTATGATTTTGCCATTGGTTTTTTTGAAATACTGGCATTGTGCGTATTGGGTGGTTGTGTTGTGTTTTTATTCAGAAGGCATGTTGTAAAACTGGCACGTTTTCAAAAACCCGAATTAAAGGGCTGGCCCAATAAAGATGCAACTTTGATATTGATTACAGAGATTGTGCTTATGGCGGCTTTGCTAAAAATGAATGCCATGGATCAAATATTACAAGGTCATGGGCACGAGCATTATAAAGCTGTGGGTAGTTTTCCCATTAGCCAATATTTGGTTCCTTTCTTTTCAGGATTTTCTGATCCTACCTTGGTTTTTTGGGAACGCGCCATGTGGTGGTTCCATATTGTGGGCATTTTCATTTTTATGAATTACTTGCCTTATAGCAAACACTGGCATATTGTGATGAGTTTTCCTAATGTTTACTACACTCCTTTGAAACCCAAGGGTGGGTTTGACAATATGGAAAGTGTAACAACAGAGGTAAAGCTGATGATGGACCCCAGTGCTACCCCTCCAGAAGGTTATGAGCCACCTGCAGGATTTGGGGCCAGGGATGTAAAAGATTTAACTTGGAAAAATTTAATGGATGCCTATACCTGCACTGAGTGTGGAAGGTGCACCAGTGTGTGTCCGGCAAATATTACGGGTAAAAAATTAAGTCCCCGCAAAGTGATGATGGATACCCGCGACAGGCTGGAAACAGTAGGTAAAAACTTGGACGCTGGCGCAGGTGATGATGGCAAAGACCTTCATGAACTGATTACTACAGAAGAATTGTGGGCGTGCACCACATGCAATGCTTGTGTTGAGGCTTGCCCAGTAAATATCAATCCGGTAGATATTATTGTGCAAATGCGCCAATACTTGGTAATGGAAAAAAGTGCAGCACCTGCTGAATTGAACAATATGTTTACCTATTTAGAAAACAATGGTGCGCCATGGCAATTCAGTCAATCTGATAAAGCCAACTGGAGAGAAAGTTAAAAGTTGAGAGTTAAACGTTAACTGGAAAATAAGACATGGAAGAGATGCAATATTTTGCGCATGAAACCGCAGTAATTGACGAAGGTTGCGAAATAGGTGAAGGCACCAAGATCTGGCATTTTAGCCACATCATGCCTGGAGCAAAATTGGGCGCCAAATGCAATATTGGACAAAATGTGGTGATTAGTCCAGACGTGGTATTGGGCAATAATGTAAAAGTGCAAAACAATGTGAGCATTTACACGGGTGTAAGCTGCGGAGATGATGTATTTTTAGGACCCAGTTGTGTATTTACCAATGTGATCAATCCCCGCAGTGCAGTAAATAGAAAGTCGGAGTATTTAACAACTCATGTAGGCGTAGGTGCCAGCATTGGCGCTAATGCCACAATAGTTTGCGGACATGATATAGGCGCTTTTGCATTCATAGGTGCAGGTGCGGTGGTAACCAAAACCATACCAGCATATGCACTGGTGGTAGGCAATCCTGCAAGGCAAATTGGCTGGATGAGTGAGTTTGGCCAAAGGCTACAGTTTGATGATCAAGGCATGGCTACGTGCCCTGAAAGCGGTGAGGCATATTTGTTTGAAAGTGGAGAGGTAACCAAAATTAAGTAAAATGGATATTCTGGTTACCGGAGGGTTGGGTTTTATTGGTTCTCACACAGTGGTGAGCTTGATTGAAGCGGGCTATAGGCCGGTAATTATAGACAATTTAAGCAACAGTGATTTAAGTATTTTACAAGGAATTGAGGCCATAACGGGTTCATCTCCCGTATTTTTCAAAGGCGATGTAAACGACCAGGCACTGTTGTCGAGCATATTTGAGCAGTTCAAAATTTCTGCTGTTATTCATTTTGCAGCATTTAAAGCAGTAGGAGAAAGTGTACAAAAGCCATTGGACTACTACCAAAACAATGTAGGTGGATTGGTGAGTTTGCTAAAATCCATGAAAAGGTACAATGTACACCACCTAGTGTTTAGCAGCAGTTGCACTGTTTATGGAGAACCGGAGCACATACCTGTAAGTGAGCATGAGAGCATAAAGCCAGCCAGCTCGCCTTATGGGGCAACCAAACAGATGTGTGAAACCATTTTACAAGATGTAAATTGGTGCCACTCACAATGCCTGCGTTATTTTAACCCAGTAGGTGCACACAGCAGTGCCCATATTGGTGAGCTACCCTTGGGAGTGCCCAATAATTTGGTGCCATTTATCACCCAAACTGCGGCGGGTATTCGAAAAGAGCTGGTAATTTTTGGTTCAGACTATCCCACACCAGATGGTACCAACATACGTGACTACATTCATGTTATGGATTTGGCCAGTGCACATGTGGCTTCATTAAACCGACTTTTGAAAGGAGAGAATAAGCACTACTTCGAGGTTTTCAACATAGGATCAGGCAAAGGGAACAGTGTATTAGAAGTAATACACGCTTTTGAAAATGCCACAGGGGTAAAGGTGCCGTATAAAATTGGAGACAGGCGAATAGGAGATGTGGTTCAGGTATGGGCTGATACGGCCAAAGTTACAGAGACATTAGGTTGGAAACCCAGCCGTGGAATAGAGGAAATGATGGCTGATGCCTGGCGTTGGCAGCAACAGATTCAAAGAAATCAAGAATTGAACTAGTAGGGTATCCATAGTATGTGGATATGCTGTCACCCCTTTGTGGATTATAATTTTTTTACAGCTCTATATTGGTGTATGTCAATAGTTTAACCTGAATTTATGCATTGTGGATTTTGGGTTTATCCACATAGATATCCACATAAACAAACCAGTTGGTATATTTGCACCACAATGACCAAAGCGACCAGAACTAGAATCATACAGAAATGTTTTGATGCCATATCAGAGCACGGATTCGGCACATTGCGCACCGACAAGGAGATTATGCGGTTAAAAATAACCAAGGGTGCATTTTACCATTACTTTCCGGGTAAGATGGAATTGGGTTATGCAGTAGTAGATGAGGTTCTGATGCCCATGTACACAGATAAATGGTCCGCTTTGGAGAATTTAACTCATGGAATAGCCAGCACCTTATACACCATTATAGAACGCGAGAAGGTAAACGCCACAGACCAGAGCATTGCCAGAGGTGATGTATTGTGTAACCTGATGGTGGAAATGAGCCATGAAGATGATTTGTTCAGGGATAAATTAGAAACCGTTTTGGAAAATCAGGTTCGGATTTTACAAAAAGCCATATTGGCCGGTAAAGCTGTAGGCGAGATAAAACCACAAACCGATGCAAGAAGCATGGCATATAGCATTATTGGTCAATTGCAAGGTTGCTATGCTATAGCCAAAACACGCAAGAGCAGGGATGTTTTTACCTTAATGGTAAACACTTTGCAACGCCAAATGAAAGAGCTGTTGATTGCAGACACCCTGCCCACAGGTATGCCACAACGCAGCATGGTTGAAGCGGTATAAATAGGTGGATTCTAAGACTGTTAAATAGTGTATTTTTACGCAAAATTTATGCGCCTATTTGTCTATTTTATTTTGGTATTTTTCTTGGTATCCTGTTGTTTTAAAAAGAAGCACCACGAAGGCAGGATAATACGTGCGAATGCCATGTGGATGCCAGATTCCTGCTATGCAAAACTGTGCATGAAAGAGTTTGGCGGCTCAACAGATACCTTGAAGCCACAGGAAAGTCCGAAGGGTTATGTTTTAACCACCACCACAGCGGATTGCAATGAATATTTAACTGAAGCCCAAAAGATTGTTTATGCTGCTGCATCTAGTACTCCGGCACTCGGATTTGAGCATGAAAGTTCTGAAAATGGAGAAGGGTT
>JADYZD010000193.1 GCA_020853295.1 Bacteroidia bacterium | reverse complement strand
CTTTATTCCAATTATATTATTGCCCAAGAAAGTTTTAGAAAAAACCCATTTACCGGCGGTGGGTTGGGCACACATGAAAAAACGTATGACCAATATTTTGAAGCCAAATTTGGTAAAGCGTTCAAAATAATGTTTGGTAATTTTAATGCAAAAGACGGCAACAGTCTTTTTATTCGTTTAATGTCAGAAACAGGCCTATTCGGATTGGGCCTTATATTCCTGTTTATCTACAAATTTCGTTTAAAAAGAACCCATGTTCGTGATCCCAATCTCAACATTTATGTAATTATCAACCAAGGCGCTTTTGTGGTATTCATCATTCGGTTAATGAGAACAGGAAACTATATTGGGCAAGGTTTCTTTTTGTTCTTTTTTATCTATTATATTACCTATAAATTGGTGAAAGATGCAGAAAAAAATGAGCTGCCTGTTTCAACGGAAGTTCAGCCCGTTTAGCAATTCTCAAGAATTTTTCTTGCCTGTGCTTTCCAAGTAAATTCTTTCATTATCCGGTTGTAAAAAACACCTCCCATATTGGAAAACTGGTCAAAATTTTCAGCTACTTCCAACATGGATTTGGCCAAGTTTTCAACCCCAGGCTTCACCAAAACCCCATCCGTTCCTGAGGTCATAATATCATTTAATGGTCCATTATCTGGTGCAAGAATTAATTTTTTCATTAGTCCATATTCCAAAACTTTCACTGGAGACCCATACCAATTGGAGTCAGGCATTACCCCTACATCAAAAATTCCAATGTATTTGATTACTTCAGCATGGGGTATTTTTCCAGTAAAAATAAAGGTATTTTCAGGCAACAATTGATTTGCCATAGCTTCAAATTTCGGCTGTAAAACCCCACCGCCAATAATGATTAACCGGCAGTTTGGTTGTTTTTTTACAACCTCTGCAAATGCTTCAATTAATTTTCCAATACCGTGGTGTGGAAATATGCTGCCTACAAATCCAAAAACAAATTTGCCGTCTAATCCCAATTGGTTTCTAAGCACTGCAATATCATTTGCTGGAGGTATGGCTTTATTCTCATTGATGCAATTGGGGATTACATGAATTTGTGCCCTTGGATGGTATTTTTTCACCAAATAATCCTTTAATGCAGAACTCACAGCAAAAATATGCTTGGTGTTTTTTAATTTATTTCTCTCTTTTCTAAACCCCCAAAAGTGAAATAAATTGGGCCCTTCAAATTCACGCATCTCTTCAACACAGGGTGAATTCACTTCCAAAAAATGTGGGATTCCCAATTTTTTACACAACAGCAAGCCCTTATCCTGCATATACTCGCCCCGTTCATAGACCAAGTCGGGTTTGAATTCTAAAATGGCCTCCTCCAAACGCTTAGCTGCGCGAACATCGTGCTTTACCAACAAAATATCCTTTACCGCATTCAGCAAAAAGGTAGGCAAAAACCGCTTGATGAGCCTTTTCTTTACTCCCGAGTTTCCAATGTTCTTGTGGTATTCCTCCACATTGGTTTTTTCAGTGCCACCCAAAATTACAGGCAATACTTCATGGCCAATATCCTGCATGGCAAGTATGGTTTCTCGCTGGTGAGTGCTATATCCCACCTCACTCACAATATCATGAGTAGGATGGGGGGAATAATAAATAATTTTCAAAAAAGGGGGACTAGTTTTTTGCAGCCTCCAATATGTCCTCTAGGGTATAACTCTTCTGAGGAATATTTAATTCAGTTCTATGGTACACTTCCGGTATCTCTTCTCCATTAACAATTTTTTGTATCCATGTTTTGTATAGTGCTGGCAAGGTTGTGCGCTGCACCAATTCATTAAAATAATCAATATCCACCAAATTTGCTTTTTGCAGAAATGAAAAAAGCATTTGCATGGAATAATTGTCGATTTCTGGCCCTTTTGCTGCTTTTGTAGGAGCAAAATAATCTTCTTCTTCAATGGCCATAAAAGTCTTGTTACCCGGGGCAGGATAATACTGGTAGGTTACTGCTTTTGCTATACCCACGGCATTTTCCATTCCAAAAAATTGTATAATTTTTCTCAATGGGGTTTTTATGGCCTTTAATAAACCCACATTTCGAAGTGCATCCGTACTTCGCTTTTTATCCGGTGTCCAAATCAGCAAAGTAGCCGATAATTTTTCGGGTATAAATACAATGTGGGGTTCCCAAGAATCTACCAAACTCGGATTCCAATCTTTTTGGTGAAAGTGTTTTGAAACCGACATTCGCGTCCTAAGGCTGTTGTCGTCTGTTTCCACTTCTTTGCCAAACAACAAACTCTCATAGCCAGAACCAAAAAAAGCATTGGTGGTAAGCATATAATTGTTGTGGTGGTGAATGGCATGCGCAGCCAATCCTGGTTTGTAGTTTTCAGCTGCTGGGAACACATGAATTTTCAATATAAAATCATCTGTTTCATACACATGAAAAAAGGGAATATTGTATAACGACCATTCCTGACCCAAATATCCCGCATCATCAAAATTTCTCTTTACCACCAAACGCAGAAATTCAATATCCGCACCCATTTTTAGCAATATGGGTTTCATTGTTTCATGAAAAACTTTCCTGTCCGGTGTATTGCATTCCAATTCCAATAATTCTTGAATGTAGGGATGGCTTTTTAAGGTTTCATTATTCATATACTTTTTGCATTAAAGTAATTACATGATTAAACGCACAATTTCAAAACACTCTGCAAAATCGCTGTTGATTTGCACCCCTCTTGTACGGGCTAGTGCTTGCACAAATGCCGCACTTGCATATTTTCTATGTGCTTGAGATTTATAGGTCTCCACTGCTTTTGCTTTTTTTGCTACATGATTTTCCTGCAACAAAATGAAACATGTATTGGAAAATCTGAAATTGTTCCACGGGATTTCATAACTCAAAATGCTGCTGAATTTAAATGCCCTAATACTTTCTTCAGCAATCACCCCATGGTCTTGGTGCACATCATTGGTGCTTGGAATAAATACTATATCGGGTGCCAATTTTTCTCGCAACCCAATGATATCATCTAAAATGGCCTGACGGTGAAAATTAAATGTGCGAACATCATATTCAAACAAATACAAATTCTCAGGTTTTATTCCCAAAATACCACTGGCTTCTTTTACTTCTGTAATGAGAATATCTGCTGGAAAAGAGGATAAAACACTTTGCTGGCAAGCAGAAAATGCCGCACAATAAACAGTATTTCCGTCTTCAATAAATTTAGCAATAGCACCACCCATGCCGAATTCAGCATCATCGGTATGTGGCGCAATTACGAGTATTTTTTTATTTTTAATTTCCAACATACTATATCAATTCTTGTTCAATAGTTTTTACCAATTCCTTTACATCGTGGGCATTTGAATTGTATGCAGTATTGAATGCAAATGTATTGTTCTTCAAATCCTGAATCATGTGCCTTAAGTCACTTTCCATATTGTTCATATTGCACTCAAAACCCAATGATTCATTCTTCACAAATGCAGCAGTTGCGCCTCCGGCAGAAAAAACGGCAATGGGTTTTTTCATTGCCAAATACTCATAAAACTTAGTACTCCTGGAATAGGTTAAATCATCGGTTAAAAACAACATGCATGCAGCCGATTTTCCCAATTCAGCGTATACGTCTTGCAAATTTAAATTGCCCCCATATTTCACAGTATTTTCTAATCCTGAGGTATGCTGTTGAAACCAACTGGGCACAGAACCAAAAAAAGAAAAAGAAATTCCACCAATCAACTCAGGTTCACTTTTCTGCAATTGCTTTAGTGCATTGCAAAAAGATTGAAAAACATGCTGTGATTTTTCGTACAATGTTCCAGCAAATACCAGTTGTAAGTGGTTCTTTTCTGCTGAAACATGGTTCTTTATATTGTCAAAATCCTCTGTATCATAACCATTGGCCAGGCAAATAAATTTTGTAGTAGAATTTGGATTTAATTTCACAAAATACGCATTCATTTCCTCACTTACCGACAACACCACATCGGCGGTGTCAATAGCCTTCTTCTCCAATTCAAATTCATGGATTCTTCTTTGCTCACTTATGGTTTGAAATCCAAAAGAGGTTTTGTTGTTGGCCCAGGGGTCGCGAAAATCTAAAATAAATTTTACTTGGGGATATTTTGATTTGAGCTTCAACAGATCTGCGGCCATTTTAAATGGGCCACAACTGATAATTACATTGTTGTAACCATCGTGTATCCTCTTCTCAATTTCCTTTCCTGCATATTTTGCAAAACGCAAGGAATGGTCGAAATAATTGCCTTTGGGATTGAATACCTTTACATAAAATAACCAAAATCGGTACTCCCATCTTTGCAGGAATGTATTTGGAATTTCTGTTAAAATTCTAGGATAACCGGTGGGGACATAGGCAATTCTTGAAATGTAATTTTCAATATCCTGTTTCCAATTGCTATTTTTTTGGTGGTTTTTATTTGCAGCAATGATTTGAATATCATGCCCATTTTTGTGCAGGTATTTTGCAAATTTTGCCCACCTTCTTCCTCCAATTCCTGGAAAAGGTGGAAATGTAAAATTTACAACAATTGCTTTGCTCAACGAAAAAGTTTTTTCAAAATTCTGGTGGCAGGTTGAATTGCCTTCATGAATTTAATATGTCGCAAATACAAACCTGTTTCATAAGATTCAAACTCTTTATGAGATCTTGGAGGTGTGCGCATAATTGCATCAAATTCTGAAATGGACATGCCCAGTTTTTTCAATACATACTCCTTGTCCTCAGCAAGCTGCGCGGGGTCATAAGCCGGTTTGGCAAATTGCGTCAGTGCTTCATCTCTGGTAATTTGTCCTGAACAAACTAAATTGGACAAATGCGCTTTGCGTTTGTCAAACCCAAATTTTTCTTTCAATACATACCCCTGGTAAAAGCGGGTAAAAATGGATTCATAATGTTTTCCTCCATAATCACGCCAACCAAATTCTTTTTTAATAATTTCCTTGGCTTCATCCTTGTTGTATTCAACCATTTCCAACAAGTTTATTCTTTGGTATTTCTTTATTTTTTGGTAGTAGGTATATTCATAAAAACCCATCATTGGAAACGTCTTTAATGGAGTAGAACCAAATTGGTCGTGGATATCAATAATATTGGCTACATCCATTTTACTCCACCGCATGGGTTTGGGCATAATGGCTTCAGTTTGGTGGTTGTGCCCAGTTAAAATATGCTTTATGCCCTTCTTATTGGCTTGTTTGTATAGGGTGGCAAAGAAACCATGATCTGTAGGTATTTCCCAATCCAAAACTCCCGCTTTTATATAGGCAATTTGTAAGTCCCTAAACTCTTCCCAATCTACTACATAGGTAAACAGTTCAAATCCTGTTTTATTGATAATTCCTTCAATATTTTTAACGGCCAATTCTGTATTCCATCCATTATCGAAATGTACGATTAAAGGCCGTAAACCAAACTCCTTGGCTTTTAAAGCCAAATAAGAGCTGTCCACCCCACCGCTTAAGCCCATAATGGAGTCAAATGGTTTTCCTTGACCTGCCTTTTTTATTTTATGCAATGTTTCTGTAAGCAGTTTCTCCTTATCCGAAGGAGAAATGGCATTTTTCACATATAATTCATGGTAAGAATTGCAATAATTGCACACCCCGTTTTTATCAAACTTGATATTGGGATCATCGTGTGTGTCGAGGATGCAATGGGTGCATTCTTGATGTTTCAATTGTATCACAGCTTGTTGTTGTAATTGATTAGAATAGACTCTCTATTGTTGTTTTTAAAAACAAATATGCTTCCCGCAGCAGCAGCACTGGCTCCTGTTTCCGCAATGGCTTTTATCATTTCGCGTACAGAATGTGCACCACCACAGGGTACCAATGGCACATTGATTTCAGATGCTATTTTCTTTATGGTGGGCATGTCAAATCCCTCGAAAGTACCATCTCTTTCCACATTTTGCAAAATAATTTCACCGGCACCCAAATCCTGTAGCTTCTTTACCCAAATGAGCAAATCTACCGATACCGACTTTGTGCCAGAATAAAACACGGGTTTTATTTTACCCAAGAATGTTTTCTTGTAATCCACACATGCTACAACACTTTGGTTGCCATATTGCGCAGCTACATCTGAAATTACTTTGGGATTTTCCATACAAACCGAATTCAAAATTACTTTTTCTACACCACAATCAAACACTTTTTTTGCCTGTTCGTATGTTGAAATTCCGCCTCCATAGCCAACGGGCATAAATGCCTCACCAGCCATTTCTTCAATCAGTTTATAATTGGGCTCCGTACTTTTTACACTGGCCCTAATATCCAAAATCACCAGTTCATCGGTTTCTTTTTCATTGAATATTTTTATGGCATTTATGGGGTCACCAATGTACTTGGGTTTGTCAAATTTTATAGTTTTTACCAACTGTTGGCCTTGAATTGCCAATACAGGAATAATTCTGGGTCTAATTTTCATGGCATATTTTTAAATAATTCTCCATGATCTGCAATCCATATCTGTGGCTCTTT
>JADYZD010000192.1 GCA_020853295.1 Bacteroidia bacterium | reverse complement strand
CCATTATTTGTTGCCTGAATTTTCGGTGCTGGACAATGTAATGCTGCCCGCTTTAAAATTGGGTTTAAAAAGCAAAGAGGAAATTGAACACGATGCCATGGTGCAACTAAAGTTGCTAGATATACCTGAATTGGCCACCAAAATGGCTACGCAAATTTCAGGGGGTCAAAAACAACGTGTGGCCATTGCAAGGTCTTTGATTAACAGTCCTGAAATTATTATGGGCGATGAGCCTACAGGGAATTTAGACAGCAAAAATGCCGATCTGGTATTCGGTATTTTTAAAGAATTAACAAAAGAGTTGCATAGGGCCATGCTCATTGTTACCCACGACCATGATTTTGCCGCCAGAACCGATAGGATTATCGAAATGGCTGATGGTAGAATTGTTTAAACCTACTTTGACACGTTAGCCCTTGCGGTCTTAAAATATTTTTAAAATTATTTCATTTTCATAAATCCAAACAAATCTGTTTGTCGTATATACTTTCATAAATCTTAAAAATATGAAAAACAACAAATGGATGATTTTATGGATTGGCGTATTTGTTTCTATGCCCATTCAGCAAATTGCAGCTTCAGTTGCCCCAGTTCAATCTCAACATGTTACTTCTGAATTTACCCAAAAGAAAGATGGCACATGGACGGGCAAGATGAATGACAAAACGTATTGGTACAAATTGGACGAAAAAGCGGCTTTGTGGTGGAGTACTGATGGCAAAAACTGGGCGGCAGTTGAAAGTGGAATGTGGGCTGATAAAGATGGAAAGTGGCTCAAGATTGGATCTGAAAAATTATGGTGGAGTGCTGATTCTGGAAAAACTTGGGCTGAAGTTCCAGATTGGACTTGGGAGGGTCCTAATGGTGAGTGGTACAAGT
This sequence comes from Bacteroidia bacterium, assembly GCA_020853295.1. Taxonomy (GTDB): domain Bacteria; phylum Bacteroidota; class Bacteroidia; order NS11-12g; family UBA955; genus JAGXTF01. The sequence continues at coordinate 2,774 of JADYZD010000192.1, read as the reverse complement.
TTGACTCAAAATGGAATCTTTGGGAGAAAAAATAAATCTTAAACACCAATTGTGTAAAGGGAGTTTTGCTCCCTTTTTGCATGTAATCATTTTCCCAGAATTTAGGCGTACTTTTGTTTTTATTAAATAATAATAAACCTTTCCCTACATTGAATCAAACTCAAGTTTTTACAGAAAACGAACTCATAAAGCAACTAAAATTGCGGCAAAATAATGCGTTCACTTGGTTGTATGATCATTACGCATCTGCCTTGTTTACTGTAATAAAACGCAATATTCAAAATGATGATCAAGCTTCTGATTTATTGCAAGAAGTATTTATTAAAATTTACAATAATATTGATAGATACGACCATGAAAAGGGCCGTTTATTTACCTGGATGATGAACTTGACCCGCAATTTGTGTATTGATTATTTGCGGTCTCAAACCAATAAAAATCAAGAAAAAAACCAAAACATAGAAAATTCCGTAAATACAATTGATAGTGCTTATAGTGCAGTAACAGAAATTAATGCTATTGGTTTGAAAAAAATAATTGAACGTTTGCCTGAGCAACAATCTGAGATATTGGATTTTGTGTATTTTCAAGGATATACCCAACAAGAAACTTCAGATAAGTTGAATATTCCTTTGGGCACTGTAAAAACGAAATTAAGAATGGCAATTATTACATTACGAGGAGTGTTTAAATCAGGACTATAATGGATATTCAGAAATATATAGAATCTGGAATTATTGAATCATTTGTTATGGGTGAATTAAATGATTCTGAATCAAAGGAAATGCTGCGATTGGCTAAAATGTATCCTCAAATTCAAGAGGAAATAGATGCTACCCAAGAAGCTTTGAAAGAACTTGTATTTAAGGGCGCCGAAATGCCACCGGTAAAAGCCAGAATTGGGTTTGAGGCGTTTTTGAAAGATCAAGGTAATCAAAATGAACAACCTGCTTTAAAGGTTGCCAAATCCATAAATTGGAGCTATTGGGCAGCAGCAGCTATTGCATTGTTTTTTGTTTCTGTTGGTGTTAATTTTTGGCTATTTCATCAATGGAAATCTAAAGAGGAACAGGTTTTGGCCTTAACTTCTGAACAGCAATTGTTGGTGAAAAACAATAAAAAACAAGAAGCAGCATTTCAAAATTTAACCCAAAAAAGTGACCTACTCATGCAATCCAATATGGCCAAGGTAGGATTGAAGGGGACTGCTCAAATGCCTAATGGTGCTGCATTGGTGTTGTGGAATTCGCAAAATGGCGATACCTATCTGGATGTGTCACAATTGCCCAAATTAGACCAGGGTTTGCAATACCAACTATGGGCAATTGTAGATGGTAAACCGGTGGATGCCGGTGTGTTTGATGCAGATAACGCTGGCAATTTGTTAAAAATGAAATTGATAGCAGCCAACAATAATACTGTTTCGGCCTTTGCGGTAACCATTGAAAAACAAGGCGGCAGCGCTTCTCCTACATTGGAAAAAATGGTATTGATGGGTGCTATTTAATCCATGCATTGAGCTTTTGATATTTCTATATTTATAACTGTTTATAGAAAAGCATTTACTCTTGAATCTTGAATAGGCATTAAATGATTTGTAGCGTAGCAACGATCACACAAACTCCACTTTAACATCTTGCTCAATGTCGGGGTGTAGGCTTCTGGAAACAGGACAGGTTTTTACAATGCGCAAAACCCCTTCACGGGCATGGTCATTATCAGCCTCGCGTAATTTCAATTCCATATTGATTTCTACACGCACTATGCGTCTGGGGTCGTTGGCCATGTGTTTTATAGTATGTGCCTTAGCAGCATCCAAGTGATAGCCGTGGTTGTTGCAATAAATGCCCATGGTGGTTAGAATGCAGTTGGTAAGACTTAATGCACACAAATCGGTAGGTGAGAAGGCTTCTCCTTTGCCCTGATTGTCGGTGGGAGCATCAGTAATAATGGTGGTTCCACTTTGCAAATGGGTATTTTCGGTGCGCAAGTCGCCCAAATATTTGGTTTCAAATCCGGCCATGGGGCGAAGATATAAAATTAGTTATGAGTTATCAGTTATGAATTATGAATGACGCCCCAAAATTTGGAGGTACGAACAAATTTTGGCTGGCGGAATTCATCCACGATCGGAACGAAGTGGAGCATCGGGATCAGTTATCAATTATCAATTATAAGTTATGAATTATTAATTATTAACCATAAACTCTAAATTCTAATTTCTTATTGGTATTCTCCTAATCTCTTATCCCTAATCCCTAACCTCTCCCAATTGCTATCTTTACTCATATTCACTTATTCTCATATTCACTTATTCTCAAAATCTCAAAATCTCATAATCTCCCATTCTCAAATCGCCTAATTCTAACCTCCATTCCCCTTAAACCTTACCCCTCATCCCTTATCCCTATTCTCTAAATCCCATTCCCCTAATCTCTTATCCCTGTTCCCTTTTCTCTGTTCCCTAATCCCTGTTCCCCAAATCCTACAACTCATTGCTATAATTCTGTAACATTTTTCGGCCGTGCTCCATTGACCTTTGTATTGTCTTAATTAGATATAAAAAACAAAACACATGAAATACAACAAATTATTTATTGCTGCAGTAATGCTTCTTTCTTTAGCTCCGATTGCTCTTGGTTCTTGCAAAAAAGGAAGTGATGATCCTATTGTTTCTCTAAAAACCAGAAACGACCGTTTTTCCAATACTTGGACCCTAAACAAATATGAAAAAAATGGTGTGACACAAGATTTGAATGGCAGCTCTTATGTAT
>JADYZD010000191.1 GCA_020853295.1 Bacteroidia bacterium | reverse complement strand
CTTGAACAGCCAGTAAGCTATAGTCATCGCTAAGATTAGATACCTTGGCTCCAAATCCCACATTGAATTTTTGCACCCAATTGAAGTCTTTATCAATATTGGAAGCATTCACTACCAACATGTATTTTTCTGCATTGTATCGGTATACCAGCAAATCGTCAACAATTCCGCCGGTTTCATTTGGTAAACAAGAATACTGCACCCTGCCATCGATTAATGCCGAAACATCATTGCTTGTGATATACTCAACAAGTTGATATGCATTTGGACCTTCAACCAAGAATTCGCCCATATGGCTTACATCAAAAACACCTACAGAATTTCTAACGGCTTGGTGTTCTAATATTAGATTGTCGTAAAGCACTGGCATATTGTACCCCGCAAATGGCACCATTTTGGCGCCTAGTGATGCGTGAAGATCAGTGAGTGCTGTGGTTTTTAGAGTAGAAGCTGAATCTGACATTATAGCACAAATTTAAGCATCATTTTGGTCTTGCACAGATTATTTTATCCGCACTGGAAAATTAACATCCACATCTGTTTCTCCAGGATCGCAACTGCCATTTTTTTCTCCTGGTTGGTGGCGCAAAACCACACGCAAGGTATACGTCCCTTTTGCAAGTGTTTTCCAATCGCTAGTTAGGCCAATAGGATACTTACCATCACTGTCGGTTATGCTTATTTCTAAAGCAGATACGGGTGCTGTGTAACAAATCAAATGGTCAGCACTTTCCGATTTTATTTCTTCTGTGATGTCTATGTTTTGCCCATTACTTTCGTTCAAAAAAGCTACAGATGCATTGTAAATCATGCCGCTGTCCAAGGTAATGGTATCCGTTGGTTGTGGCGCATTGCCACCGTCTCCATCCAAATCTTTCCATTGAAAAGTTCCTTTTGTAATGTTGTTCTGTTGTAAAGAAAATTTTACGGTTGTAATGAGTTCTTCTTCATCAGTTTTTTTCTTTTTGCATGAAGAAAAAATGAATGTTCCTGCAAGCGCAATTAGCGCAAAAGCGATTGATGATTTTTTGTAGGTCATATGGTTTTTAATTGGATTTTTCTTCGTTATGGTGGTGGAAATTGTAAACAAACCGTACTTGAATATTTCTGCCGGGCATGGCTGCGAAATACCTAAACCTATCTAAATAATTGCGGTATTCCGTATCAAGTAAATTTTGAATTTCAATACTTAAATTTATTTTTTGTTTTCCTCCCAATTGGTTCAGCCCAACATGAAAATGTAAAAGACTGTAACTACTTGGGGGAGGAAGATAGTCGGTGTTTGGGGTGTAAAATGATTGGTGAAATGTGTGCTGAAAAATGCTTTTTGCAACAAAATTATTTTTGGTGTATTCCAGTGCACTTGTCCATTGAGCCGGGGGGACATAAGCTGGAAAAGTATTGGTTTTAATATCTTTGGCATAAATAAAAGTTGCTGTATTTTGCCATTGGATGTGTTCAAATATTTTTAATTTATATTGGATATCAGCACCTGAGAAAAATACATCAAATTGCTTGTATTCATAACCAGGAAAAGCACCACGAACTGTGAGAACAGGCTCAACAGTGGGACTTAGGTTGATGTAGTTAAAAATGTAACTGGTAAATGCTTGTAAAAACAATTGGCTTTTGGGGGTGTTTTTGCTCCAAGAAAATTCCAGTTTATAGTCGGTTTCCATGCCTAAAGAACTGTTGCCTATTTCAAATGCAGCAGAACCATGGTGCACCCCGTTGCTATATAATTCATTAATCCATGGCGCACGCCAAAGGCGCGACAAATGAATTTCTGTTGTTTGGTTTTTATGGGTTTTATTTAAGCTTATAGCACCCGATGTATTAAAGAAGTAGCGGGTATCTGTGTTTTCTTTTCCTTTGTTTTTCCAACTAGAAGTTAAATATTTAAAATCGGAACGGATACTTGCTAAAAATTGCCAATTAAAAAAATGTTTTTTGTAAGTAAGGTAGGTGCCTGTGCTGCTCGATTTCATATCGGGGATAAAGAAGTATCCTGCATATTGATTCAGCATAATTGATTGTGACCAGCCCCATTGAAATTTTGGATTGTGCAGCCATTTGGTATTAAAATCCTGATTGGCATTTAGGGTAAATAAATACAAATCCAACTGTGGGAAAGTGGTTGTGCTGTTTCTGTGAAAATCATATTCCCTTCTGTTATCCAATTGGCCGGAGAGTTGAAACCTTTTGTTGGTTTGGTTCGATTCGTAATTGGATTGAAAATGCGAAACGGTTTGTCTAGGGGCATTTATGGTATACGAGAAATTTCCCTTTCCATACAATGGCATGGTTCTTTGCAAAGCAGCCAATAGATCGCTGGTGTTTCCAATGCTAGAACCCGAAAAAATTCCCCCCTCAAAATAATAGCCTGATAGAATTAATTTTTGGGTGGCGTGCTGCTTCACTTTTTCAAAACCTATATTCATTGCTGCTTCAAAAAGCCCTGTATTTTTTAAATAATATTCAGGTGCTTTATAGTTGCCACCTCTGCGAAAACTTCCATTTAAATACCACTGATTTTGGGTTTTCCATTTGCGGTTGGACAATCTGAAAAAAGAATGAATGAGGCGGTTGTTAGATGAATACCCGTAACCGTTTAAAACATCCAATTCACCTTCATGAGCTTCAAATCTGTTGTTGATTTCAACTATACCGCCCAAAGCATCATGCGTTTTTTGAAGCGTTAATGCACCTTTGGTAATGGAGATAGAGGAGTAGCCGAGTGGGTCAATTTCAGGGCCATGTTCATTGCCCCATTGTTGGCCTTCTTGTTTATTTCCATTTACAAAAATGGGCAATCGCAAGCCTGTCATGCCTTGAGAAATGGGTTTGCCAATTGAACTGCCTGTTTGCAAGGTTCTAATTCCTGGAATTTGTTCTAATTGCTCACTTAAGGATTTGCCAGATGCATTTAGAATGGAAATTCGATTGATTTGATTTTGGTTTTTTGCTATTCTGCCGATAACATTTGCCGCTTCATTGGGCAATTGATTTTCTTGAATGAGAATGAATATTTGGGTATCACCATTTATTTGGAGCAAATGATGGATGTGTATGTTTTTGCCCAAATCAATTTCCAATAAAATTTCTCCAGAACAAATGTTCTTAAAGCTAAAGTATCCAAACTTGTTCGAGGTGGTTTTTAAATGGATATTTTCAACAAACAATTCGGCGTTTTCAATGGGAAAACTGTCGGAAGCAAATGCCAAATAGCCTTCCAGGCGCAAACTGCAGTTGTTTTGCGCAAATAAATTGCTACTAAATAGCAATAGAAATATGGAATAAATAAGGTTTTTCATCCCTGTGGTCGGCACAATATTTTAGAGAAGTTTGTGCCTACTTCCTGTTAAAATTCAGCTTAAGAATTTACAGGAGGTGCCTTATTGGGATATTGTGAAACGGGTATTGAAGGCTGTAATGTTTGGGGGTAGTCGAAATAATACCAAGCCACATGAACAGCTGGAATGTTAAAATGAAACGTATGATTTGTAGCGGTATGGAAATTATAATCACATACTGCGCATTTTTCGTTGATTATAGCGTCTGAGGTATTCATTTCAGACGCTTGTTTATCATGATGGTCGCAATGGTGCCACAAACCCACGGGAGTTGTTGCCCATAATAGAATTAGGGAAAATAAAAGGGCGATATGCTTTTTTAAAGCACGGAACATTAGGGCATTTCTTGCAGCAAATTGGTCATTTCACGCAATTCATCGCGGTTGTATGAATTGTCGCTTTTGCGGCATAGGTTTAACATATGCACCAAATTGTCTTCAGCAGTGGCATTTTCATCATCTTCAATTAAATAATTTAGCGTGAAAGTCTCATGCCCTTCTAAATGTTGCCAAGCCAATCTTAAGCCGCGGGTAACCAATGGGTCATTCTCTTTTAGCGCAAATTCTCTGATCTTTTGAATTTCAGGAATGTTTTTATCCGCTTGGATGCCATTTTTTTCGATACTCGCAACGAGTTTGTCTATAAGGTCGTTTGCTTCTTTGGTCAACATGGTAATAAGCTGCAAAGATATAGCGAGAATTGTAATTATTTGGCTTTAAAAATTCCCTTTAAACTAAAACTTCGTTTTTCATTTCTCATAACTAGCCATACCCCACCTAAAATCATGGCACTTAAGAATATTTTTTTTACGGTAAGGTGGTCTCTTGATAGGAGCAGGGCTATAACGGTGGCCAATAGTGGTTGTAGATAGATGTAGATGCCCACCAAAGAGGGGCTGCCATGTTTTACAGCATAAGAATTGAGCAAATAAACCAAGTAGCTTGTAATGAGCAAAGTATAGGTTATTTTTAGCCAAATGTCCGTGGGTATTTGTGAAAAATCTGTGTTTAAAAGGGCACCCAAACCCAGAGGGGCAATAATAATAGTGCCTAAAGTAAAAGTGATGCGGTTTACAGTAATGGGGTGGTATTTGTGTACCAACCTTTTTACCATAACCAAATAAACTGCATAGAACGCAGCATTTATAGCAATCCAAATATCTCCAATCACTGTTTCAGTGCTAAATGTAACTCCTTTATCTACGATTAGAAGAATAGCGCCGGCAGCACCTATGAGCAATCCCAAAACAGTTTCCATTGCTGGAGCACGGTTCGATTTTATATGATCAAAAATAGCCACAAACATAGGAGTAACCATCATTAACACTGCGCCATTTATAGGATGTGTAAGGCTTAGGCCTTTGAAAAACATAAACATATTTGCTGCGGTTCCAAAGAATGCACAAATCAAAAACCACCAGCCATCCGCCTTTAAATCTACTTTTTCACGTTTGAATAGGAGTGCGGTAAAATTAAACAGGAGGCAAGCTACAATTATTCTAAGCCAAACAAAAGCTTCGGCACTAATGTATTTGGGCATAATTTCACCCGCCCAGCTGAAAAGAATGGCATAAAATAAACTTACAAAAAAGAGTGCGGCATGCACCCTAATTTTACTCAATTCCATCCTTTTGCTTTTTTGATATTTTCATAGGCTTTTTGCACGCGAACAAATTTTTCTTCGGCAGCTTTTTTTTCTGAATCACCCATGCCTACTAGTCTATCGGGGTGAAAACGCATGGCCATTTTACGATAAGCTTTTTTTACATCTTCCTCATTAGAATTTGGATCCACATCCAATATTTTGAAATCGGAATCCGCAGACTGAACGAACATGGCCCTTAACGACATATAATCAGGGGTAGTAATTCCCAAATTAATACCAATAGTATTGAGCACATTCAATTCCTGAGGATTAATGTTGCCATCGGCTTGTGAAATCCTGAAAAGTACATGCAAAATCTCCAGTCTTTGGCTATAAGGCATCCTGCTGCGAATTTGTCTGCAAACATGCCCAACATCATGGTGTTGTTTTACAAGTTCGCGAAGCATCAGCAGCATTTGTTTTGCCCTTGCTTCACCATAGGTGCGCACCAACATGCGTTTTACGAGATCAAGCTCGCTTTTCATCGTTACCCCGTCGGCGTTCATGGTTGCCGCTATAAGAATAAGCAACGACATGTTGAAGTCATTGTAATTTTGGGAATTGGTTTGGGTTGAACTTTGGTATTGACCAGAACCATCGGGTGACTCATTATTTGAATCGCCTTTGCTGGCATATTCCACATACATCCCAATTAAGAAACCAATAATACCTCCTATCGGGCCGCTAGAAAGAAACCCAATTAAAGCCCCAACAAGTGCTATTTGAATTTTCAACAGTTACAAAATAGGATTAATTGGTTGTTTTTGCCCCTATCAATTGGGTGAGTGTTTTCAGGTTTTTATGAACAATGGCATCTTGCACCAACCATATTTCGTCTGATTGTAGGGCTTTGCCCCAAAAAATTTCTGTTTCATATACCTTAAGCTCCCCAATTTTATTTTCTGGACTATAAGTTTCCATACTCACCTTTCTTGGATATAATTGAAAACCTCGTTTGGTGCCATCTTTGAAAATAGCGATTACCTCAAAAAATGGATTGCCAGAAATAATGCTGTCTTTTTCAGTTGATTTATTTATGCCTGCAGATTCGCCACCTTCTCTGGTGATAGAAGCGAACATGTCCAAATAAGCCAAGAGGCGGTTTCTGCTGGTCTCAACTTTTTTCCCGTTAAAGGCAAATAGTTCAGGTTCGCTGCCATTTTTACGAATTGTAAATCCGTTTTCAGGGTTGTTTGGCCAATTTACTTGAAGCGACTGGATCATTGTTGGGTCGCATTCGAAAAGAGCAGGACTTCTCCAGTTGTTAATATTTACATTATAATAAGGAGTAAGGTAACCATCATGCCCAGGAATTTGTGTTATGCACGGTCTATCTGTTCCCGGAAGATACATGTAAGTACCAAGGTTGTCGGAGGTTCTGCCGCCTACATAGAGTTTTTTAACCAATTTGTCGCCTTCATAAAATTGGGCTAGGGTAGCGTTTAGTGCCATTTCCCTATTTACATATTCCAAGCTTGCATCATTAACAGGTGCTTTGAGTTGCACCTTTTTCATCACATAGTTGAGCAAATCCGAAACAGCAATGCTATCGGCTTTGTATTTATTCTTTCCATTCTCCACCCACCAAATACCATCTTTGGATTTTGAAAAGGTTAGAAAACCCAATTTACGGTCGTTAGAAGCAAAGTGAATTTTAGAAATTTTTTGAGGATTGGCGATGGAAAAGTCATTTACTCCAATACTTGAAGTACTGTTGAGGTTTTTCTTGAAAAGAAAAAAGCCAATAGCAGCAAGCAGCAGGAGGGCAATGCTATAATAAATACGCTTCATGTTTGGGGCAAAGTTACAATTGGGATAACGTATAAACAGCACAATTTGTTGGATATGACAGGCAATTAACAAGGCAGAAACAAAGGACAAACTGAGGGCATAAATAAACTCCAAATAAAAAAATCAACAAACCATTTGATAACTCAGTGAAAACTACTATTTTTGCAGTCCTTTTTTGAGAGGTGGTCCGCCACTTCGCGTTCTTAACTGTAATATATGCGCCGCCTTAGCTCAGCTGGTAGAGCAACTGACTTGTAATCAGTAGGTCGTTGGTTCGATCCCGACAGGCGGCTCAAAGCAATCGACAATTGTTTTAATGGGGAAATACCAGAGCGGTCAAATGGGGCAGACTGTAAATCTGCTGCTTCGGCTACGGAGGTTCGAATCCTTCTTTCCCCACCAAAGTCGGTTGTCCGATCCTGATTTGGGTTCAGAAATTCCACCAAAAGTGGAATAGCTGGGCAAAGGTCTAGATTTTTGCGGGAGTAGCTCAGTTGGTAGAGCGACAGCCTTCCAAGCTGTAGGTCGCGGGTTCGAGCCTCGTCTCCCGCTCAACGCGATTTAGGGTCGTATGCAAGTCCGGTGGAAGTCCCTTCGGATTATGCCGATGTAGCTCAGTGGTAGAGCACTTCCTTGGTAAGGAAGAGGTCATGGGTTCAAATCCCATCATTGGCTCAAAGTTTTAGAAACTAAAAAAAAAACAAAATATAAAAATACTATGGCAAAAGAAACCTTTGACCGTTCCAAACCGCACGTAAACATTGGTACCATTGGTCACGTTGACCACGGTAAGACCACTCTTACTGCGGCCATTACCACTGTACTGGCAAATGCTGGTCTTTCTGAGAAAAGATCTTTCGAATCTATCGACTCAGCTCCTGAGGAGAAAGAACGCGGTATTACAATTAACACGGCGCACGTTGAATATCAAACTGCAAACCGTCACTACGCACACGTTGACTGTCCAGGTCACGCCGACTATGTAAAAAACATGGTAACTGGTGCTGCTCAAATGGACGGTGCTATTCTAGTAGTAGCTTCAACAGACGGACCAATGCCACAAACCCGTGAGCATATCCTACTTGCTCGCCAGGTTGGTGTTCCACGTTTGGTTGTATTCATGAATAAAGTGGATATGGTAGATGATGAAGAGTTATTGGATTTGGTAGAACTTGAAATGCGCGATTTATTGAAATTCTACGAATTTGATGCTGAGAATACTCCGATTATCCGTGGATCTGCTTTGGGCGCATTGAATGGCGAACAAAAATGGGTAGACACAGTAATGGAATTGATGGCTTCTGTAGATGCTTGGATTCCAATTCCTCCACGTTTGGTTGATCAACCATTCTTGATGCCTGTGGAAGACGTTTTCTCTATCACTGGTCGTGGTACAGTTGCAACTGGCCGTATCGAACGTGGTGTTATCAATGTTGGTGATGGTGTTGAAATCATTGGTATGGGTGGAAACCTAACCTCAACAGTTACTGGTGTTGAAATGTTCCGTAAACTTCTTGATCGTGGTGAGGCTGGTGACAATGCTGGTTTGCTGCTACGTGGAGTTGAGAAAAATGACATCCGCCGCGGTATGGTAATTTGTGCTCCAAAATCTGTGAAGCCACATACCAAATTTAAGGCTGAGGTTTATGTATTGAGCAAAGAAGAAGGTGGACGTCATACTCCATTCTTTAACAAATACCGTCCACAATTCTATTTCCGTACTACTGACGTTACAGGTGAAATCACCTTGCCAGAAGGTACTGAAATGATTATGCCTGGTGATAACGTTTCTATCAATGTTGAATTGATTCAGCCTATCGCTATGGAAAAAGGACTACGTTTTGCGATTCGTGAGGGTGGCAGAACAGTAGGTGCCGGACAGGTAACTGAAATTATCGAATAATTCAATCTCGAACAGATTGATAAATAAACAAGGGGTGCAAGCACTCCTTGTTTATACGGGTATAGTTCAATGGTAGAATAGAGGTCTCCAAAACCTTTGATCTGGGTTCGAATCCTAGTACCCGTGCAAAGTATATAAAAAAAGGAAAGCGCGATGTTCCAAAGAATTACAAATTATTTCCGCGAAACGCGTGATGAACTCATGAACAAGGTCAGTTGGCCAAGTTGGGGTGAACTCACAGAAAGCACAACCATAGTGATTGTTGCTTCCGTGCTTTTCGCACTAGTTATCTGGGGCATGGACAGCGCCTTGGGTATTGCACTAACAAATTTTTATCAGCTGTTTAAATAATTGATAAATGACAACGGTAGAAGAGAAATATAAATGGTACGTGGTACGGGCTATTACTGGGCAGGAAAAGAAAGTAAAGCACCAAATCCAAGTAGAGCTTGAAAGAGCTGCTAAGGTTGTATTCGTGCCTGAAATTCTCATTCCTACTGAGAAGATTTATCAAATAAAAAACGGCAAAAAAGTAGCTAAGGAGAGAAATGCATTCCCAGGATACATTTTGGTTCAAGGCGATTTTTCTGATCCTGAGGTAATACCACTTATTAAGAGTGTATCTGGAGTTGTGGGGTTTTTAGGTGCTAAAGACCAACCAGTTCCATTGAGGCCAAATGAGCTTAGCAGGATATTAGGTACTGCCGACGAAATGAGTGAAAGCGAATCTACAAGCGAGGAGCATTTTATTGTAGGCGAGCCAGTTAAAGTTGTTGATGGACCATTCAATGATTTTGACGGAGTGATAGAAGAAATAAACGAAGAGAAGAAAAAGCTTAAGGTAATGGTGAAAATCTTTGGAAGAAGAACACCATTGGAACTTAACTATAATCAAGTTCAAAAATTGTAAAAAATTAAAATGGCAAAGGAGATAACAGGTTACGTAAAACTTCAGGTGAAAGGCGGTCAGGCAAACCCGGCCCCCCCAATTGGACCAGCATTGGGTTCTAAAGGGGTAAACATCATGGATTTTTGCAAACAATTCAATGCACGTACTCAGGATAAAATGGGCAAGGTATTGCCGGTATTGATTACCGTCTATGTCGACAAGTCTTTTGAGTTTATCATTAAAACCCCACCAGTAGCAATTCAGCTTTTAGAAGCAACCAAATTGCAAAAGGGTAGCACAGAACCAAACCGTAAAAAAGTAGGTTCAGTGAATTGGGATCAGGTGAAAACTATTGCAACAGACAAAATGCCCGATTTAAACTGTTTTACAGTTGAATCAGCAATGAAAATGGTAGCAGGAACTGCCCGCAGTATGGGCATTAATGTTACAGGAGACGCACCTTTTTAAAACAGAAAAAGTAACATGAAAGTTGGTAAAAAAAGAAAAGAAGCGGAAAAACTGTACGACAATACAAAAGCATATACTCTAAAAGAGGCTTGCGATATTGTAAAAAAGATTACAACCACCAAATTTGATGCATCAGTGGATATTGATGTAAGGTTGGGAGTTGATCCTCGTCAGGCAAATCAGATGGTACGTGGTGTGGCATCATTGCCACATGGCTTGGGAAAAACAGTGAAAGTTTTGGTTTTGTGCACACCTGATAAAGAGCAGGAAGCCAAAGATGCTGGAGCAGATCATGTAGGATTGGACGACTATATCGAAAAGATTGCAGGCGGCTGGACCGATATTGATATCATTATCGCTGTTCCTCAAGTAATGGCTAAATTGGGTCGTTTGGGTAAAGTATTGGGGCCGCGTAACCTCATGCCAAATCCTAAAAGTGGCACAGTTACTATGGAAGTAGGTAAAGCTGTTACAGAAGTAAAAGCCGGTAAAATTGATTTCAAAGTAGACAAAACAGGTATCATTCACACTTCAGTTGGTAAAGTGTCGTTTGAAGCCGATAAATTGTCTGAAAACGCACAAGAACTTGTAAATGTTCTCAATAAATTGAAGCCAAGTTCCTCAAAAGGCACTTATTTCCGCAGCATTTATTTGAGCAGCACAATGAGTGGTAGTGTAAATGTTGATGTTAAATCTATCCCAGGAATCTGATTATGAACAAAAATGAAAAACAATCAGTAGTTGCAGAACTAACTGAAACCTTAAAGGAAAATAGCTTTGTGTATTTGGCCGATACAGACGGATTAACTGCTGCCCAAACCAATCGTTTTAGGCGCATGTTGTTCGAAAGTGGCATTTCAATGCGCATGGTTAAAAACACGCTAGTAAAGCGTGCAATGCAAGACAGCGGTAAAGATTTTTCTGAATTGATTGGTGTACTCAAAGGCACAACATGTGTAATGGTATCTGACAATCAGAAATCACCTGCTACTGCAATTAAAAAATTCCGTGATAAAGGCGATAAGCCAAAGCTAAAAGGTGCTTGGATTGAAAGCAGTGTATTTATTGGTGATGATCAATTAGACGCATTGGTGAACTTGAAATCCAAAGAAGATCTTATTGGCGAGGTTATTGGCTTGTTGCAATCACCTGCTAAAAATGTTATTAGCGCACTTCAGTCCAATGCAGGTCAGAAAATTGCAGGATTGGTAAAAACGCTATCAGAAAGAAATTAAACCCCAGTTAAACACTTAAAAACAAAAAAACAATACAATGGTAGATTTGAAAGAATTCGCGAATCAGTTGGTAAATCTCACTGTAAAAGAAGTAAACGAGCTAGCTACAATCCTTAAGGAAGAGCATGGCATTGAACCCGCTGCTGCGGCAGTTGCAATTGCTGGTCCCGCTGCAGGCGGTGGCGGAGCAGAAGCAGCAGCTGAGCAAACAGAGTTTGATGTTATTCTTAAAAACGCTGGTGCAAGCAAATTGAACGTAGTTAAGATTGTAAAAGATCTTACAGGTTTGGGCTTGAAAGAAGCAAAAGACCTCGTTGACGGTGCCCCTCAAGCTGTAAAAGAAAAAGTTTCTAAGGCAGAAGCTGAAGATTTGGCAGCAAAATTGAAAGAGGCTGGTGCTGAAGTTGAGATCAAGTAAATCTTACCGACATTAATGGCCATAGGCCCCGGGAAACCGTGGGCCTTTTGGTCGTTTAACACTGAAAGTTAAACACAATCGCATTTGTCCAACAAAAACAACAAAAAAATTGAGCACGACACAAAACAATAGGATATCATTTGGCAAAGTAAAACACGCCATTGATTATCCAGACTTTCTGGATGTTCAGCTGAAATCATTCCAGGAATTTTTCCAACTCGATACTCCCGCCGATAAACGGGAAGGTGAGGGGCTTTTCAAAATGTTTCGCGAGAACTTCCCCATAACCGATACTCGCAACATTTTCGTTCTCGAATTTCTTGATTATTTCGTGGATCCACCGCGTTATACCATTCAGGAATGTATCGAACGCGGATTGTCATACGCAGTTCCTTTGAAAGCAAAACTCAGACTGAGCTGTAATGACCCCGAACACGAAGATTTTAAAACCATTGTACAGGATGTTTATTTGGGAACCATTCCCTATATGACTCCAAATGGTACCTTTATTATTAATGGTGCCGAAAGGGTTATCGTTAGCCAATTGCACCGTTCTCCTGGAGTTTTCTTCGGACAAAGTGTTCACTCTAACGGTACCAAACTTTACTCAGCACGTGTAATTCCTTTTAAAGGTTCATGGATTGAATTTGCAACCGATGTAAATGCAGTAATGTATGCTTACATCGATCGCAAAAAGAAATTCCCTGTAACCACGCTTTTAAGAGCTATTGGCTTTGAAAGTGATAAAGATATCTTGGATATCTTTGGTTTGAGTGAAGAAGTTAAAGTTTCAAAATCAGGTCTTAAAAAAGTAATCGGTCGCAAACTAGCGGCTAGGGTGCTTAGAACCTGGATTGAAGACTTTGTAGATGAAGATACAGGTGAGGTAGTTTCTATTGAAAGAAATGAAGTAATACTTGAACGCGATACTGTTCTTACTGATGATCATATCGACATCATTGTAGACGCAGGCGTTAAAACGATTATTCTTTCAACTGAAGCTAAAGATGATGTTAACTATGACGTTATCTACAATACCTTGCAAAAAGATACTTCAAACAACGGTAAAGAAGCTTTAGAAGTAATCTACCGTCAGTTGAGGAATGCTGATCCACCAGATGAAGAAACTGCTCGTGGTATCATTGAAAGATTGTTCTTCTCTGATAAACGTTATGATTTGGGTGAAGTAGGCCGTTACAGGATCAATAAAAAATTGAATCTTGAAACAGCAATGGATGTTAAAGTGTTGACCAAAGAAGACATTATTAGCATTATCAATTACCTGATTCATTTGTATAATGGCAACGAACTCCTGGATGATATTGACCATTTGAGCAACAGACGTGTTCGTACAGTTGGAGAACAATTGTATGCGCAGTTTGGTGTTGGTTTGGCACGTATGGCTAGAACCATTCGTGAAAAAATGAATATACGTGATAATGAAGTATTTACCCCTCAAGATTTGGTGAATGCCCGCACATTGTCATCTGTAATCAATTCGTTTTTTGGAACGAACCAGCTTTCTCAATTCTTGGATCAAATCAATCCACTAGCTGAGTTAACACACAAACGCCGTTTATCAGCCCTAGGGCCAGGTGGTTTGAGTCGTGAACGCGCTGGTTTTGAGGTTCGTGACGTACATTATACCCACTATGGACGTTTGTGTACTATTGAAACACCTGAGGGTCCAAATATTGGTTTGATTAGCTCACTTTGCGTGCATGCTAAAATCAATAGCATGGGCTTCTTGGAAACTCCATACCGTAAAGTTACCAAAGGCAAAATTGAGCCAGGTATCACCTACTTAAGTGCTGAAGAAGAAGACGGCAAAACCATTGCACAAGCAAATGCTGCTGTTGACGAAAAAGGCAATTTCTTGACGACCCATGTGCGTTCAAGAAAAGAAGGTGACTTCCCAAATGTGGAGCCAGTAAATATTGATTTCATGGATGTAGCGCCCAATCAAATTGTATCGATTGCAGCTTCTTTGATTCCTTTCTTGGAACATGATGATGCGAACCGTGCTTTGATGGGATCAAACATGCAACGTCAGGCAGTACCTCTTTTGAGACCAGAAGCTCCTATCGTAGGAACTGGTTTGGAAGAAAAAGTAGCCCGTGATAGCCGTTCCCTAATCAATGCAGAAGGAAATGGTGTGGTGGAATATGTGGATGCTAGAGAAATTCGCATTCGCTACCAACACAATGATAATGATGATTTGGTAAGCTTTACAGGCAATACCAAAACCTATTACCTAACCAAATTCCGTCGTACCAACCAAAATTCTTGTATCAACTTACGCCCTATTGTTCAACGTGGCGATAAAGTTACTAAAGGACAAGTTATTTGTGAAGGTTATGCTACACAAGGTGGCGAATTGGCATTGGGTAGGAACCTAAAAGTGGCATTTATGCCATGGCAAGGTTACAACTTTGAGGATGCGATAGTAATTTCTGAAAAAGTAGTGAAAGATGATTGGTTCACTACCATGTACATTACTGAGTTTGAACTTGAAGTGCGTGATACCAAGAGGGGAGAAGAAGAACTTACGAATGATATTCCAAACGTAAGTGACGAAATGACCCGCAATCTTGATGAGCATGGCTTGATTCGCATAGGTGCTGAAGTAAAAGAAGGAGATATCTTAATTGGTAAAATCACTCCTAAAGGTGAAACTGAACCTTCACCTGAAGAGAAATTGCTTCGCGCTATTTTTGGTGATAAAGCTGGTGATGTTAAAGATGCTTCTTTGAAAGCTGCACCTGGTAGCTCTGGAGTTGTTATCGACAAGAAATTGTTTAGCAAATCTAAAAAAGACAAATCAGCACGTACCAATGATAAAGGCCGTCTTCAAAAACTTGAAGATGATCATAAAAAAGAGCTAGCAGAATTGAAAGATGAATTGGTGAAAAAACTGTTCCAATTGGTAAACGGTAAAACCAGCCAAGGCGTTTTCAATATGTACAGTGAAGAGTTGATAGGCAAAGGAACCAAGTTTACTCAGAAAAATCTGATGAGCATTGACTATTCAAATGTGAATTATCACAATTGGACAGCGGATGACGAAAGAAATGAGTTAATTGTTCGTGCCCTAACCAACTTTATTAATGTAAACAACGATAAGGTTACCAACTTTAAACGCGAACATTATGCAATTAGCGTAGGTGATGAATTGCCAACAGGTATTTTGAAACTTGCTAAAGTATATGTTGCTAACAAACGTAAACTTAAAGTGGGAGATAAAATGGCAGGACGTCACGGTAACAAAGGTATTGTTGCCCGTATCGTTCGTGAAGAAGATATGCCATTTTTGGACAATGGAACTCCGGTTGACATTGTGTTGAACCCATTGGGTGTACCTTCTCGTATGAACTTGGGTCAGATTTATGAAACAGTTTTGGGCTGGGCTGGTAAAGAATTGGGATTGAAATTTGCAACTCCAATTTTTGACGGTGCTGCTATTAGTGAAATTGATGACTACTCTGATAAAGCAGGCATACCTCGCAATGGATTGGTGTATTTGAACGATGGCCTTACAGGCGATAGGTTCGACCAACCCACAACAGTAGGTATTATCTACATGCTTAAACTGGGTCACATGGTAGATGATAAAATGCACGCACGTTCAATAGGACCATATTCTCTTATCACACAGCAACCTTTGGGTGGTAAAGCACAATTTGGTGGACAGCGTTTTGGTGAGATGGAGGTTTGGGCGCTGGAAGCATTTGGTGCAGCCAACATCCTTCGTGAGATTTTGACTGTGAAGTCGGATGATATCACCGGACGTGCGAAAGCATATGAAGCCATTGTGAAAGGCGAAAACATTACGAATATTGGTACTCCAGAATCGTTTAATGTATTGGTTCACGAGCTTAGAGGTCTTGGTCTTGAAGTAAGTTTTATGGAATAATTCCAAAAAAGAAGTAATGCAAACACAGAAAAAAGTTCAAAAAATCGGAAGCAATTTCAGCAAGATTCGTATCTCGCTTGCTTCACCCGAAATAATATTGCGCCGCAGTTTTGGTGAGGTTACAAAACCAGAAACCATTAACTACCGTAGCTACAAGCCTGAAATGGGCGGTTTGTTTTGTGAACGCATATTCGGTCCTATTAAGGATTTCGAATGCCATTGCGGTAAATACAAACGTATCCGTTACAAAGGAATTGTCTGCGACCGTTGTGGTGTAGAAGTAACTGAGAAAAAAGTACGTCGTGAACGCATGGGGCACATCAATTTGGTGGTGCCTGTTGCACATATCTGGTACTTCCGTTCTCTACCAAACAAAATCGGTTATCTATTAGGTATCCCTTCCAAGAAATTGGATATGGTTATCTATTATGAACGCTATGTTGTGGTTCAACAAGGTGCAGCTAACAATGTGAGCTACCTTGATCAAATTACAGAAGAAGAGTATTTAGACATTTTGGATTCTTTGCCAAAAGAAAACCAAATGCTTGAAGATTCTGATCCCAATAAATTCATTGCCAAAATGGGCGCTGAAGCACTTCAGGAACTCCTGAGCCGCATCAACCTTGATACTTTGAGCTATGAATTGCGTAACCAAGCAGCTACGGAAACATCTCAACAACGTAAACAAGAAGCTTTAAAGCGTCTTAAAGTTATTGAAAGTTTCCGCGCAGCACAGCGCACAGGTGAAAACAGACCTGAGTGGATGATCATGAAGATGTTGCCAGTAATTCCACCCGAATTGCGTCCATTGGTTCCTTTGGAAGGTGGCCGTTTTGCAACGTCGGATTTGAATGATCTTTACCGTCGCGTAATTATTAGAAACAACCGTTTGAAAAGATTGGTGGAAATTAAAGCACCAGAGGTTATTCTAAGAAATGAAAAACGCATGTTGCAAGAGGCAGTGGATTCATTGCTTGACAACACACGTCGTGCAAGTGCTGTAAAGAGTGATGGCAATCGTCCGTTGAAATCTTTGAGTGATATGCTTAAAGGTAAACAAGGCCGTTTCCGTCAAAACCTTTTGGGTAAACGTGTGGATTATTCTGGTCGTTCTGTAATTGTGGTAGGTCCAACACTAAAATTGAATGAGTGTGGATTGCCAAAAAACATGGCGGCAGAATTGTTCAAACCTTTTATCATTCGCAAACTGATTGAAAGAGGTATTGTAAAAACTGTAAAAACTGCTAAGAAAATTGTAGAAAAGAAAGACCCCGTAATTTGGGACATTCTTGAAAATATTCTAAAAGGCCATCCTGTATTGCTTAACCGTGCTCCAACGCTGCACAGATTGGGTATTCAGGCTTTCCAACCTAAACTTATTGAAGGTAAAGCGATTCAGCTCCATCCTTTGGTATGTACAGGTTTCAACGCGGATTTTGACGGTGACCAAATGGCGGTGCACGTTCCATTGGGCAATGCTGCAATTGCAGAAGCCCAATTGTTGATGCTTGCATCACACAATATTCTTAACCCTGCTAATGGCAGTCCGGTAACAGTTCCTTCTCAGGACATGGTACTTGGATTGTACTATATTTCTAAAGAACGTAAAGGTACCAAAGCCAGATCTGTATTGGGCGAAGGTCTTACTTTCTACAGTGCTGAAGAGGCTATTATTGCTTACAACGAGCAAAGGGCTGAATTGCATGCATCTGTGAAATGCCGCGTTAGGGTTAAAGAAAATGGGGAATTGAAAATGAAATTGATCGACACCAATGTAGGTCGTATTATTTTTAATGAGCAAGTTCCAGAACAATATGGTTTTATTAACGAGGTTCTTAAGAAGAAAAACCTTCGTGATATTATCTCTAACATGATTCGTGTAGCTGGAGTTGCAAAAACTGCTGACTTCCTAGACAAAATTAAAGGTCTTGGTTTTCACTTTGCATTTAAAGGTGGACTTAGCTTTAACATGAGTTATGTAAAAATACCTGATGAAAAAGATGAATTGGTGAACAAAGCCATGCTTGAAGTTCAAGAAATTCAATCTAACGCCGATATGGGTTTCATTACCAATAACGAACGTTACAACCAGGTAATTGACCTTTGGACTCGTGTAAATAACCAATTGGCACGTATCTTAATTAAAGAATTGAGTGAAGATGATCAAGGATTCAACCCGATTTACATGATGTTGGATTCAGGAGCCCGTGGTTCTAATGAGCAAATTCGTCAGTTAGGTGGTATGCGTGGATTGATGGCTAAACCACAAAAAAGCGGAGGTAGCGGAACAGGCGATACCATTGAAAACCCAATTATTTCTAACTTTAAAGAAGGTTTGAACGTATTGGAATACTTTATTTCTACGCATGGTGCTCGTAAAGGTTTGGCCGATACAGCATTGAAAACTGCGGATGCGGGTTACTTGACCCGTCGTTTGCATGACGTTGCACAAGATGTGGTAATTACCGAAGCAGACTGTGGAACCTTGCGTGGAATCGGAATGTCAGCCATTGTGAACAATGATGAGGTTACTGAAAGTCTTTATGAAAGAATTTTAGGCCGCACAGCATTGGATGACATGTACCATCCTGTAACCAATGAACTATTGGTTTCAGCGGGTCAAGAAGTTACCGAAGCCATTGGTGCCGCTATTGAAGCTGCTGGAATTGAAGAAATGGAAATTCGTTCAGTACTTACTTGCGAAACCAAATCGGGTGTGTGTGCTAAATGTTATGGTCGCAACTTGTCTACAGGCCGCATGGTTCAGGCAGGTGAGGCTGTGGGCGTAATTGCTGCACAATCTATTGGTGAACCTGGTACACAGCTTACTTTGCGTACTTTCCATACGGGTGGTACAGCGATGAACTTGGCTGCAGAAAATTCATTGGAAACCAAATACGACGGTGTTGTTAGCTTTGATAGCATGCGCACAGTTAAAAAGGAGAAAATGGATGACGAAACAGGTGTTGTGAATAAAGTGGATGTGGTCTTGGGCCGTTCAGGTGAAGTTCGCATACTTGATCCAAAGTCAAATAACGTTATTACCAGTTATAACATTCCTTATGGTGCATCATTGCATGTTAAAGAAGGTCAAACGGTTAAAAAAGGTGATGGTCTTTGTACTTGGGATCCATTTAATACCCTAATTATCAGCGATATTGATGGTACTGTTGAATATGAAAATATTATTGAAGGTACCAACATGCGTGAGGAAGGTGATGACCAAACCGGCTTGTACGAAATGGTAATTACCGAAAACCGTGATAAAACCAAAATTCCAGTAATGTGGGTGCGTGGTAAAGGTGAAGCTGAAAAGCACTTTAACATGCCTTTGGCTTCTATTTTGGTTGCTAAAAATGGCACTAAAGTAAAAGCAGGTGATATCCTGGCTAAAATTCCAAGAAGTGCAACACGTACAAGGGATATTACAGGTGGTTTGCCTAGGGTAACTGAGCTTTTCGAAGCACGTAATCCTTCTAACCCATCAGTAGTAAGTGAAATCGATGGTGTTGTTACTTATGGCGTTTCCAAACGTGGTAACCAAGAAATCATTGTTACGGGTAAAGATGGTGATATTAAACACTATCAAGTGCCTTTGCAAAAACACATCTTGGTGCATGATGGAGATTATGTTCGTGCAGGTCAACCTTTGAGTGACGGTGCTATTACTCCTCAAGATATTCTTAGAATTGAAGGCCCGGCTTCAGTGCAGCGCTACATTCTTAATGGTATCCAAGAGGTTTACCGTTTGCAAGGGGTAAAAATCAACGATAAACACATTGAAGCCATTGTGCGTCAAATGATGCAAAAAATGGAAGTTCTGGATCCCGGTGACACCCGTTTCCTAGAAAGCGAGAATGTTGACCGTTGGGATTTGCAAGCTGAGAATGACTGGATTTGGGACAAAAAATTTGTTACCGATGCGGGTGAAAGCACCAATATGCATGCAGGTCAAATTGTAAGTCTTAAAGATTTGCGTCAGGAAAACAGTGCTTTGCGTCGCCAAGACAAAAAATTGGTAGAATTCAGAGATGCTGTTTCTGCAACTGCACAACCAGTTCTTATGGGTATTACCAAAGCATCTTTGGGCACACGTAGCTTTATGAGTGCAGCTTCTTTCCAAGAAACCACTAAGGTGTTGAATGAAGCAGCCATTGCTGGTAAAATCGATGAACTTGCAGGTCTTAAAGAAAACGTAATTGTGGGCCACCTAATACCTGCTGGTACAGGTTTAAGGGCTTATGACAACGTTGTTACAGGCAGCAGAGAAGAGTACGATCGTTTAATGGCATCTAAATTGGAAGCTGTTACAGATTAATCTTCATTTAAAATAAAGAAAAAGCCGCCGCAGTAATGCGGCGGCTTTTTTGTTATTGCTTGCATATAGTTTAAAAGTGAAGTAAGTTTTAATGGGCCTGTTCTAATTGGGTTTGATACAAACTCCAATAATTCCCCTTCAAGGCCATCAAAGCTTCATGAGTGCCCGATTCTACCAATTCTCCTTTGTCTAAAACGAGGATTTTGTCGGCATTTTTTATGGTGCTTAGCCTGTGAGCAATTACCAAGGAGGTACGGCCCATTAACAGCTTCGAAATGGCTTTTTGTATCAACTCTTCAGTATTGGTATCAATGCTGCTTGTGGCCTCATCTAAAACGATGGCAGAAGGGTTGTTTGCCAATGCCCTGATAAACGAAATCAATTGCCTTTGGCCTAAGGAAAGTGAAAGACCTCTTTCCATAACATTAAATTCAAAACCGCCGGGCAGGTTATTGATAAAATCATAAGCCCCAATAGTTCTAGCAGCTTCTGCAATTTTGGTCTCGTCCATTTCTGGGTCCTTTAACCTTACATTCTCAGAAATGCTTCCCGAAAATAAAAATACATCTTGCAACACTACAGCTATCTTTTTTCTTAACCAGGATAGATCATAATCTTCTATAGGCACTCCATCAATCAATATCTGGCCTTTTTGATGCTCATAAAACCTGCTTACCAAGTTTACCAAACTTGTTTTTCCGCTGCCTGTGTGTCCAACAATGGCCACTGTTTCACCAGGTTTCACCTCAAAAGAAATGTTCTTTAAAACATCCCTATCGGCAATATAACTGAAGGTTACATTTTTAAATTCGATATGCCCCTTAAGTTCTGTTGGTTTAATCGATCCAGAAGTTTCCAAATTGGATTTGCTGTCAATTAATTCAAATATTCTTTCAGCTGCAACCATGCCCATTTGAATGTTGTTAAACCTATCGGCAATCATTCTAATAGGCCTAAAAAATAAATTAATAAACATGATAAATGCTGTGAGTTCACCAATGGCAATGCTGCCTTGCATAATTCCATAACTACCATACCATATTATTAAAGCAATGGTTATGGCTACAATAAGGTCAACCACAGGGAAGAATACGGCATAATAAAATACACTTTTAATATTGGCATCTCTATGTCTTGCATTGATGGTTTTAAATTTCTCTTTTTCTGCGTTTTCTCTATTAAAAATTTGAACAATTTGCATACCGGTAATGTGTTCCTGCAAAAAGCTATTGAGCTTGGTAACTTCGGTGCGTACATTCTGAAAACTATCGCGCACCCCTTTTCTAAATAAATTGGCAGCCCAAATAAGCAAGGGCAATACAGACAAAGAAATTAAAGCCATCTTCCAATTCATCCAAAACATTAAAAATAGAATTACCATAATTTGGAACAGGTCTCCTGCAATGGTTATGAGTCCGCTGGCAAATAAGTCTGCTACGGTTTCAATATCGCTAATGGTGCGGGTAACTGCAGTTCCCACCGGAGTTTTGTCGAAAAAAGCCATGCGCAACCGTATGAGGTGATTGTAAACATATTGCCTCATTTGAAAAATTACATTTTGACCAATGAGCTCTGTTAAATACCCATTTACAAATCCCAGGGCACTTTGGAATAAGAGTATTCCCAATATTATAATAGTCCACCGGGTTAAACCCGATGTGTCTTTAGGAATAATATATTGGTCGATGACATGTTGAAATAAATACGGTTGGGTTGCCGATAAAATGGATTGAACAATGGTTAAAACTACTGCTGAAATAAAAATGCCCCTGTAAGGGATAGCCAAGCCTGTTATGCGTCTCAGTAGTTTTAAATCCAGGTTCTTTTTTTTACCATTATTGCCGGCCATGCGCCACAAATATAGGGGTACTTTTTGCCCTTAGGCAGCAGTTTGTGCCTCTAAATTCATGCTTTAATATCCCGGTTTTTAATTCAAATTTCGCCTGTGTAAAACTTTATTTGTCAAGATGCTTGCCACACGGGGCTTTGCCATAGTATTATTGCAACATGGCCATGCATATAGCGGTTGCAGGAAATATAGGAGCCGGTAAAACTACACTTACCAATTTGCTCGCAAAGCACTACAATTGGGAGATGCAGTTGGAAGATATGGATGACAATCCTTATATCTCTGATTTTTATGAAGATATGCAACGTTGGAGCTTCAATCTCCAAGTGTATTTCCTCAATACCCGATGGAAACATATTCAAGAAATTCGCAGGGGCGATAAATCGGTAATACAAGACCGCACCATTTACGAAGATGCCCACATTTTTGCGCCAAACTTGCATGCAATGGGGTTAATGAGTACCCGCGATTTTGAAAATTATAGCCGTTTATTTAACAGCATTAGCGAGCAAATTCAAGAACCTGATTTGCTCATTTATCTCAGAGCAGGTATTCCCAAATTGGTACATCAAATTCAAATGCGCGGCCGCGATTACGAAGATGCCATTAGGCTCGATTATCTAAAGCGTTTGAATGAACGCTACGAAGCTTGGATTAGTGACTATAAAGGCAGGCTTCTTATTTTTAATGTTGATGACATCAACTTTGAGGAAAATGCAGATCATGCAGCTGAAATTATTCAGCAAGTGGAAAGTACCCTCAACGGCTTGTTTTAATGCCTTTAAATACCCAAAAGTATTCTACCCGTCTGGCTGTGAGGCCAGATGATATAGATATGTTTCAACATGTTCACAGCTCTCGGTACATGGATTACGTCCTAGCCGCTAGGTTCGATCAAATGGAACGCTGTTACAACTGTAGTATGGCTGAATTTTTAAAACACCACCTTGGTTGGGTTTTGGTTTCTACAGAAATGAATTTTAAAAGACCCTTGAAATTAGGGGATAATTTTGATGTGGAAACCCATTTGGCCTCCTTCGAAAAAAGCATTGCCCATGTGGTGTTTGAGATCAAAAATGCCGCCAACAACAAAGTCTGCTGCAATGGTTGGGCTAAATATAGCCTGGTAAGTTTGCCCGATGGTAAATTGGCCCCAATTCCCGATTGGGTGTTGGATAGATACAGCATGGACTAAAGCCTTCTTGTGTAAAGTTTATGGGATTTCAGACCGAACTATAAACAATATGCAAGACACTGCGTAAATTTGTAAAAATGTCTTTTTTATATCCGGGATTTTTATTTGCACTATTGGTTCTTGCCATTCCGGTTGTAATTCATTTATTTCATTTTAGAAGGTATAAAACCATCCGTTTTTCTAGCTTAAGGTTTTTGAGAAATATTGAAACCGAAAGGAAAAATCGCAATAAACTTAAACATTATTTGGTTCTCGCAAGCCGGCTTCTTGGGCTGCTTTGTCTCGTTTTTGCATTCGCAATCCCTGGCTGTAAAAATAACCTGAATAAAAATACTGGTAAAAAAACTGTAAGGATATTTATTGACAATTCCTACAGCATGCAAAACCGCAATTCACAAGGAATTTTATTTGAATCTGCTAAAATAAAAGCCAGGGAAATTATAAAAAGTCTAGGCTCTAATGCGGAGTTTTCTATATTATCACAGACTGTAAGTTCTGAAAAAATGTTGTCTGCTCAGGAGGCAATTGAAGCAATAGATAAACTGGATTTATCACCCCGTTCAATTACGGCAAAGCAAGTGTGGAAGCAAGCTACACAGTTTGCAGCCCAAGGCAATTCAGGCAATGATTTGCTGTATGTAATATCAGATTTTCAATCTGCATTTTTAAGAAATATTCCCACTAAAGATTCTAATTCAATAAGGTCAATTGGTGTGAAATTGCCAGCCGCTGAAATCGACAATTTATCTTTGGATTCAGCATGGCTTATGAACCCATTTGCCTTAGCGGGTGAAAAAAATAAATTGATGTATAAGTTAACCAATTATGGACCTGAGGATTTGGAATCCATCAATGTTAAATTAACATCTTTAAACAATACCATTGGTTTGGCTCAGGCAACAGTGGCTAAAAACACCAGCATTATTTCGGGGCTGGAATTTACCATGCCTGCAGATTCAAAACAAGGTGCTGTTTTGCAGATTGAAGACCCTATAAATCCATTCGATAATGAGTTGTTTATTTCCTTGCATCCTCAAGGCGATATCAGAATTGGAATGGTGGGTAGCAATTCTTTTTTAAATGCAGCATTAAAGGCCAATACTTTTTTTAACATTAGCCAAACGCAAATTCCAAATTTGCAATTCCCTCAAATACAGGTAGTTTACGTGCTGGTGGATGCTCCCATTTCCCAGGCAGATGCATCAAAGTTGTCGCAGTTTGCCAATCAAGGTGGGCAAGTGGTAATTGTTCCGGGCGACAAGATGCAAGCCCAAAGTCTAGCTGCTTTAAATTCAAATTCTGGTTTTCCTGTATTTCAAAATTACAGCACATCAGCCGTTAAAATAAGGGTTCAAGGACTCGCCCATCCTTTTTTTGAACAGGTGTTTTATTCCATGCCTGCAAGAATAGAAATGCCTTTGGTTAAAGGCCAATGGACTACCTCTGGAAATACGGGAATGGGTGAGGCCATTTTGTCTTTAGAAAATGGAGAACCGTTTTTGATGAAATTCAAACAGGGCAGGGGTGCGTTTTTCCTATTCACTTCTCCCTTTAATCCTATAGCAGGAAATTTTGTACAAAGTGTTTTGTTTTTTCCAGTAGTGGCAAATTGCGCAATGAATCAAAAAATTCAAGGTCAAATTTTTGGATTTGCGGCTTCTCAAACTGGATATGTATTGCATTCACAATTTGAAGATAAAGACGGGAATATTGCCTTAAAATCAAAAAAAGGCGAGTGGATTGCTGAAATACAAAACGGACTTTCAGGGCAAGAGTTGTTTATAGGCAATGAAATCCAAGAGCCTGGTTTTTATGAATTATTGGATAAAACCAACCCTTCTCAAAAAGAAATTATTGCTTTAAATGTGAATCGTTTGGAAAGCAATCCCGCAGTGGCAGAAACAGAATTGTTAAATCAATTTGCTAAAAACACCGGCCTTACTTGGTTGGATCCACAGAAAACCGCTGCTGCTTCAAAAAATATAGATGAAAGTTCAAACCTTTGGCGCTTGTTTATATGGCTTGCTGCCGCTTTTTTCGCGGTAGAAGTAATAATACTCGTCTTTTGGGATACACTTCAAAAAAAATTGTTTAAAACCACTACCACAGCAACTACATGAGTACCCTACTATTAAAAAATGCCAACATCGCAGATCCGGGTGGCCCATTTGATGGCAAAAAATGTGATATTCTAATTACGGATAA
Source organism: Bacteroidia bacterium (assembly GCA_020853295.1). Classification (GTDB taxonomy): domain Bacteria; phylum Bacteroidota; class Bacteroidia; order NS11-12g; family UBA955; genus JAGXTF01. The sequence continues at coordinate 7,825 of JADYZD010000191.1, read as the reverse complement.
CACCATTGCCCAAATAGACAGCCAGATAAGTGCAAACGCAGACCAAGTGATTGATGTAAATGGCGGTTTTGTTTCCACGGGTTGGATAGATGGTTTGGCATTTTGTGGTGAACCTGGTGAAGAGTGGAAAGAAGATATACGTTCACTCGCGGCTGCCGCTTCTGCAGGTGGGTTTACTTCTATTGCAACCTGCTGTGGCAACCATCCTTATCCCGATAAAGCTTCGGCAATTTCATCCATACTGAGGAAAGCCGAAAATCTACCTGCCAATATTTTGCCGTTGGGCTCAGCCACAAAAAAACAAGAAGGCAAAGAAATTGCTGAAATTTATGACATGTTTAATGAAGGTGCAGTGGCATTTTTTGATGGAGATGCTCCTATCCAGCATGCAGGTTTAAAAACCAGGATTATGGAATACACTGCCAATTGCAACGCACCTTTGTTTTTATATCCTTACAATACAGATTTGGCAACTGGTGGAACCATGCATGATGGTATTCAAAGCAATTCCATGGGTTTAAAAGGAATTCCATCAATAAGTGAGAATTGCGAAACCAGCGCTAATTTGGAACTGGCAGCTTGGCTTAAAACCCCTGCAAGACTTATACGGATTTCTACTGCAGAATCTGTGGAACTTATCAGACAAGCCAAACAAAATGGGCAAGAAGTTTATGCTGCCGTGCCAGTAATGAATTTGCTGTATACCGATGAAGATTTGGCAACATTTGATGAAAATTTCAAAGTATTGCCGCCCTTAAGAACCAATGCGGATCGCCTGGCTTTGATAGAAGGGCTGATGGATGGAACAATTGATGCTGTAATCAGCAACCACAATCCTCAAGATAGCGAAAACAAAGACGTAGAGTTTGATTATGCAGCTTTTGGGGCCATCACCATTCAAACAGTATATGGAATGCTCTTAAAAGCACTCGAAACCAAGTGCACTGCCCAACTCATAGCCAATGTTTTGTCTAAAGGACCTGCAAAACTCTTAGGTTTAAAGGTGCCCTACATTCAATCAGGCGAAAAAGCAGCACTCACTGTTTTTGCAACCAATGGCAGTTGGACTTTCAACCAACAAACTAATTTTAGCAAAAGTAAAAATTCTCCCGTTTGGGGAACAGAAGTTTCGGGTTCTATTTTAGGAACTGTAAATAATGGCAATTGGTTTGCTACAAATATTCCAGCCACACACTAAAACGCACCATGAAAACGTATCTCAAAAAACCCGCAATTGTACACGCCTTATTGGCAGGTGCTGTGTTGTTAAGTGTAAAATTGGTTCTTGCTTATACCGGAAATTGGACCCTTAGGCTGGGAAATAATTATACATTTTTATCATTTGCTGTAATTCTTATTTCCATGTTTTTGGCAGGATTTGGAGAACGAAAAATACGGGATAAATTCAATTATTGGCAAGCATTTGGAAGTGCTGTTATCTCCATGTCTATAGTAGTTTTCTTGTCTTTATTGGGCGATCAAATCGCCTATAGAACCATTCCCAATTTGGCGGAAATGGCAAAAGAATTTAATTTGGAAAAATTGACAGAAACTTTTGGTAAAACCAAATTGTTTGGTGCCAATTTACAAGAGGAAATAATATCAGAATCAGAAAAAATGCCCGCCTCTCAAATATATAGCATTGGGTCATTTTTAATGTCATTATTGACCTTCTGTTTTCTGAACTCTTTATGGGCTTTTCTTGTTGCAGCTGCTACGCGCAAACCCAAAGATTCTATTTCAACCGATACAATTAACGAACGTTTTTGAAAAGCATCAGCAGTCTGCAAAATCCCTTAATCAAGCGCGTTGTAGAACTGCAATCAAAATCCCGTGAACGCTTGGCCCAAAAGCTATTTGTAGTTGAAGGGTTGAATGAAATCAGGCTTTGTGCTGCTGCAGGTTATCAAATAAAGGAGTTGTTTTATTGTCCAGATATTATTGGACCTTCTGAATTGTGGACCGCTTTGGGGTTTAACTGGGAGGCTGAGGCAACAGAAGTGTCGAAACCTGTTTTTGAAAAAATAGCCTACCGTCATGATGTTCGCAATGCCCTTGCCTTGGTAGCCTATAAAACCAGCAATTTGAGTGAATTGAATTGTACTAAAAATTCCGTTTATTTGCTCGCAGAGGGCATAGAAAAACCAGGAAATATTGGTGCCATGCTGCGCACTGCAGATGCCATGCGTGCAGAGGCGGTGATTTTAACGGGTAAGGGTGCCGATTTGTTCAATCCAAATGTAATCCGCGGCAGTGTGGGTTGTGTTTTTACCCTGCCAGTTGTGCATTGCAGCAATTTGGAAGCCCAAGAATTTTTTAGAAAGAATCAGGTCAATGTGTTTACTACCTACATGACAGATGCGATACCCTCCTGGGATATTTCATTTCAAGGCCCAATGGCCATAGCGGTAGGTACGGAAAGTACAGGGCTTTCTGAAGAATGGTCTTCACAGGAATATGTAAATGTAAATGTTCCAATGATGGGCAAAGTGGATAGCTTAAATGTATCGGTTGCCGTTTCATTATTGCTGTATGAAGCCCGCCGCCAAAACAAATAAACACGGTGTATTTGGAAAAATCTTGCTGTAAAAAGGCAGGGCAATCGTAGTTTTGCGGGGTGAGGAAAATCGCGGTTTTAGGCATAGGCAGAAGCTCATGGTATTTGCTTGATTATTTGAACAAACGGGCAGCCGAGAACAATTGGACTGTGATGGCTTGTGATTTGAATGCTGAATTATTGGCAGAAAAAACCAAAGGCCTTGTACATGTTACACCATTAGAACTCGATATTCAAAATGCAGAACACCTTAGAGGTGTAATACAAGATGCGGATTTGGTGGTATCGTTACTTCCACCATCCATGCACCCTCAAATTGCCGCACATTGCTTGGATATGGGCAAACACTTGGCCACTGCTTCTTATGTTTCTGAGGCTATGGCCAAATTGGATTTGGAAGCCCAAAAACGTGGAATTACTTTTCTCAATGAAATGGGTTTGGATCCCGGAATCGACCATATGTCGGCAATGAAAGCCATACATGACTTAAAAGCCCATGGAGCTGAAATTGTTTCTTTCGAAAGTTATTGTGGTGGCCTCATTCATCCTGAAGACTCAAATGGCAATCCATGGCAATATAAATTTAGCTGGAATCCCCAAAATGTAATTCTTGCAGCTCAGGGTGGAATGACCATGTTTAAACGCAATGGGGAATTACACTGTGTGCCTTGGAATAGGGTGTTTGAAAGCTTTACAACGGTTTCAAACCCTTCAAATGAAGTGTTCGATGCGTATCCCAACCGCGATAGCCTGAGTTATATGAAACCATATGGTCTTGAATCGGTTAGAACATTTATTCGCGGCACCTTGCGCAGAAAGGGGTTTTGTTCTGCATGGCAGGTTTTTGTACTTCTTGGGTTTACCGATAACAACACTGTTTTGCCCAAAGAAATCAATACTCCTGGTAAGTTGATTGATTGCATTACGGGCCGAAAATTCGGACTTGCTTTCTCTGAATGGTTGATTGAAAATGGATTTATAAACGTAGAACAAAAGTTCTATTTTGATTATTTGGAATTTGACTTGCCGTTAAATCTGCAGCTGGCTGGCACTGCCGCACAAATGTTGCAACAATGGCTTTCAGTGAAATGGGAGTTGCAGGAAAAAGACCGAGATCAGGTAGTGATGCTTCACAAAATTGGATACCAACTGCATGGACAAAGCCATGAATTGAATAGTTATATGGAATTGTCAGGACTTGATACGCACCATACAGCCATGGCCAAAACGGTGGGTTTGCCTCTCGCAATGGGAGTAGAGTTGATATTGACACAAAAAATGCCCGTTGGAGTACAAGTGCCAACTTCAGAAATTTGGTATTCACCCGTTTTGAATTTGTTGGAAAAAGAGGGAATTGGTTTTAAAGAGTTCACACTCTAAGGTCAGTTTTCCACACATCTCTGTATTTTGCTTTGATTGGCATAACTTTGGGTGTGCAAGTATCAAAAGTTAGAAATATGCGCAAACATATAATTTGGGTTTTGGCTTTGTTTTGTTCAGTTGTTTCTGCCCAAGACACGGCTTATGCCTTAAAAATGAAGTTTACAGGCCATAGCAGATCTCTGGAGGCAGTGGCTTTTTCGCCAGATGGCAAATGGATTGCAAGTGGCGGTTGGGATAAAGAACTGCGCTTGTATCGTGCAGATACTCCCAATATTGGTAGCCTTAAAATGAACTTAACAGGACCTTATTCTGCAATTACTTGTCTGCGCTTTTCTGCAGATGGAAGTATGATAGCGTCGGGTTCTAAAGACTTTACTATAAGGGTGTATAAAACAGCTGATGGGGGCTTGGTGTATTCCTCAGCAGTGCACACTGAATCCATCACTCAGGTGATGTTTGATCCTTCTGGAAAGTTTTTGATGAGCAGTTCAAGAGATGGTTCTCTAAAAATGCACAACCTAGTTGATACAAAAGCTCCTGTGAATTCTGTAAAGTATGGAAGCCCAATTAATGCCTTTGCTATGGCACCAAATGGAAAAAGTTTGTATGTTGCTAGCAACAAGGGCACTATAGATAACATTAGTTTCAAAGGTGCCGTAATACGCAGTTTTACTGGGCATTCAGATGAAGTGAATTATTTAGAATTGAGCCCGGACAAAAAGACGATGGCCACTGCAAGTAGTGATAAGAACATTATAATTTGGGATTTGGTGTCGGGCAAGGAAGTGAAAAAGCTTACTGGACATACCTGGAAAGTAACCTCTCTTAATTATAGTGTAGATGGCAAATATTTGGTGAGCAGTTGTAATGATGGCAATACTATGGTGTGGGATATTGATGCTGGTAAGTCGGTTGCAACACTAAATGCCATGGGCACCAATGCCCGCTGTGCTGTATTCAGTTCTGATATGACCCGAATTGCAGTTGCCACGCATATGGAATCTACCAATCAAGGAGTTTTGCTATATAAAACACCTTTGCGCAAACCAGAACCTGTCAAAAAAGCACCAGCGCCGGCTAAGGGTGCGGCTCCCAAACCCAAAACAGCTCCCACAACGGCTGGTACCAAAACCAAACCATAATTATAGATGAACGATAGTATAAATTCAGGCAAAGCTCCTGAGCCGGTAGGACTATACCCCCATGCCAAAAGAGTGGGAGATTTATTGTTCCTTTCTGGCGTTGGTCCTAGAGAAAAAGGCACAAAAATAATTCCTGGTGTGGAGTTGGATGCAAATGGGAATATTGTTTCCTATAACATTGAAGCCCAATGCCGCAGTGTTTTTCAAAATGTAAAGTACATTCTAGAAGATGCCGGCAGCAGTTGGAACAAGATTGTAGACGTTACAGTTTACCTTACCAATATGAAGGATGATTTCCCTATATACAACAAACTTTGGGCGGAGTATTTTGCAGAAAATCCACCTTGCAGAACTACTTTGGAAATCAATTGTTTGCCAACACCCATAGCCATAGAGCTAAAGGTGGTGGCAACAATTTAATAAATGGCAATTTGAATTAGGCGCTGGCCTGTTTGGTTTTCACCTTATCTAGTTGGTGTTTTAAAGCGGTCATTGCATTGTCGGTAGCAGCTTCAAAACTCCTGTCGTGCTCGGTAACAAAAAGCTGGGTTTCAGCCAAGTTGATTTTTATCTCTAAAGTCTTGTTGTTTTTGTCAGCAACACGGTTCACTTTCAAATAAACAGTTGCGTTCACTATTCGGTTGTACAAGTGGTCGAGTTTGGCAAGTTTTGAGCTGATAAAGTCAAGTAATTTTTGGTCTGCTTTGAAGTTTGTGCTTTGAAAATCGATTACCATGTTTTTGAAATTTTAGTGTAAGACTTTTAGTTAGTTTGGGTATGAACCCAAATGCAATTTAGCAAACAGATCGAGAATTCCAAATGTAACGGTGAAGTTCTTGCAATTATTTTCTAGGAAATGTTCAATTCCGCGGATGAAGTTTGTGGACAGCCTTTAACTTTTCAAATGAGTTTTTGGTATACACCTGCGTTGCAGAAAGTGATGTATGCCCCAGCAGTTCTTTAATGGCCATTAACTGTGCACCATTGTTTAACATATGCGTTGCAAATGAATGGCGCAATACATGGGGGCTGGTTTTCAAAGCATCGCTAAACAGCCTAAGGTACTTTGTGACTACGCGGTACACCAGCATGGGGTATAAACTTTTGTTATGCGCAGTGGTGAATAAATAGGAATTTCCAGGTTTTCCCTTTATGTGGTATTCGAGCACCTCTATGATTTCTGGGTGCAAGGGCAGCATTCTTTGTTTGTTCCTTTTACCGGTTACTGTTATCGACTGCCTTTTGATGTCTATTTCAGCCACCTTAAGTTGAATCAATTCGGACAACCGCATGCCTGTGGTATAAAACAACAACATTAGCAACCGGTCTCTTTCGCCATTTTCAAATTCATGCCAGGGAAAAGTTTGAAACATACTTTGCAAGTCACTTGCAGGAATATCTTGAACCACTTTTTTGGGCATTTTGGGGAGAACTAGTTTTGCCAAAGGGTCTTTTTCTATAATGTGTTGCTTTCGAAGGTATTTGTAAAAGGACCGCAGACTAGAAATTCTGCGGTGGACAGACCTAGGAGCCAATCCTTCTTCAATCATTTCTCCCATCCAGTTTCTGGCGTCGTGCAGGTCCCATTCCAGCGGACCTCTTGGAGCTGTAAAGGCTTCAAAACGGTAGAGATCTTGCTCGTAGGCCGTTAAAGTATGCTCACTCATTCTGCGGTTTTTGCGCTGATAGTCAATAAAAGCAGTTATATAGGAGTGTGAATTCACGGAATACAAATCTATAACCTAGAAAAGGCGAAATTTATTTTAGATATTCAGATAGGTGGAAAACAAAAAAGACGCCTTAAAGACGTCTTTATATAGAGTTTTAAAACTGTTTTAGTTTTCGATATCCGCAGTTTGCATTTTCAATTTGTATGCTGCACGGATTTTTTGCTGGCGTTTGGTAATGCAAGGCTTTTCAAAAGCTTGACGGGCGCGCAATTCTTTTACAACACCGGTTTTTTCAAACTTCTTCTTAAACTTTTTCAGCGCCTTTTCCAGCGAGTCGCTTTCTTTTACGTTGATGATAATCATTCGTCTCTTTTTTTTTGGGAGTGCAAATATAAGTAGTACTTCTGATTTATAAAAGTCAATCTTTAAGAATTGATCGTGAAATCACAAGTTTTTGTATTTCTGAAGTGCCTTCTCCTATTGTACATAGTTTGCAGTCTCTATAAAACTTCTCTACAGGAAAGTCTTTTGTATAGCCATAACCACCAAATATTTGTACCGCTTCGTTGCTTACTTTTACCGAAACCTCGGAGGCATAATATTTTGCCATGGCACTCAATTTATTTACATTTTGCCCCATGTCTTTTTTAACCGCAGCTTGCAATGTGAGCAGTTCGGCGGCATCTATTTGGGTAGCCATATCGGCCAGTTTAAATGCTATTGCCTGAAATTGTGAAATGGGTTGGCCAAATTGCTCGCGTTCTTTTGAATACTTTAAAGAAGCTTCATAAGCGCCTTTTGCAATTCCCAAAGACAAGGCTGCAATAGATATTCTGCCACCATCCAAAATTTTCATGGCCTGAATAAATCCGTCTCCAACATTGCCCAAAATCTGACTTTCATGCACCTTACAGTCGGTGAATATCAATTCTGCAGTTTCTGAAGCACGCATGCCCAATTTATTCTCTTTTTTGCCTCCTGTAAATCCTGGTGTTCCCCTTTCTACTACAAAAGCGGTGATTCCATGTGAGTCAAGCAATTCGCCGGTTCTAGCAAGAACAACAGCCACATTG
>JADYZD010000190.1 GCA_020853295.1 Bacteroidia bacterium | reverse complement strand
TATTAACCGTTTGGATAGTCACACACACACATTTAGACTTACTGATTTACAATTGGAACATTTGCGATCAAGAAGAGTGCTGACACAATTAAAAAAAGTTATTTCTGACAAACCAAAGTGCTAAACATGCAAAAACCACGTTTTCAATGGGCACTGGCTGAATGGGATTTGTCCCCTTAAACGTCCCCCCGAATATTTCAAATAAAAAACCCCCTGTAAATACAAGGGGTTTAAAAATTAGTTGCGGACCGGACGGGACTCGAACCCGCGACCTCCGCCGTGACAGGGCGGCATTCTAACCAGCTGAACTACCGATCCGTGTATCAAAAACCTTGCGGTTCTCTCAAACGGACTGCAAAAATACAACCTTATTGGGTTTTTACAATGGGTTGTAAAAAAAAATTATGGAGCCACTGCTGCAGCGGGTTTTACCTTTGCTATGACAAATCCAAATGCCACTGAACCATATAAAGCAGGTGAAAAATAGCTGCCAGTTTGGGCACTCATAAAAAATGGATTGTTGAAGTTGTCTACGATAAATGGTGCATTGCGAACCAAGTCGTTCTGCACATTGTACCATCCAAATGCGGGACCTCCAGTGCATTCAAAATACATCATGGGCGAAAGCGGCGCCCTGAAACCAAAACCTGCATGTAGCCTTCCTGTGGTTGTTTTGTAATGGGTTGTGGCCGATTCGTAATGCGTTGCATTGTTCCAATCTCTGCTGCTGGTAATATTAAATGCCATATCGACATCAGCATCAAAGTTTAATGTTCTTCCAAAAATACCTAAAGCCAAATAGGGCCTTACTTTCTTGTCATTAAAGTACTTGAAATAATTTTTATACTCCACAAATCCCTGTACTCCAGAATAGTTGTAGCGTTGAAAAAAAATGTTGTCCGTACCCCTATAAAAACTCAAGCCCAATTCACCGCCCAGTGTTTTGTTATCGGCAATATCTTTTTCAACACCGAATTGAAATGCATACCTACCAATATTGGCAAATTGGCCCATGTTCCAGCGAAAACGCCAGTCATTGGGTCGGGTGTAATCACCTTTTTTCTGTGCCATTAAAGTGAGGGAACTGGCTATGAAATAGCCTGCAATGATGGTTTTTTTGAAATGTTTCATTATGGTCTTGCTACTGGAATGGTACTCAATAAATTCAATGTTTTGTTGCCATATTCATATTGGTAAAGGCCTTTGTCGCCCACCAAAATAAAAGAATTGCCACGTGAGATAATATCGTAACCTGGAACTGTTTTGTTAAACAAGATCTCAGTGGGATTGGTTGGATTTGAAATATCGAACCATTTAAACCCATAAGTTCCTTCACCCACTATCAGGTTTTTACCATCGGCATCTAGGCCATGTGGCATTACCATGGGTACTGTTTTAACCAGGGTTGGATTGCCCAAATTGCTGATGTCTATCACTTCAAGCTGGGTTAATCCACGTGTGCATCGGTTCCCGTTTCTAAGGGTTACATATGCATAATTGCCCTGTGCAACAACAGGGTCGCAACTTACTACGTGGGTATAAGTGCTCACATATGTAGGGTTGGCTCCATTGGAAATATCGTAAATCAGCATTCCATTTGATGTGCCAATACGCAGGTTTTGTTTGTATGGGAATACCGTTTCAAGTCCATTTCCAGCAGCAACGCTTGCTACCAATTTGGCAGTGCTGTCGCCAGATATATCATATACCTCAATGGTATTGCCCCCTGCGATGCGGTACATATAATTTCCAACAATGGTCATGGCGGCCATACTGCCTCCTTCACCGGTGGATGAATTGTCTGATGAGGATGGGCTCACATCTTTAGAGCAGCTAAAAATCAGCAACACGATGGCCAATCCAAAAATGGCTACATTTTTCATTGGTTTTCCCTCCAGCATTTAGGTGAATTTAGGTTAGCATATACCCAGCCAACGACCACACCTTTCTTCGGGTCGGGGCATTCAAAATAAGTGCGCCAAGTGAAATCCCTGGTTAAATCTGCTTGAGGCGGGTATTCCTGAAAGCGCGTATCCAAGGTTACATTTTGTGTAACCCGTGGGTGGCTGATATCGCTAATGTCGATTACCACAATTTTACCTGAATAATCGGCATACATAAAATCCCCTTTAATGGAAACATCAATATTTCCTGGAATTTCTAAAAAGCTGGTGTTAATAGGGTTGGCAGGGTCGGTATTGTCTATTACATGAACTCCTTGAAAAGGTTGGTTTACAAGCAATAAATTGCCTTTGGTATATATTTTCCCTGTTTCAGTAAGTGCCTTTGCAGGACTCGATTTTATGAGCAATTTTAAATCACCGGAACTGGCATAGACGGGTTTATAGCCCATTTGTGTAAATCCCGAATTCCATCGCGGATTGTCACAACCTCCCATAACCAGCAAAAGAATTGCAAGGGGTGTAATTATTTTCATCATAAATTTAGGGTTTGCTAATGATACAAAAATAAGCAATTAATCCCCCAAATTGGGTTATTTATTTTTTGATTTTTTACTGGCTGCCAACATAAGGTATCCCCCTACAGAAGCTGTAGCACTGGCAATTAGAATGGTGATTTTACCCAACTCTATCAACTCTTTATTTTCAAAAGCCAAATTGGTGACAAAAATAGCCATGGTAAAGCCAATACCCCCAAGCATCCCTGCACCCCAAAGCATGCTTTTGCTAATTTCTTTGGGCAGTTCTGCTATATTGAGTTTTTTACTTAAAACAGCAGCAAAAAAAATGCCGACTGGTTTTCCCAGCACCAAGCCAAAAAAGATGCCCAAACTTTCGGCACTCAACAATTGGGAGAGCAACGAGGTTTTGATGGTGATTGCAGTATTGGCCAGTGCAAACAGTGGAATAACAAAAAGGGCTACTGGAAATTGTAAGGACTTTTCCAATCTGTATGAGGAGGTATGTTTGGCACCATTTTCAAACGGTATTGCAAAAGCCAATAATACACCGGCAAGTGTAGCATGCAATCCGCTGTGCATCATAAAAAACCACAACAACACCCCTAGTGGAATATACACCCACAAACTGTTTACCTTTAACCGATTTAAAAGCAGGAGCAGCCCAAACAAACAGGCTGAAAGGGTTAAGTAAAGAACTGAAAATCCCGAGCCATAAAAAATGGCAATGATAAAAATAGCACCCAAATCATCGATAATGGCCAAGGCGGTTAGAAATACTTTTAAAGAGGCAGGAACCTTGTCGCCCAGCAAGCACATTATATCAATAGCAAAAGCGATATCAGTAGCAGTAGGTATTCCGCCACCTTTTATGGTTAAAGGGTTGTTGAAATTGATGGCCAAATAAATCAATGCAGGAACCAACATGCCTCCAATGGCACCCATAACCGGTAACATGGCTTTTTTCCGACTGCTGATTTCGCCAATGTATAATTCGCGTTCTATTTCCAATCCCACAAGCAGAAAGAACACCGTCATTAAGCCATCATTAATCCAGTCTACCACACTATGGGTGAGGTGAAAACCACCTAAATGAATGCCCAATGGGGTATGCCACAATTCTTTGTATGCTTCTCCCAACTGGGTATTGGCAATGATCAAAGAAATACAGGTGCACAACAGACGTAGCAGGCCACCAGATTGGCTGCTTTTGAAAAACACAGTAAAGAGGTTGCTCAGCTGGGCTTTTCTTACTGCCATTGAACTGCAAATTTACATATAACTTCGCGGCATGACCCAGAGTCATGAGAGATATATGCAACGCTGCCTTCAACTGGCTGGATATGGCATGGGAACTGTAGCCCCCAATCCTCTAGTGGGTGCGGTTTTGGTGTATAATGACGAAATTATTTCAGAAGGTTGGCACCAACAATTTGGCGGACCACATGCCGAAAGAATGGCCATTGACAATATCAAGAATGACCCCAGACTGTTTGAAAGTACATTGTATGTAAATTTAGAACCTTGTGCACATTATGGAAAACAACCGCCCTGTGCCAATTTAATTGTAGAATCGGGAATAAAAACGGTGGTTTTTGGCAGCCACGACCCCTTTGAAAAAGTAAATGGAAATGGACTGAAAATATTGCATGAAAATGGAATAAAAACTGTAGGTCCCATATTGGAGCAAGAATGCAATAATTTAAACAGAAGATTTTTTGTTTTTCACACAAAAAAAAGACCTTTTATCATATTGAAATGGGCCGAAACGGCTGATGGATTTTTGGCTCCAGAAGACAAGGTGCGCACACAAATTAGTGGGGAAGCAGCCAAACAATTGCTGCACAAATGGCGAAGTGAAGAGCCAGCTATTTTGGTGGGTGCTGAAACTGCAACAATTGATAAACCCATGTTAAATGTA
>JADYZD010000189.1 GCA_020853295.1 Bacteroidia bacterium | reverse complement strand
GCATTCAATTGCCCCCCCCCCTGCAAGGAGTATGCCAGAAAGCAGGATTGTTTTAAATTTGAATCTCATAGTATTAATAATATGTTATAACTGCAAAATAGATAAACATATTCTATATAAAAAGGAATTGGTCGAATATGACACTACTTAATATTGCATGATTTTATCCTATTTTCAATTCGATATTCTAAATACCGCCAGGCGCTGCACCGCCATCTTTTAAAATTCTAGCTGTGCTTCTATACTTACAACTTGACACAAAACGTTTAAGTATAAATACCAATAAATAAAAACACACAAGATTTACATAGTATTTTTGCAAGAATTCCATGTACACATTCGTTATTAAACCAATGAGAACAACTCCTATCATATTGCTTTTGTTTTTCAGTGCATGCTCAAATGGTACGCCTAAAAAGGATGAGAATGGCGTTTTAAAAACTGATACAGAATCCACCAGCCCCTATTCAGATTCAATTATTCCCCCCAGCTTAAAAGATACTTTGGGCTTGGATGAATACGGCAAAGACAGCTTAAAAATGTGTGTGGCCTTTCAACTTGCTGCCAACAAATTGAGCAGGGCTTATATGGAAAAGGATGTGCTCACCTATTCCAGCTTTACCCCTCCTGAAATACTGAAAATGTATGGCGGACCCGAAAAATACAGAAGCCGGGTGAAAGAATTGTTGTCTCAAGACCATGTTGAGTTTGACCATATTATTAGCGGCCCAGTTAAACGTGTGCAAGCCGCAGTAGACAATGATGGCTTTGCACATGGATGGTACTGCTTAATGCCTGTGCGCAATTACATAAAAAAAGACGGCAAAATGGAAATGCAATGGTTGGGCGGCCAAACCCTTGATGGGGGTAAAACCATTTATTTCTTGGATATCACTGACAAACCAAAAGTGCAAATTTTACAAATTATGCCCGACTTGGTTCACTTTGTTTTGGACCAGGAGGAATACCAATAAAAAACCCAACCTAGGCCGGGTTTCATTTTTTTAAAGTTTTGTTTTAATCTTCCGCTTTTGCAGTCAATTTCATTTTGCGGCGGGTAGTTCTTGGCTCTTTTTCTGCAACTGCGGCATCAATACCTGTTACAGACTGGTCAACCAATATCCTTCCACAATGCTCGCAATCGATAATTCTGAAGTGGGCACGAATATCGCTTTGGCGCTGAGGTGGAATTTTAGAAAAGCAACCACCGCAAGATCCACGGATAATGGGTGCCACTGAAACTCCGTTGCGCATGTTTGCACGGATACGGGAATATGCACGGGCCAATCTTTTTTCCAAAGTTGACAATGCTTTCTCGCTTTCAGCTCCAAGCCTGGTAAGCTCTTCTTCGTTCTCTTTTTCAATTTCAGTAAGCTCGGCTTTTTTGTAGTCCAAGTCTTTTTTGCGGGATTCAAGACCGTCTTTGGTTGCAGTTTGAATTTCCACTTTAACATCCAGCATTTTGCCCAGCTCGCGAATTTTCTTCTCTGCCGACAAAATCTCCAAGCCTGCAATTTCCTTTTCTTTGGTAATTGCTTCAAACTCACGGCTGTTCTTAATGTTGTTCAGCTGATCATCGTATTTGTCAATCTGCTTTTGAAAATCCTTAATGGTGATTTTTTTGGCAGAGATTTCTTCCTCTATACCCTTAATCTCTTCAGCAATGTGAGAAACGCGGGTTTCAAGTCCTACGATTTCATCTTCCAGATCTGCAACCTCCATGGGTAGTTCGCCCATTAAGGCGCGAACATTGTCCAACTTGCTGTCGATTTGCTGGATTTTCCAAAGGTCCTGAAGTTTCTTTTCTATTGATACGTCCATTTTGTTTATTAGTAGTAATTTACCGGATTGGTGTTGGTATTTGCAAAAATGGTTGCAAAATTAGGGAATTTTACCGATAAAATCTCAGCAAATAAAGGGATTGTGAACTTTTCGCTTTCATAATGCCCAATATCGCATACCATAAGCCTGTTTTCTGCATCAAAAAACTCGTGGTATTTCACATCTCCAGTTACATAAGCATCAGCCCCAGCGCGCAATGCGTCGCCAATGAGAAAACTTCCAGCACCTCCACACAAGGCCACTTTTTTTATTGTACTTGAACCACTTTTTGTGTACCGAATGCCCTTCAATTCCATTTTATCCTTCAAAAATGCCAAAAATTCGTCTACTGATAAGGCGTTTTCAAGCTCTCCAATAAGTCCGCTGCCCGTTTCCAACCATTGGTTTTTCAATTCATATACCTCATAGGCCACTTCTTCATAAGGATGGTGCACATTCAGCTGCTGAAGCACAGTTCCCAAAATGTAATTGGGCAAAATCACTTCCACCTTTTCTTCTTGTTGGGTATGCCTTTCCCCTTCCTTCCCTACAAAGGGCTGGGCCCCTTCTCCTGCCCTAAATGTACCCGAACCTGATACCGCAAAGCTGCACTCGTCATAATTGCCTATATGGCCTGCACCGGCGGCAAACAAAGCATTCAGTACTTCTTGCGTATGGCTCACTGGAACAAAAACCGACAATTTGAGCAGTTTGCCCGACATAGGGCGTAAAATGCGCCGGTTGTGGAGGTTCAACTTATCGGCTATTTTGCCGTTTACCCCGCTTTTTAGCACATTGTCTATGTTGGTATGACAGGCATAAATGGCTATGTTGTTCTTAATGGCTTTAATAATGGCCCTTTCAACATAATTGGATCCATTTATTTTTTTTAAGCCTTTAAAAATGATGGGATGGTGGGCTATAATCAATCCGCAACCTTTATCAATGGCTTCCTGAACCACTTCCTCGGTGCTGTCTAAGCACAACAATGCCTTTTCTACATTGTCCAGCTTTGAGCCTGTTATCAAACCGCTATTGTCATAATCCTCCTGAAGTGCAGGGGGTGCAATGCGTTCAATTTCATTGATTATGTCTTCTATTTTCATCTACGGGGTCAAAGTTCAGCAAAAACCGAGAAATTTGCTGCGCCAATGACAAAAGAGATTTTTCTAAAGCCGGGTAAAGAACACAGTGTTTTAAGAGGGCATCCATGGATTTTTAGCGGTGCAATAGCAGATGCAAAAGGATTGATACCCGGTGATGTGGTGAATGTTTATGCAGCCAAAGGACTTTTTTTGGCCACTGGCCATTGGTCGGATGGCAGCATAGCTGTGCGCATTTTAGACCATGCTCCTATTGAAAATAGAAATGAGTTTTGGTTAACACGCTTAAAAAATTGTTTAGAACTAAGAACAAAATTGGGCTTTGGCATTGACACGCCTACAACTGCATTCCGCTTAATTCATGGGGAAGGCGATGGATTGCCAGGACTGATTTGCGATATTTACGGCACCTGCGCCGTTTTGCAGGCACATAGCAAAGGCATGTACTTGGAATTGCCCCAAATTGCAGCTGCCTTAGACCAAGTTTTCGATTTTAAATTGAGCAGCATATACTCCAAAAGCAAGGCCAGTATGCATGATGAAACCATAGTTGACCAATTCTTTAAGGGAAATGAAACTGAAACTGTAGCACTCGAAAATGGAATTTCATTTAAAGTAAACTGGAGTGAAGGCCAAAAAACAGGTTTTTTTCTCGACCAAAGGGAAAACCGCAAACTGTTGGAGCAGTATTCTAAAAACAAAAAAGTGCTCAATACTTTCAGCTACTCAGGTGGCTTTAGTGTGTATGCCCTAAGGGGCGCCGCCAGTAAGGTGAGCAGTGTTGATATTTCTGCAAAAGCGGTGCAATTGTGCAACGAAAATGTAGCACTTTTGGGGGCGGATTTACCCCATGAAGGCATCACTGCCGATGTGCTTCAATACCTGAGAGAACAAGAAGAATTGTATGATATCGTTATCCTAGATCCTCCTGCTTTTGCAAAAAAAATCAATAAAAAACACAGCGCAGTAATGGGTTATAAACGCCTAAATGCGTTGGGAATGCAAAGGGTAAAACCCGGCGGATTGTTATTTACTTTTTCTTGCAGCCAGGTTATTGACAATGATTTATTCGCCAATACCATTACAGCGGCAGGCATTGAAGCGGGCAGAAACGCCAGAATATTATACCGATTGGGTCAAGGACCTGACCACCCAGTAAACTTATACCATCCCGAAGGACATTATCTAAAAGGCTTGGTTTTACAGGTGGATTAAAACTTAGGGTGCGTACACCGATTCACCTTGTTTGATATCCTTAATACTAAAATAGTATTTTTTACCGCTAAGTGTATAGCGAAACAAGGCACCTCCTTTGTGCGCAACAGGCGCTGCTGCTTCATTGCTTCCGGCCACCGTCAATTCCCTAGGCATTCCTTCCTGACTGGTAGGCTTGTAATAGGACAAGGTCATCAAAAGGGTATCTCCTTTTAAAGGTTTGCCATCCCAAACCCCTCCATTTGCATAACGAATGCTTACTGCATCAGTAAATCCATCCATCCAAAAACTATCAAATTGAATGCGAACGCAATTTTTAAGTATGAGTTTAAAAGATACTGTGGTATTAATAGGTGAGCCCATCACTCCTGGATACTGAGTGGTTTTTACAGCATCTTCCACTTTGAAAGTACCAGATTTGTAATACAATTGGGCTTTGCAAGATGAAAACAGAACCATTGCAAAACAAAAATTAACGAGCTTTTTCATTCTTTTTTGACTTTTTTGGAGTTGCAAAGTAAAACTTACAATTCCATTTATCCGCACCATCTGTAATTTCCAATTTATAGAAACCTTTGTCTTTGGGCTCAAGCGATGCTGCAAAAAGCACACCTTCATACGGAAACAAAATTCCCGATTCAAGAGTAAAGCCCAAATTGTTCTTTAACTTATACTGATAAGAGGTGCTGGGTTTTCTTACTGTTTTCAATTCAAAAGCCTGGGTTAATGTGTCATTGTCAGGCCAATTGATAAATGGATTTACCGAAGATACCGTGGTATCGTGTTTCGACAATTTCATTGCCAATTCCATATCTGGCAAACCTTTCCCAGTTTGATTGTCGGCATGCAAGGTATGTTGTGCGGACAACAGCAAAAGGTTCCTTGTTTTTACTGGATTTTCAAAACCGTCATATTGAAGAAAACAAGCCAATGCACCTGCCAAAACAGGAGCTGAAAATGAAGTGCCATCGGAATGAATAAAATACCCATTGCTATTGATAACCGTAGTGTTTTTGCCCAGGGCAACCAAATCGGGTTTTACCCTGTTATCGGCGGTGGGTCCTACACTTGAAAAATCGGCCAAATCGCCATCTCTATCAACCGCACCAATGGCAATTACCCCAAAGGCATCAGCTGGTGCGCCAATGTGTTTCCACTTGCCATCGCCTTCGTTTCCTGCAGAGTTTACAATAAGTATTCCCCTATCCCAGGCCATATTTGCGGCTCTGGTGATAATGGTGGTATTGCCATTGAGCTCATTGTAATGGTGCCCAAAACGGCTATCGTCGAATTCTGTATAACCCAGTGAGGAACTTATGATATCTACACCCGCGCTATCCGCCAACTCTGCGCCGCACAACCAATTGATTTCTTCACAGGGCATTTCAGCACCTGCATCTTCTGTTCTAATCAACAAATAAGAGGCTTCAGGTGCAGTTCCAACCATTACTCCTGGCGCATTGGATGCCATGCAACTCAACACCTGTGTACCATGGTCGTCATCATTAAAAACATTGTTTCCGCCATCTACCAAATCATAGGAACCCAAAAAATTCTTGGTTTTAAATAAGGAATCAAAAGCCGACATCAAATTTGCCCTATAAAAACCAGCATCTAAAACGGCTATTTGAATTCCATTTCCACGATATCCGGCGCGGTGCAAGGCTTGGCCATTAATTTGACTGATCTGGTCCCATCCCAATCCATAACCATCATAAAATTCTTTTTCGCTTACGTTGTTTTTTACTGAAATTTTTTCTTCTTCATTGCCCAGCAACATTGAATAATCCAAGGCTGCTCCAGGTCTTTCTTCAGCAAATCCACGCTTTAGATTGTAAATACCCACCAAACTGGTTTT
>JADYZD010000188.1 GCA_020853295.1 Bacteroidia bacterium | reverse complement strand
TTAAAAATTTCCATCAGAAAAAAAGAGGGAGTGTATGCATCTGCCACACGCAAACTCGACCGAATATTCACCCACCCCATTATGGGTTATTTGGCGTTTGCAGCCATTATGCTTACCATTTTTCAAGGTGTTTTTACATTGGCCGAATACCCTATGGGCTGGATTGAAAACGGATTTGGGCAGTTGGCTACGTTTATTGGCAACAATTTAGATGATGGATTTTTTAGAAGAATTATTACTGGTGGTATTTTACCTGGCTTGAGTGGGGTACTGGTATTTTTGCCTCAAATAGCCATTTTGTTCTTCTTTATTTCTGTTTTGGAGGACAGTGGTTATATGGTTAGGGCCAGTTTTATTACCGATAAAATCATGAGGCGAATAGGATTGAATGGCAGGTCGGTAATTCCCTTAATCGGTGGCTTTGCTTGCGCCATTCCCAGTATAATGGCCACCAGATCCATAAAAAACAAGGGAGAGAGGTTGGCTACGATGTTTGTGATACCCTTAATGAGTTGCAGTGCCCGCTTGCCTGTATATGTTTTATTGGTTTCGTTGGCAGTGCCAAAGGGCACCCATTTTGGGCCAATAGGAATGCAAAGTTTTATTATGACACTGGCATATTTTGCCGGAATTTTATTGGCCATTGTGATTTCAATTTTTATTAAAATATACCGCAAAGACAAAGCGCATAGTGAGTTTGTGATGGAACTGCCCCCATACCAATTGCCCAGGATGCAAACCGTGTGGACCAATGTATTGCATAAGAGTAAAGAATTTGTGACTGAGGCGGGCAAAATTATTATGATCATTTCTTTGGTTCTGTGGTTTTTGAGTAGTTATGGACCTGGAAATTCTATGGAAATGGCAAAAACCGAGACCATTAGAACTTTGGGAAAAGTTGAAGGAATGAGCAAAACCAACCTAGAGGCAGAAATTGGTGCCGCACAATTAAAGGCCAGTTATGCAGGCATTATGGGACAATGGCTGGAGCCTGCGATTAAACCATTAGGTTATGATTGGAAAACAGGAATTGCCTTGGTGAGTTCATTTGCCGCTAGAGAGGTATTTGTGGGCACCATGAGTACCCTTTTTAGCAATACAGGAAGCAATGAGATTGAGGGAATAAGATCGAAGATGAAGGCGGCTGTAAATCCTGAAACAGGTAAGCCACTGTATGGAGTGCCATATGCATTAAGTTTAATTATGTTTTATGCATTTGCATTGCAATGCATGAGCACATTGGCAGTAATGAAGCGTGAAACTGGCAGTTGGCGTTTGCCTATAATTCAATTTATAGGATTTGGTATAATTGCATGGCTGGCCGCATTTGCAGTGTACCGTGCAGCACTTTTTTTCAGTTAAAGGGCAAAGAAACTCAATTCTGGCGCGGTTTTTGCGGATTAATGTTGCTGCAAAATTCCAGGTGAAAGTTTAGAATTCGAAAACTTAACTGACAGAAAATGGTTAATTTTGCACCTTCATTTTTTAAAAACATACCGCAAATTCATACATGAGGCAGCTCAAAATATCCAAACAGTTTACCAACCGCGAGAACAAGTCACTCGACAAATACCTTAATGAAATCTCCAAAGTATCGATGATTGATGCCCAGGAGGAAGTGGAGCTAGCAAGAAGAATAAGGGAGGGCGACCAAGCCGCATTGGAAAAATTGGTAAATGCCAACTTGCGTTTTGTGGTTTCTGTATCTAAGCAATATCAAAACCAAGGTTTAACCCTAGGTGACCTAATCAATGAAGGCAATATGGGATTGATTAAAGCGGCAAAACGTTTTGATGAAACCCGTGGTTTTAAATTCATTTCCTATGCAGTATGGTGGATTCGTCAAAGCATATTGCAGGCTTTGGCTGACCAAAGCCGTATTGTGCGCTTGCCCTTGAATAAAGTAGGTAGCTTGGGTAGAATTACCCAAATGGCAGCTAGATTGGAGCAAGAATTGGAACGTGAAGCTACACCTGAAGAAATTGCTGAAGCCTTGCAAGTACCGATTACAGAGGTAGAAAATGCATTGCGTAGCAGCGGTCGTCATTTGAGTATTGATGCTCCTTTGGCTGATGGTGAAGACAATACCTTGTTGGGCGTATTGGACAACAATGACGAACCAAATCCGGACATGCCATTGATTAATGAATCTTTGCAGAATGAGATTAACAGGGTTATTTCTACATTAAGCGATAAAGAACGCGATGTATTGAAATACTATTTTGGATTGGATGGCAATCCTGCACATACCTTAGAAGACATTTCAGAAAAAGTTGGACTTACCCGCGAACGTGTACGTCAGATCAAAGAAAAAGCTTTGAGAAGGTTGCGCAAGTCAAGTAAGAGTAAAGTTCTTAAATCGTATTTAGGATAAACATAAAACCCCTTTTTCAAGGGGTTTTTTTATGGGATAATCTTTGATTAATCTTCAACGTAGAACTTAACCACCACATCCATTGCTGCTTTGGTTGAATTTGCATCTCTAAGGCGAATCCATGCAAAATAAAACTGTCCAGTTTGCAACTTCATTTCTGGTGTGTATTTAATGGTCAATTCTTTCTTATCGGCAGGCATCGTGCTACCCAGTGTTTTAGAAAGGATATCATTGGCCACTTCCATCTCCTTTCCAGAAACATCTAAAATGGAGATACTTGCCACGGGTGATACTTTTCCATCCATGTTTTTCCATCCTTCAAGGCCCTTGAGTTGAACCTCAATAGGTTTGTTTTTTTGCAAACTGAATAGAAAATTGTTTCATGAAAGTCCTTTGAACTCAAAAAAATTGTATTGAAACCCTACA
>JADYZD010000187.1 GCA_020853295.1 Bacteroidia bacterium | reverse complement strand
CACATTTTACAGTACTATTTATTTGCCCAACTTACATTTGTAAACCATGTATCCAGAGTTATTTCACATTGGCGGGTTTACCATATACAGCTACGGGCTTTGTATACTCCTAGGGGTAGTGGCTGCCTATATTTATTTTTCTAGGCAAACAAAGGCTTATGGACTAAGTACGGATAAAGTAAGTGAAATGTTTTTGTGGTGTGTGGCCGCAGTGTTTGTTGGGGGTAAAGTGTTCTACTTTCTGGAAAAGCCCTCGCACTATTTGGCCCATCCTTCAGATTTTTTTGAAAATTTCGGCTCTGGATTTGTGTTTTATGGCAGTTTCTTAACGGCAGTGCCCGTCTTAATTTGGTGGTTTAGAAAAGAGAAACTGCCAGTATGGGATATGTTTGATTTTATAGGAGTGGGTGGCGCTATGGTGCATGCATTTGGCAAACTGGGCTGTTTTATGGCCGGGTGTTGCCATGGAAAAGTATGCCACAGCAGTTGGGGTGTGGTGTTTAACCATCCGCAAACCCATGCCGACCCTGCCGGAGTGCCGCTGTACCCCGTTCAGTTGTGGGATATTGGCATTATTACATCTGCTATAATTATTATGCTGCTGGTGCAAAAAAGAAAACAATTTGCAGGCCAGCTATTCTTGATTTATGGATTGTGGTATGCAGCCGGTAGGTATTTTACCGAGAATTATAGGGGCGATGAAGAACGGGGCTATTTGTTCAATGGATTGGTTACACATTCCCAATTCATTGCCATTTTGGTATTTGCCATTTGTTTGGGAATCTATATTTGGAGGCTAAAAACTGCACGAATTCACAGGGGTAAAGATGAGGTTTGAAGAAGTTATAGGCCAAAGGGATTTGGCAGCAAAGCTGAGAAAAGGGGCGAATGATGGCAGAATTGCGCATGCCCAGTTGTTTGTAGGGGCGGAAGGTTCTGGAAATTTGGCAATGGCATTGGCTTATGCCCAGTATGTGCAGTGCACCAATTCTACTGCTGAAGACAGTTGTGGAGTATGCAGCAGTTGTAGAAAGCACCAAACCATGATGCATCCTGACATGCATTATTCATTCCCTTTTTCAAGCAATAAGGCCGATGTAGCCTCTGAACTTTACCCTGAATGGCGCAAAGCAGTTTCTGGCAATCCTTATATGAATTATGAAATGTGGATGCAGGAATTGGGCGCTGAAAACAAACAGGGCAACATCCCCATTAAAGAATGCCATGCCATTATTAAAAGCTTGTCATTAAAACCATTTGAAGGGGATTATAAAATATTGTTGATGTGGTTGCCCGAATTTTTGGGTGCTGAAGGCAATGTGCTCTTAAAATTATTTGAAGAACCCCCACAAAAAACCTTGTTTTTGCTGGTGGCTGAAAGTACAGAGAAAATTCTGAGTACCATACTATCTAGGGTGCAAATGGTGCGCGTACCGCCACTGTTGCAAGCCGATATTTCTACAAAACTGCAAACAGACGTGCAACTGGCAGCCGAAGAGGCCGATAGAATAGCACTTTTGAGTGCAGGTAATTATATACGGGCAGTGGAATTGGCGCATAATGAGGAAAATCAATATTTAGAAGCATTTAGAAATTGGATGGGGTTTTGTTTTCAAAAAAAACTAGGGCAAGCCGCCGCCTGGGCCGATACTTATGGAGGTAACGGCAGGGAACAATTAAAAGGGTTCTTCTTATATAGCCTAGAAATACTGAGGGCAGTAATGGTACATCCGTATTTGGCGGGCAAAAGCGGCCTAAACTCCGATGAAGAAGCATTTGTAGGTAAGTTTAGTGCCATTATCAGTTCGCATGCACAAGGTGAGTTGCTCTACAATTGGTTTAACAAAGCCTCTTACGAAATAGAAAGAAATGGCAATGCCAAAATTATACTTACCGATTTGTCATTCAAAGTGACACGCCTTTTGAAATAAAGTAAAAAAAAATTGAGCAACCGGGCAACCTTAGGGTGCATAAATTCTACTTATATGCACAGCGTTACCCATGGTAAACCTACATGGCAATAAAAGCGGATATCACAGAAAAAGATTTGGTACAGCGCTGCCTTGCTGGCGACACTAAAAGCCAGCAGCAGTTATATGACAAATATGGATCTGTATTGTTCGCCATTTGCATGAGGTATGCAGGAAATAAAGAAAATGCCCAAGACTTGCTTCAAGAGGCATTTATTAAAATTTTCGATGGGTTGAAATATTTCCGGTTTGAAGGCTCATTTGAGGGTTGGATGAAAAGAGTAGCAGTTAATACTTGCCTCGATTTTAATAAAAAACTCAAAACAGAACCTTATAACGAAGAGTTGGAAAATCATGTGCAACTTGGGCTTGGCGAAACCGTTTCGGCCGGCCTAAATGCAAGTGATTTGATTTTGTTGTTGCAGAAATTGCCTGCAGGTTACAGAACCGTTTTCAACCTTTATGCCGTGGAAGGTTTTAGCCACCATGAAATTGGCGCCAGTTTGGGAATAAGTGAAAATACAAGTAAAACACAACTGTTTAAAGCGCGCAAAATGTTGCAAAACATGCTCGCCAAAAACGAAGAAATTGAATAAAAATGGACGAATTGAACGAGATTGATGGCCTCTTTAAAAGCGGTCTAGAAAATGCCCAAATTACACCTCCTGCCGGGGTGTGGGAGGGCATTGCAGCTTCGGTTTCAACCGGTGCAGCAGCCTCATCCTCTGGGGTTTGGTTGCTGGCTGCTAGATGGGTTGGAGGTATCGTTTTTGCCTCTGCCATTGCTGTAGCCGGTTATTTTGGGTATCAAAACAGCAAGCCCCAAACAGATGCAAGTACACCACAAGCTAAAACCCAACAGGTTGATGCTGGGGAAAATGCAAATGCAGGTGTTGAAAATGGCAATGTAAATAGCAATGAGTCAGATGCCCTAAAGAGCAACCCAAATCCTGCAGAAAAAACTTCAGATTTTATCATTCCTCAAGTTGAGACCCGCGCAGATGATCAAGAAGCTGATGGCAGTGCAGAATGGAATCCCAATTATGGAGATCAAGATGTTCTCATAACCGAAAACGAAAGTCCATATCCAGAGCCGGCAGCAATTCGAGCACCGAAGCCAGCAACTGTGCAAGATGCCAATGAGAAGTGTAAGCATACATTGGAAATAGTTTCTACTAAAATCACCAATACCACATATTCCTTTATGGCCAAAAATCCCAGTGGAGAAATTGTCTGGCGCTACGGCGATGGTGCAATCACCTATGGTTTGGAGTCTTCACATGAGTTTTCTGACATCCCTGGTTATTACGAAGTAAAAGTGTATTCAAACAACAACAAAGGCTGCCGCGACAGTGCAAAAACCAAGGTAAAAGTAGCGGGTATAAGGCCAGTATTGACCAATGCCTTTACACCCAATGGAGATGGAAGCAATGACACCTACTTTATTGAAGACCCACATGCGGTTTTGTATGAATTGGTGATTTATGATATGCAAAATAGGGTGGTGTTTAAATCCAATAACCCGCAAATACAATGGGATGGGAATTGCAACAACAATCCATGCCCTGCTGCCAAGTACAAAGTAGTATTGAACTACCAATACCCAGGTGATGCCAAGCCATCTGCAGTGTATGAAGTTTTGCAACTAATTAGAGAGAAAAAATAGGAGAAATAGAGATGGATAAAAATTTCACACAACAGACAACCATGGAGGGCAGAATGCCGTCTTTGAACCACATGGATTCTTTGGATGTAATAAAAATGGAAAATTGCGTTAAAAAAACTGCAGAAATTGGCATTATTACAATGGAAT
>JADYZD010000186.1 GCA_020853295.1 Bacteroidia bacterium | reverse complement strand
TTAAGGGCATTTGGCAGTATTGTTGTAATTATTTTTATCGGTGTACCCAACCTTTTACAAACTCAACCCGTCATTGGTATTGAATGCGTAACCGAAATACCCCGTGAACGCCTATTCTACCACCATATCGCTAAATGAAAAAGCTGAACCCCAAGCATTTTCAGACCTGTCTCCGGAACTGGCCCTGATTGTGCAAGGATGCCTGGCAAATGACCGCGCGGCCCAGGAGCAGCTCTACAAAAGGTACTATGGCAAAACAATGGGAACATGCATGCGGTATTTAAAGAATGAAGACGACGCAAAAGAAGTATTGAATTTAGGGTTTCTCAAAGTTTTTCAAAACCTAAAAAGCTATACTGGACAAGGTTCTTTCGACGGATGGGTGTACCTCATTATAAGAAATGCCATAATAGACCAGTTGCGCCAACGGGTAAAATACCGAGAAGAAACTTTAACTGAAAATACCGAAGCTGTGGTGTCAATTGAGGCCAGTGTTTTGGAACAACTATATGCTACAGACATTTTGAAACTGTTGCACCAATTGCCCGAAACCAGTAGGCTTGTTTTTAACATGTTTGCATTGGAAGGATTCAAACACGAAGAAATTAGCAAAATACTGGGAATTAGCACTGGCACCAGCAAATGGCATGTATCTGAAGCACGACGCATTTTAAAAGAAAAATTGGAACAATACAAAAGCACGAAACAATGAACAACGAAGATTTCAAATTGCCCGATGGCTTTTTCAAACAAGGTTTGGAAGGTTATGAGGCGCCTTACTCCGAAGGTGCTTGGGAAGGAATGCGCGACCTTCTCGACAAATCTGACAGAAAACGGCCGTTCGTTCTGTGGTTTCAAAAAAATAAAAAAACAACACTCACCCTAATCCTAATTACAATGATTACTACAACCCTGATATCTGTTTTCTCTTTGCTTACTCCGTATAACGAGTTGGCCACCAATAAAGAGATGAATGACAACCCACATGCAGGACAAACCATTGAAAACAACCTGCCGCAGCCCAACAATGCTGCCGAATTTAACAGCGATAAATGGGCAGAAACAGGTGCCGAAAAAACGGCAATTTCTGTGGCAAAAGCAGAAACTACCAATGCTCCAGAGCCTGGAAAAAAATCTGCAAAAAGGCGCAAAGCAGTTTCAGAAACTACCCAAACTGCTGAATCCGGAATTGCAGCTGCTCCTGCAACACCTGCAAAAGGTGCTGAAACCGAAAATTCTGCTGAGACAGAGACCGCAACAGAAAATACTGTGGGTGCTGCTGTTGAGGTAGCAGAAGTTGTACAAACGGTGGTGGCAATTGAAAACGCCACACCTGTTGCCAAAACTACAGAACCCACTCCTGGCAGTAGCGAACCGCCCAAGAAAACGCCTTACACCACCTTACGTGGTCCTTGGATGGGCATACACTTTACCATGCAGTACCCCGAAACCCCAAAACTGCTGGATTCCAGCCGACAAAACGCTGGTTTTAACTGGCAGTTTATGAGCAACAATATTGCCAAGCGCAACGATTTTGGACTGTACTTGGGTGGCGATTTTGGAATGCAATGGTACGGTAGAACCAAAAACTATGGTGTGGTATTAAACAATACCGAGCTAGACAGTGGTTTTACCCGCCTGGGCACCCACAGTTATGATTTTCTCATGCGCGGCCATTTTGAATACGCCCGCTTTATTGTAAAACCGTATATCAACGGATTTGTAGGACCACGCATATATGTTACAAACCAATACACAGAGGCCTACCACCATAAAACAGACTATGAAAACAGCAGCACTAACAATGCCGCTACTTCACTCAGTTTAATGTACGGTGTGGGTGTGGGTGCCAGATTGGCTGTGAGTAAACATGTGTCTTTTGACCTGCGCTATGAATACGTGCAAGGTACCGAAACCCAATTGGTGAATTTGGACAAATCCAAGTTCAACAACCTCACCAGTTTTGATATCAGTAAGGTTAGGGTAAACCCTGCCTATACACAACTAAAATTTGGGGTATTGTTTGACCTTTGGGATGGGTATGAAGAAAAAGAACATGAACCCTTAGACAACAGCAACTCTATCACCGAAAGCAGCGAGTACTATTACTTTGACAGTACCACCAACCAATATGTAAAAGTAAGTTGCAAATGCAGGGAAACACCGGTGCAAAGCGACAGTGCTATTAATGCCCGCAAAGGTGCTACACCTTTTAGGCCCGAAGATGAAGTGGTAAAACCAGAAAACAATGTGCCCATTATTATTGTGCCCAGTCGTTCTGGTTCTGGCAGCAGTGGTTCTGGCGGAAGCAGCGGTTCTGGTGGCAGCAGGGGTTCATTCCCTGGCATCAAACCCGGCGGCAAAATCAAAAATTAAATTCCTTTGTGATGATACAAAACCCCGGCAGTTGTCGGGGTTTTGTGGTTTTGGGAGGTACAAAAAACCAGTTGAAAAGACCCGTAATTGTGGATAACTATAGGGGGGGTATTGTTTTAATGGAAAATAGTACTATATCTTTGTGTAAGCTTGAAAATGGTATATGCGTAAAATTACTGTTTTTAGCTAGTGCTATTTTGCTGGATTATTTTTGGATTGTGTGAGATTATACGCATCCTGTGCAAGACAGGATAATCTGGGAAAAATGTTTTTTCGGGACAAGTGATAGTGTTCCTCTGCAAGTTAAATCTAGCCTTTTCGGAGGATAGGCCTTGCAGGTTCTGTCACTATCACACTGAGCCTGCATTGTACCAAAAAAGTATGCGGAGGAATGCTATTAGAATTTTGGAAAAACACAGAAAAAAGCACAAGAAAGGCCGGCCGGCTTTTAAACTTGTTGCAGTGCATGCTGCAATGCCGTTTCCTTCAGGGCGCGCTGAGGGACGTGTTTCCGAAATACGAAAGTGAGTAGGGTGATTTAATAATAATTTCAAATGAAAAAAATTCTAGTCCTTTTAACCTTTTCTCTATTTTTTTGGGTAGCAAATGCAAGACCTAATATGCAGAAATATTGTGTCTGCCTTAAACATAATCCATCCGCTACAACCTGTGCAGCTGTCGCAACTGAATATACGGATGGCAGCAATCCCTGTTCACTTTATGACTATTGGGAAATAATAGGATCAACGAAAGTAGTCTTCGCTAGTTGCAATGCAACTCAAGTTCCAGCAGGAGCAGTTTGCCAGAACCATAGCGTACCAGGAAGTTTTACGAATATTTGGGATTTCGTAGATGAATCTGGTCAATTTTTTGGCATCAAGGGCATTTGTGAGTCAACTGGTGATACAATTACAGTTTTAGATTGGACGGATTCCATACCTCCTAACTGGGTTAATTTTGGAACTTCTATCGTTGTAAATAATGACGGTAGTATTACATTTTTAATGTACTTGGCAGATGAAAATAACGAAGTTGGGCTACCAGTTAATAGTGAGAATAATGAAGTTAAAAGTTTCACTATTTCTGCGGCTACTTTAAATGGCCTCTGCGAATCGAGCAGCACAGCCCAAACAGAGGAGATTGATGTGTCTCCAAAAATATTTAGAACCCCAAAAATTGCATTTACTGTATACCCAAATCCTGCCACAAATGAGGATGTAACGCTTGAAATTCTAAATCCACTATTAATTAATACTGGATTTGAAATCACAATTTATAACGGAATTGGGTCAAAAATAGCTACATTTCCAATCAATTCAGAAAAAATTACTATTCCTAGTGACAAACTTGCCCCTGGTTTGAATTTGATCTCGATTAAAAATGAAGTTTCCAATACTATAATAAAATTATATCATTCAACAGATTAAACT
>JADYZD010000185.1 GCA_020853295.1 Bacteroidia bacterium | reverse complement strand
CAACCTCACCCGTCAGTTTGGAGTACCAAACTGCCACCCTCTCCATTCCTGGAGAGGGATATAAGGCAAATATTTTTAGCAAAATATGTGACAAACGCACTAGAGAAATCTGCGAAAAAAAGATATAAATAATGGAGTTGAAAACATCTACGAGTTACCAATTAAATTGATGACATGGAATTGGCATTTTCCCTCACCCACCTGATTTAAAAATGAGCCACACTTTCCATTTGCTGAAAGGGTAGAAGTGCTGTTGCAAAAACGGATATATTAAATTTGGTAAAGTTCAACCCCGGCGGGGTTGTTCATTCATTAATAACGAAAAACTATAGAGGTGTTTGGCGGATATTTTGCCGCGCAAGCTTGCAAAATATGTGACAAACCCATAAACGAAATCTTCTCCAAAAATAGAGATGAAATGTGTAGCAATAATCTATTATCAACTCCCTGAATTTTGAAATTTTTAGGTTTTGATTTAAATTTACATTTCATGCGTTTGATATTCTGTATTCTTTGCTACTTTTTTGCATTACCAAGCATTGGCCAACACCTTACAGGTAAGCTTAGCAGCAGCAATTGGATCATAGGTCAAACCATAAAAGTGAGTTTTACATTTACCGATTCTAACGGACGTGTTTACAGCCAAATTAGAAGGAAAGGCGAGAAACGCTTGGCCGATTATAAACTCTATCCAGAAACCTATGGTTTTAAAATAGATGCCAATAATTATATTATGGAACTCACCCCAAATCTATCCAACAAATTGCCCGGAGATTCTTTCCGCATTATTTGCAAAATTTGGCACAAAAGGACTTGGCACCAATGGGATACCACCTTGTTTTGGCCAAAAATAGTAAAAGTTGTACCTTCTTATTGGCCTTCAGAAAACCATCCAGCTGGCAAACCCATTCGAGACATTGAACTCCAATTTGAAACTGGGCATAAGGCTTCTCTAGGTGCCAACCCCGCGCTGTGGAATGCCCTAACTTCATTTAACAACCTCAATTATTTTGAAAACCTACCCATGGACATGGTTATTGAGGAAGGAAAACTGCGAAAATATTTAATTTGGGGTGTGGCTTACCGCAATTCCCAAAAGTCGATTTGGAAAGATTCTTTGCCCATAAATTTCGCCTATACAGCTATTTATAATGGCACCGGAGCCAGCGGAAGAAATGGGTCAAATGGCAGCAATGGCTTTGACGCCGATGAACACAATGATGGGAAGCCAGGTGAGGGTGGTGAAGGTGGATGGACTGGCTTAAACGGACAGGAAGTGCTTGTATTTGCAAATTGCATTTCTACAGAAGATGCAATGTGGAAAGTGAAAATTATTGACGATGAAAATACCAGCATTTATTATTTGAATTTGCTTGATTCCAATACCCAAATGGTACTGAATTTAACAGGAGGACGTGGCGGTAATGGTGGAGATGGAGGGCATGGTGGTGATGGTTATAACGGTGGCAATGCTGGTAGCGGCGGTTATGGTGGCAATGGCGGAAATGGAGGCACTGCAACTATTTATGTGGACTCTTTAAATCAATATATTCAGCAGCGGTTTGTGGTGCTGCAAAACGGTGGAATAGCGGGAAATGGCGGCGATGGTGGTCGTGGAGGCAAGCCAAAAAGAAACGAAAAAGATGATAATGGAACGCCAGGTGAAAATGGAAGTGCTGGCGATATGGGCAGGCAAGGATTCTCGGGTAAACCTGCTGTTTTTTTGCCTTGGAAAGACTAAATTACCGAATCTTATGCGCCTTCAGTTTGATAAAATACCCTTTACACCTGCTGGTATCTTCTTCCCATACCACACTCACATATATGGGAAATTGTGTGCTGTTCGATATGCCCAGTTCTTCAATACTGTTGCTCAACAGTTTAAAATCTGAACTATACGGCGCCGGATCATCCGTAAAAGTGATCATGGGGCCACCACAACACATGCATTTTCTGTAGTCAATTCCAGTAATAATGGCATCTGTAAATTTAGGACTATACCGCTTTTTTTTGCATGACTGAGTCATGCCTAAACACAACAAACTTATAGCTAATATTCCAACGATTTTTTTATTCATATCATCACATTAATAGTTGCCATTTTCATCCAAGGTCAATGAAAATACCTCATATTCATTGCTGTTGTTAGCATTCATTATAGCCAAACCATACAATTTGATCTTGTTATCTCCACTCAAACCTAATTGATAACCAAATTGTGAGCCTGGCTCCCCATAAGCCCTGTACACTTTACCATCACCATTGGCGTCGGCTTTTAAAAACAAAACATCGGCAGAAAGTGTCAACGAACCCTCTGCAGTACCCGTAATTACATAGCTGCCATCTTGCAATTCCAAAATGTCGCTGGCCGTTTCTATAATATCGGGCTTGCCCAATTTCTTGCTCCATATTGGGGTGTAATTGCTGCTCACTTTTATCAAATCGATATCTCCATTTATATAACCAGCACAGATGTATCCTGAATTGTCTTTGGTGGCGGTAACACATCCCAATACTCCGGAATATGCTAACCTGGTCTGTTTGAGTATATAACCAGATTCATGCACATCCATAAACACCATTTCATTGGTCGACTGGTCTTTGCTCACAAACAAAAAATCACCGTCCGACTTTTCAATGCAACTTAACACATCATAATAATATTGCGCAGGGGTAGATAACTGCCATTTTACCAAACCATTCTTATCCAACCTATAAGCTTCAATTGAAATAATTGCCGGAGATGTTTTTGTGGTATACGAATATCCCAGCATCAGCAATTCTCCATTTTTTGTAGCCATTATTTTTGTATTGTAGATACCAGCTTCTGGAATGCTGTATCTTTTTTCCCATACTTCCTTTCCTGTTGCATCCACTTTTTTCAGCAACAATACATTTCCACCACTTGCAGGATCATAAGTACTGGCCATAATGTAATAATAATTGCCCAGAGCAACAGTGCTTGCCTTATACAGGGTTACTGTCGTAGGAAGTGAAAAAATGTTATAAATAGCAATACCATCTACATTTACAATTCCATATTTCAGTCCACCAGTGTTGATGTTCACCCCCGCATACAAGGTATTGCCATTGTCCATTCGCGATGCAATTTGACCTACAGCACTATTGTACATGTTCATTGATATGCGAGGTGGCTTCCGCACTACAACTTCCTCTTTCTTGCAAGATTCAATAAATAGAAGCCCTGCAGCAACAGCAATAAAAATGGTGAATTTGCTTGCGGGTTTTACATTAAATGTAATGTTCATTGATTATTTAAAATTTCCATCCTTATCCAACAAAATATTGTAAACTGCATTTCTCATTTGTCCATCAACCACGCGGTTGCGCAAGCCTGTAAGCACAATGTCGCGATGTTTATTGTACATCAATTGAAACCCAAAATCGGCATCCAATTCTCCAAATGCCCGGTAAAAAATACCTTGCCCTTTTTCGTCTACTTTCATTAAAACAATATCAAAACTTCGGGTGCGGGTTCCATTTCCGTATCCGGTAATATAATAATTGCCATCGTCTGAAGGCATAATGGAAAAACCATACTCGGTTTCTTCTGGTTTGCCCACCATCTGGGTCCATTCCACCTCCAAGTCCTTGGTGAATTTGGTGAGTAGCATGTCACCCGCAAAAGCAATTCCTACACACATAAATCCACCGTCTTTGGCAATTGCCGCAGAATTAATACTCCCTGCAATACTTGCAATTTTTGAATATTCAAATTTGCCGTTTTTCGATATTTTAAAACAAGTTTGTGTTCCACTATTGTCCTTGCAAAAAACCACATATCCTTCTCCCGTCATTTCTATAATGTCACTGATCTCCGCTTGATTATTCGCATTAATCAGTAACCTCCACATTTGATTTCCATCTGTATCTACCTTGCGAATGCTCAGAAAACGGTCAGGGCCTTCAAACAACATACTGGCCAGCACGATATTTCCATCAGCACCTGTGCACATGCGCGCATAGCTGAGGTTTTTGCCCGTATCACCAAATATCTTGGTCCAACCCATTACCCCATTTTGGTTGATTTTGGTAAGGTATTCGGAACTGCTCCCAAATTGCCCGTGAAAATTTGAGGTAAGCACATAAAAATCATTGCCCGAAGCCCCTACACTAAAACTCCCTTGGCCGCTGTACAATGCAGTTTCCTGTTTTTTTATAGCCTTGCCATTGGCATCTGTTAAAATATAAGTAAGAGCACCCGTATTAAAATCAGTGCCTACAACTAGGTGATTCCCCTCTTTATTTGCAGCGGCCAGCTTAAAGCCAAACCCGTTCTGAATGTCATAATCGTTATATTGGGCCTGGGTTTTCTTGGTTGCTTCCTCTTTTTTACATGATCCCAATCCCAGCATTGCCGTAACAATTGTAAAACCCCAAATTATCCTGCGTATGGCCATAAAATTACTATGCAATATAGACGCTATTTTAGGGCAAATGTTGTCTGTTTGTAGAAAATTACAAATGAATTATAAAAAGGTAAGCCCCACCAAGACAGATCCAACGTTTAACCGGAGGTGGAAAAGCTTAGTAGGGCTTGCTGGCAGAACATCCCTGGGAGGGGATGGCGTTCGGCCTCAATATCTTTATTAACAGAACACAATTTCTAAGTTGTGTATAAGGATTTACATCCCTGCCAACCCATCATTTATGGTCGTTAAATCGATGCAATAATAGCACTTAATTTCAGGGTACCGCGCCCTAATGCCACTAATGTTACACAAGTTATGCACTTTGTGGCTTTTTGTGCATCACCACAGCCGTTTCTCCTTTGTAAAATACATGCGCATCTTCTCCAGGCAGTGGCGCCCATCCCTCGCGCAAGTACAGTTTTTCTGCAGTGTGGGTGTACAAATAAAGCTGTTCATATCCCAATTCCAAAGATTTCGCTTCTATGGCCCGCAGCAGGCTGGTGCCTAGGTTTTGTCCCCTAAATTCAGGCACGGTGCGCAGCATGGCAACCCAGGGTTGGTATTTTCCATATTCTGGGGCAATGCGCAGCAATCCCACATTTAAGTGCAGCCCACCAGCCGCTACAGGCACCCCGTCGGCAAACAGCACCATGTGAAACACGATTTCTGTAGGGTGGAGGTCGAGCAAGCGCTGGGTGGTGCTGGGCATGCTTTGCCACTCTTCTTGGTACCAGGCACTGAGCAGTGGGGCCAGTACCTCATCTTTGGGTTTCAATAGTTCTACGCGCAGTTCCATAGGGTTTACCGTTCTGTAGGTGCAAGGTGCACCAGCCGTTTTTTAAGGGGCAAAAATGCCTGCATATCTATGGGTTTTAAGTAGGTAACTGTGCTTGCAGGGTGTCGGCGAAGTCCCATGGCAGGCCTTGGCGGACGCTGAACAAAGCCGCCCCCACAATTGGGACAAACATTTTCGAGCAAATCGGCTACACAATTGCGACAAAAAGTGCATTCATAACTGCATATCATGGCATCCTCGCTGTTGTTCGGTAGCAATGTTCCGCAGTGTTCACAGTTGGGTTTTAAGAGCAACATAATAGGGTAGGGCAAATATAAACAGCAGCCACCTGCCTTTCCCATTTTGAAACCTTGAATTTTTAAATCAGCTGTCCAACTTCCCATCTGTGTTTCATAAACTTTGAATAAAAAAGCCTGCATAGTATATTTGAAAAATAACAGGCTGCACAGTGGCGCATATTCAACCGGATTTGGCGGGTATGTGATATGAAGTAGCGCCAATAAGCAAGTTACCTGTAAGTGTAGCAGACGACACCAACCACCAAAACAGACAGCTAATTTGACCTGAATTTTAACCAGTTGAAAACTTTTACTTGTTTTAGTTAGTTGTCCTAACTATATTTGCACCGACAATAATGTCGTAACATATTAAATTTAAAAAAATGAGTAAATCAATTTTCTATCACGCAGGATGTCCAGTTTGCATAAGTGCAGAGCAAGACATCGTTAATCTAATTGGTGCAGACAATGTAGAACTTGTTCACATTGGCCAAGACCGTAACCGAATTGCAGAAGCTGAAAAGGCAGGTGTAAAATCTGTTCCTGCATTGCTAACACCAAATGGGAATGTATTGCACCTTAATTTCGGTGCTTCAATGGCTGACGTTAAAGGTTAAAAAATTTGCCTCACAAAGTTAGGATAACTACCTTTGTGGGGCATTTTATTCTAAATTAAGAAGAAATGAAATATTTATTAAACATTGTTTTGCTTTTAATCTTAACTCAAGGTTTCAGCCAAACACAAAATAAAACGACAAGTAAAATGAAAGTAGCAGTTTGGGACACCTATGTAACTAAAAAAGACGGAACAATAATGCACTTTGACATTCTTGCACCTGAGGAGATTAAAGATACTGTTGTAATTTATGATTATGGCAAAGCGTATCTAAAAACAATAGGACAAGAAGGCCAACCTTTGACATCAAAAGAATGCAAGTTTTGCCACGTTGAGACTTTAAGACCTAATTGGGAAGCAGACATTAAGAAACAAGGTTATTTTATAATCGAAATGGAAAATTGCAAGTAAATTTTAATATGGAAAAATCAGCGTTTGATTTAGCACATCAGAATTCAAGTATTGAAAGCAAAATTGT
>JADYZD010000184.1 GCA_020853295.1 Bacteroidia bacterium | reverse complement strand
TTATTCTCAACTACGGCAATTTCACCATCATTTAAATAAATTACTTGTCGGGTATATTCTACGATTGGTGTAGCATCTGAAGCCAAGAAGAATTCTCCCCTTTCATTGCCAATTCCCACTACCAACGGGCTGCCTTTTCTGGCGGCAATCAAATGTTCGGGGTGGTTTTGAGAAAGAATTACTATGGCATAGGCACCTACCACTTGTTTTAGCGCAACACGAACCGCCTCTTGCAGCGAGAGTTGTGCATTCACCATAATATCTTCAATTAGGTGAATGAGCACTTCAGTCTCTGTTTCACTAACAAAGTTATGTCCCCTGCGAATTAACCCTTCTTTAAGGGTGGCGTAATTTTCTATAATTCCATTGTGGATTACCGAAAGATCTCCGCTTTGGCTAACATGGGGATGTGCATTTACGTCATTAGGCTCGCCATGGGTTGCCCAGCGGGTATGTCCCATACCAATTTTACCAGTGCGTTCACTTAGGTGAATGCTATTTTCCAATTCGGCAACTTTGCCCTTTTTCTTAAAAACATGCATTCCATCATTGAGCAGGGCCACACCGGCACTGTCATAACCCCTGTATTCAAGACGTTTAAGTCCTTTGATGATAATGGGAAACGCTTCGCGATCACCGATGTATGCTACAATTCCGCACATGATTCTTAGTTCTAGTGCAAAAATACAGAGTTTCAACCACATCCCATAAGCAAAGAGGCAGTTACCCTTCTATGGTAGCAGTTGAACTTCAAATTCAAGCGATTATAGAAATCCTGTTCTATCCCAACCTATTGGCATATATTTGAAACTGACAGCACAGAATGGGCCATACAACACCACTTTACTGGACCGGAATATCGAATGATGCCCGAATTGTTGGTTTGGATAAAATAAAAACTACCATTGATTCATTCGCCTTTATTATGGATTTTCATTTTTTTTCAGATCTCTCTGTCAGTTTGGTGATTTCAGTTCAATCTGAAAATATTTTACCCTTAAAAATGGCATTAAGTACATTTATGAATGTAGATGATAATCCACTGGTAGCTGTAGTTCCCAACACCGAGCACACAATTCTTTTTAATATTACATTTACCAAAGGCAGTGGTAATTTAAAAATAGAAGTACCACAAATTCCTGGTTAAAACCAGGATTCAGTAGTCAAAAAAAAATCCCGAGAAATCTCGGGATTTTTTGCAATATTTATTTTGAATTATTTCAACTTGAAAGCCTTTTTCACAGCGGTAACTGCGTTTTCTTCTTCCCAAGGAAACAATTTAACTTTAACAGTTTTTTCGTTTTCTTTTCCTTTATTGAAAACCTTAGTAACAGTTTCAGGTTTGCGGCCCATATGTCCATATGCAGCAGTTTCCAAGTAAATGGGGCTGCGCAAGTTGAACCTTGTTTCAATATCATAAGGTCTAAGGCTAAACTCTTTCATTTTGATTATGGTATCGGCAATTTGGCCATCGGTCATTTTCACTTTAGCAGTGCCATTGGTATTTACATACACACCTACTGGATCTGCTACCCCAATAGCGTATGACACTTGAACCAATATTTCATCACAAACACCAGCTGCAACCAAATTTTTAGCAATATGGCGGGTAGCATAAGCGGCACTGCGGTCTACTTTACTTGGATCTTTTCCGCTAAATGCGCCACCACCATGGGCACCTTTTCCACCATAGGTATCTACAATAATTTTGCGCCCAGTCAATCCTGTATCTCCATGAGGGCCGCCAATTACAAACTTACCTGTAGGGTTAATATGGTATTTAATGTCTTTTCCAAATAGGTTTTGAACCCTTTTTGGCAACCTTTTCAATACCCTTGGAATCAGCACTTTTTTTACATCATCAGAAATTTCTGAAAGCATGGAATCATCGGCTTTTTTGGTATCTACTGGTTTGTTTGTTTTTGGTTTTATCCAATCATCGTGTTGGGTTGACAACACAATGGTATCCACCCTCATTGGCTTGTTGTCGTCGCTATATTCAATAGTCACCTGACTTTTGGCATCAGGGCGGAGGTATTTCATTTTCTTACCTTCGCGGCGAATGGCAGCCAACTCTTCTAACAACAAATGCGCAATGCTAATGGCCAATGGCATGTGGTTGTCGGTTTCATTATTGGCATAGCCAAACATCATACCTTGGTCGCCGGCACCCTGCTCTTCGCGTTTTTTCTTATCCACGCCTTGATTGATATCGGCACTTTGTTCATGAATGGCTGAGAACACACCGCAAGAGTGTGCTTCAAACATATACTCACTTTTGGTGTATCCGATTTTGCGGATTACATCACGTGCAATTTCTTGCACATCGAGGTAAGCATTGGATTTTACTTCACCTGCAAGAACTACTTGACCGGTGGTTACAAGTGTTTCGCAAGCAACTTTACTGTTGGGGTCATAAGCCAAAAAATGGTCTATGAGTGCGTCTGAAATTTGATCGGCAACCTTATCTGGGTGACCTTCTGATACTGATTCTGAAGTGAAGAAATATGGCATGATTTTCTGTGATCGCTGCTTTTGGCAATCGAACCGCGAATATACAATGCACAAATGAATTTATTGAACTACAGTTGAACGATGAAAGGAGGCCCTCAATAATTTGTGGTCACCTGGCACATCTGTATAGCTGTTATAAGAGGTGCACACATATTGTTTGGTGAACAAAATATAATCAATTCTAAATTCGGGGAATGGGCCTTTATACGTTTGTTCAAATCCAGTGCCTCTCTCTCTAAATGCATCGAGCATGCCTTTACCTATTTTTTGATATGCATAACTCAAGGGCACGTCATTAAAATCGCCCACTGCAAATATTCTGTGAGGGGAACTTTCCATGTGTTTCGCAACAGAATCAGCCTGGTTGGCACGCTTAACATAAGCTGAACGCATCCTTTGTACAATGTGTTTAGAGCCTTCTAAAGCCCCTTTTCCCGTATTTTCTGGCTTATCTATAAACGCATAATCGCTGCGGTTAAAGCGAATGGACTGCAGGTGCAAGTTGTACATCCTTATGGTATCTTGGTCTACATGTATATCGGTCCAAATGGCCATATTTCCTCCTGCATCACCCAAATTGATTCTGCCGTTGGCCAAAATACTGTACTTGCTAAAAACCACCATGCCATAAGGTCGGTCGGGCATTAACCGTACGAAATTATAGGTAACAAAATTTCCTGCCTTTTTTATTTGTTGTACCCTTTTTTTTAGGTCATCAATCGCAAATACTTCTTGCAGGCATAAAATATCTATACTATCTGCTTTTAATTTATTTATAAATGAAACAAAAGATGTGCTGTCTCTGGTTCCGCCAAATAATTGTGTATTAAAGGTAGCAATTACAAAATCATCTTTCTGCTGCTTGTTTTTAGCGGTGTACTGCACATACTTAGAAGCATGGGGCAAGTTGATGATTCCAAAGCACAAGGGGATAATCAATTTCAATTTAAGCTGCACCCACCAATAAACCAGCAAAACCGTATTTACCAAAAATAGATATGGGAATAGCAACCCCAATAACGGTATCCACGAAGAGAATTTGGGGTGCAAATACATGTTCAGCCCGGCTGCGGTTAAAACCAACCCTATAATAATGGTTAGCGGAAATAGTATGAGATTGGCTATCCTTAACACTGCATTCAATTATCACCAGCTCGAAACAAGGTTTCTTTTTCTTCCTTGCTCAGGCTATCGTATCCACTTTTGTTTATTTTATCCAAGATTCTGTCAATTTCCTCTTGAGAAGCCCAATTCTTAACGGGTTTCTCTCTATTGATATTCACACTTGCACTTCTCACGGGTCTTGGACTTCTTGCTTTTTTTCGCCGAAACAGCTCGGCAATATTATCAATTAAAGGAATATGAATACTGCCTTTAATGTGTAAAATATAAAGGAGGCCAAAAATTGCCCCACCTAAATGAGCAATAAAACCACCTTGATTATCTGTTCCGGTAGCGCCAAGTAGGTCGAAAAATACCCTAAAAACTGCAATCCACCTTAGTTCCACCCTTAGTACTCCAAATAAATACACTGCATAGTGGGGTGCAAATGTTGCAGTGCCAATGATGATGGCCGTAACTCCAGCAGAAGCGCCCACCAAATAATGGGTGCCTGAAGTATGGGAAAAAATTGGCAGCAGGTTATAAAGAAATATAAAAAGTAAGCAG
>JADYZD010000183.1 GCA_020853295.1 Bacteroidia bacterium | reverse complement strand
TGCGTTTTCATAATATTCAATAGCCTTTAGTATGGTGCCATCATTTTGAAATTGTTTTTTTAGCAAGTGATACACTTCTGTAGCTCTTTCATCGCGCAGCAGATCGATCAATTGAACATTCTGAAATACATCATTGATATCGGCATCCATCAATGCCTTCTCCAGTCGGGCAAACAGAAGGGGATATGCAAAAGGACCTTTGCCCAAAGCCACTAAGGTATTTACCGCTGCATAGGGATAATCCCAAGTAGGGGTGGCCAAATACCAACGGGGTGCAAACCGGTCGTTTAAACAAAACAAAGCATAACCAAATGCCGAGCTATCTCCCAATTGTTCTAAGCCGTTTAATGCTGAAATGCGGTTTTGGTTTTTCCAAGATTTCTGGTGTTCTAAATTCATTAGAATGCCCAAGGCTTTTGAACTGTGGGTTTTTCCTATTGCAATGGCTGCAGCGTTGATAACACGGTCGCTGCTGTCTGCCAATGCCGCAAAATAAATATCCAAGTGTGCACTGTCGTTGGTGCTGCCCAAAATCCGAATTGCCGATGCTTTCAGCCAAGATTGCTCTGAATGGATCAGTGCTTTTAGGAGAACAATTGATTCACCAGAAAAAGGCTGGGCTGTGGTTCCACTCCATGCACCCAATACCAACTGACGCCACCTCCAATACTGATTAGATTGTATTTCGGCGATAAATGCATTCTCGATAGCGGTTTTAATATTTTGAGTAGTAAGCGAATCATTTGCAATGGCCTTTAATGCATTCAGCGCTTCTTTTTTGGCCAACACATCCTTGCTGTATTTCAATTGATGCAAATAGGATTCGGTGGTTTTAGTATGCTTGGTTTCGGCTAAAAAAACAGATTCGCAATTGAAATTCACCCACATTGGAGCAGAATCCACATGAAAGTAAAAGGTATTTGTTTGTTTGGGTTGAACATATACCCTTTCGATGCGGTTATTGATTTCAATGCCAACACTGCCTTGAAAGTATTTTACCATTGGGTATTGATTTAAACTGTCCCAGTCTTGCACTTGTGCCACATGTACTTGCAACTGTTTGGTATTGAATTCATAAGAAGTGCTTACTTCAAAATTGGGCAAACCCGTTTTGAACAACCATTGGTCGAAAAACCATTGGTATGATAGGCCACTCACTTTTTCGATGGCATTGATAAAATCCGCGGTGCTCACCTGTTTATAAGCATGGGTATTTGCGAAATATTGAACTGCTTTCCACCAGAGTGAATCGCCCAATTCATGTTGCAACATGCGCAACACCAATGCGCCTCTGAATTTTGAGTAATTATCTCCTGTAAAATTGCCCAAATCACCGATGGAATCGGGTACAATTGGATGAACATACCCTGCATTCCAATCGCCCAATACAGCGCCTTTTTCGAAAGGATGGTACCACATTAAATATTCAGCATTTCCGTGACACTTGGCTGTGTATAGGCCAGCGAAATATTGGGCAAAAGCATTGTTGAGCCATATATCTTTCCAATCTTTTGGCATGAGCATATTGCCAAACCACTGGTTGGCCATTGCTTGAATGGCAACCCCATCCCATAGATATTGAAAATCACGGTGCACACCAAAATCGTCAATATAATTGTCCGACAATATGCCAATTCCGTTTTGCCCCACAAGCCCAGGAAAAGGGTAGTCTTGCACCACCACTTGCCGGTATTCCTGAAAGGGATATGAATGTCCGGTTTTTTGCTCTAAAAAATGCAACATATCTGGCAACAAATTCACCGTTGCTTTAAGTGCATCCATTTCTTGCGGATAGCCATAATGCATAATTTGTGTAGTTGCGCATTTTTGAGTGAAGAGGCTGTATTCACCCACCACTATGGATACAAGATAATTGGGAAAAGGGCGTGTGCTGGAGTAATGAAATGTTTGGGTTCCGTTTTTATGCTCTATTGTATTGACTAAAGTACCATTGCCCAAAGCCATCAAAGGTTTTTCTACAGTGACAAATATTTCTGTGGTGTGGATGTCGCTGATGTTTTCATTACAAGGAAACCAGTATTTGTTGCCCTCGGGCTCGCCAGAACTCCAAACTTGTTTGTGCTTGTTGGGCGTGGTATAGGTTGACTTCATAAAGCGCAATCCATGCCCAAAACTACCACCAATATTCAAAGGGTCAGATCGATTTTCATATAGGGTATGGTAAGAAATTTCAAGTGTTAAAGTGTCGGCCGGACTGTAAGATTTTCCCAATTGAATTGTCAAGTTTTGGCTGGAATTATTGGCATTGTTTTGAAACTGCAAAGATTTACCATTAAAGGTGATTTTTTCAACCCCCAATTCAGCCGCATCAAGGCTTACAACACTGGTAGTTTCGATTGGTGAAAAGGTGATTTTTGCAATGCCAAATGCTTGTCTTTTTTGCCAATCAAATTGCAGGTAAAGTGCGGTATGTTTGGTATCTATTTGCTGGGCATAAATCCCCACAAAATGGAAAGTAAAAATAGAAAGAAAAACGAATTTATTCATTGTTCTTTTAAAATTCGCATCAGTTGTCTTTCACTTAACAGGCCTACTTTATTGGCTACTTCTATTTTAGATAAATCGGGATTTTTTATTAATTCATTTGCCAAGGTCCGACGAATTTTGGTGATGTATTCAATAATGGTAATGCCGGTTTCTTTTTTAAAAATACGCGTTAAGTTTCTTTCACTCATATTGGCGATATCGGCCAATTCTCTAAGCGGATGTTTATTTTGAATGTGGTCTATTATAAAATCTTGAACCCTGTGTATGCCGCTGTGGATGTGGTTTCTAAATTTTAAAAACTCACTTTCCTGCACATCATTTCCTTTTCTGCGGTTGTATACGACCAACTCACGTGCCACCAAATGCACAAAATAACTGCCTTTTAATTTTTCAATAATATGCAATGTTAAATCTATGCCTGCAGCAATACCTGCACTGGTATACAGATTGTCTTCATCGGTATATAATATATTCTCTTGCACTTTAATTTTGGGATAACGTTCTTGCAATTCCCGTGTTTTTTTAAAGTGCGTAGTGCATTTTTTATTGTTTAGCAATCCAGATTCTGCCATTACAAAAGCACCCATACAAATGCTGCAAATGTTGGTTCCATTTTGGTGCAGCTCTCGAATCCATTCAAACAAGCCTTTTCTCTGCAAAAATTCTGATGAGGTGAGGTAGGAATAAGCTGCCCCAGGAATCATTAAATAATCGCCTTTAGAAAGTTTGGTTTCAGAAAAGTGCTTTACTGTTCCAA
Source organism: Bacteroidia bacterium (assembly GCA_020853295.1). Lineage (GTDB taxonomy): Bacteria > Bacteroidota > Bacteroidia > NS11-12g > UBA955 > JAGXTF01. The sequence goes on along the minus strand of JADYZD010000183.1, from coordinate 4,563 downwards.
AAGGCAATCCACTGCTGGTAATTACTGTTTCATTGAGGCCGCAATATTCAATCTCAAAATCGGCCTTGTAATCGATAGCCTCATGTATGGCCTGATCTGGTCCCGCCAAATCCAGAATATGTATTTGTGGGAGAATTAAGAAAGTAAATTTCGTGGGCATTGGAAGGTAATTGCCTGCGAAATTCGGTATAAAAAACAAAGAGAAGAGGACATGTAAAGGACATTTTCAGCCAAAAGTTGTGCATTTGAAAAAAGGATTTAAAGCATTATCAGAAAGAAAAATGATGCAATGTATCAAACCAAAATTGGTGATAAATAACAATGGCACAATACTAAAATGATGTAGAACATCATATGCCCAATTAGCTATAATTTTAAACATTTCTTGCTTACCTTTGGGCTTCGAATTATTTCTGGAGGAAAATGATTAAAAAACTCTTATCACTGTGGCTTTTGCTGTGTTTTTGCAGCAGCCAATTTGCTCTTGCACAAGAAGTTAAAAACTACAACAAACTGGTGCGCAAAACTGAAAAGCGCCTTACCAAAGAAGCGAAAAAACATCACAGTAAGCAACAATCTGAAAACAAGCAGGCAACTCCCGATTTATATTGGATACAGCAGTTTATTGCCACCATGAACCCATCATTGGGCAAACCCACTCCAGAAGTGTTGATGGAAGCCTTGCAGGAATTGAACAAACAAGAGCAAACCTTGTACAGCGCTATGCCTGGTACCACCAATACACCATGGACGGAACGCGGGCCGAACAATATTGGCGGAAGAACCCGTGCACTGGCGTGGGATCCCTGGGATGCAACGGGTAAAAAAGTATGGGCTGGTGGAATTACTGGTGGTTTATGGTACAATACCGATATTACCAATACCAACAGTTCTTGGCAACATGTAAGTGCATTGTGGTCGAACCTGAGCATTTCTGCAATTGGCTTCGACCCCGTAAATTCTGGGGTAATGTATGTAGGAACGGGAGAAGGTTATGGATCCAATTCTTCCATTTCTCGGGGCTACGGCATGTGGCGCAGTGCAGATTCTGGCAAAACCTTTAATTGGTTGGCCAATTCAGCTACCTTTTACTATGTAAATGACATTATAGTGCGCAATGAAAGTGGCAGTGCAGTGGTGTATGCTGCAGTTGATGCCAATTACCATGCGGGTTCTTTTCAAGGACTGAGTTCTTACGGTATTTTAAGAAGCACCAACAATGGAACGAGCTGGACCAATGTAATTGGAAATGCGGCCAATGGTGCCAAGTATGCCATTGCGGATATGGAATTGGATGCGAACAACAATTTATGGGCAGGTACCCGACTGAATGGATATTCTGGCAGCGATAGAGGGGGCGGGCGCGTGCTTTACAGTACCAATGGTACCTCATGGTCTGTGAAATACACCTTAGGCAAGGAAGGCCGAGTAGAATTGGCCTGTGCGCCAGGGAACGCCAACATTGTATATGCTGCGTTTGAAAACAGCCAAAAATTGGATACCATGTTGGTTACCCACAATGGTGGCAGCAAATGGACAGTCATGGCCAAGCCCGATGATGCCGATTTGGGCATCAGCAAGTGGGATTTTTCCAGAGGTCAGGCTTGGTACGATTTGATATTGGCTGTAGACCCTAATGATACCAATACTGTTGTTGCTGGGGGAATTGATTTGTTTAGAAGCACCAATGGTGGCAGTTCTTGGAGCCAAATTAGCAAATGGAGCAACAATGCCAATTTGAATACTTTAAATTGCTCTTATGTGCATGCCGATCAGCACCAAATTGCATTTAAAAAGGGCAGCAGCAGTACCTGTTTGTTTGGTACCGATGGTGGCGTGTTTTATACATCCAACCTGGCTTCTGCAGCTAGTTCCAATGTGATTGCTGAACGCAACAAAAACTACATTACCTCCCAATTTTACTGGGCAGATATGGCAGGCGGCAGTGGCAGCAATACTTTGCTCGGCGGCATGCAAGACAATGGTACAATTAAGATTACAGCTTCAGGCACAGCTGCGGGCACTGAGGTAACTGGTGGCGATGGCGCTGCTTGTTTTATTTCAGCCTCAAACAGCAACAAGCAAATCTCCTCCTATGTATACAATAACTATTACTATACCACCAACAACTGGACAGCCTCAGGCAATTTGATAAGCGATGGCGCTACAGGAAAATTCATTAATGCCGCAGAGTGGGACGAAGCCGGCAGCGGATTGTTTACTGCCAAAGCCCAAGGCGCCATTTACCGCATCAAATTAACCAGTGGTCCTGGTACATTGCAAACTGTTACATGGACCGCGAGTGGGGTGCCAAGCACGCTGGATGCATTTCCACTAAGTGGAAGCAAAACCCGCCTATTTGTAGGTACAGATGCAGGCAAATTGTATGTGACTCAAGATGCATGGGCAACTTCTCCCACATTCTCCAACATTACAGGCACAATCAATGCTGGAAATATTACTGACGTATACAATTTAAGAAGTGGCGACACCATAGCGGTAACCATTTCCAATTATGGCTTAAACAAAATATATGTGAGCACCAATGGGGGCAGCAGCTGGTCTGTTAAAGATGGCAATTTGGGCAATATTCCTGTGTGGAGCATTATCCTCAATCCAAATAAAATAGGAGAGGCCGTAATTGCTACCGAATTGGGTGTTTATGGCACATCGGATATTTATGCTTCAAACCCAGTATGGACGGCTTACCAACAGGGAATGGGGGCGGTAAAAACGGCCACTTTGCGTTATAGAAGTTCCGATAAAATGTTGCTAGCAGCCACCCATGGTCGCGGCTTATTTATCAGCGATGCTTGGGCCAAAAACAACCCTATTGCTTATTTTGGTGCCAGTGCAGTGGATATTTGCAGCAACCAAACCCTGCAACTGAAAGACAGCAGTTTGAACAACCCAACACAGTGGGAGTGGAATGTGAGTCCTGCCGGTTATAAGTTCATCAATTCTGATAGCACCTCACAAAACCCCACATTGGCATTTACAAAAGGTGGAGTTTACACCGTAAAATTAACTGCTACCAACCAGCTGGGGGCCAATGCATTTACACGCAGCAGCTTTTTTAAAGTAACTGATACCATTGCTGGTGCTGCAACATTAACAGCAAACAAAGACACCATTTGCACAGGCGATTCTATAACTTTTACTGCGAATGTGGCCAGCGCATTAACTGGCAGCATAACCAGTTACTCTTGGAAACTGGGCAGCAATACGGTAAACAACAGTTTGAACCAAATGAAATTGGCTACAACTGCAGGCGAAACTTTTAATGTTACTTTGGTAAGCAATAAAAAATGTGTGAGTCCACCCACATTTAAAACCAATACATTGAGTCCAGTTGTTTTGCCCAATATTACTCCCACGCTAGGCGTAAATGCGCCTACAGGCTGTGCGGGCAGTCCATTAAATGTGGTGGCTAGTGGCACCAATTTGGGTACTTCACCCTCGTATTCTTGGTATTTGGACAATGTGGTGCAAACAGGCAATGCAGCAACACTTACTGTTTCCAATCCTACAAATGGGGCTGAAGTGTATGCTCAAGTATTTGTACCCGGTAAATGTATTTTGCCACAGAATTTAATTACATCTTCTAAGATTGCACTCAACGTCAATCCCAAACCTGCCACACCAACCATTACCCTTAGCTGGGATACTTTATATGTATCCAATGTAGGGGCGGGAACATATACATGGTATAGAAATGGAACAGCAGTAGGTACAGGCAATATTAAAAAACTCACCCAACATGGCGGATACCGTTGTGTGCTTACCAATAACGGTTGTAGTTCTGATAGCAGCAATCTGGTGACATTTAACAGTTTGGCAGTAGATGAAATGAGTGCTAAAAATGCCCGATTGTATCCTGTTCCGGCCGGACAATATTTGTATTTAGAGCTCCATGCACCGATTTCTGAAGTAAGCATTTACAATGCTGCAGGACAGCAAATGATCACCGGATGGAAACAAAAATCCACCCAGTGGAACCCGAATAGCCAAACCGAAACTGTGCAAATGGACTTAGGAGGCTTGGCAGCAGGAAGCTATGTATTGAAATACACGGTTCAAGGCGCCAGCATGCAACAAGCATTTATAAAAGAGTAAATGCTCATAAAACTTGGGGGAGTACCCGAACACTTTAATTATATGTGGCAATTGCCCGCTGCCAGAGAAGTGATGCGCAGTTATGGCATTGTGTACGAATGGACCGACTACCCGGGAGGAACGGGTGCCATGTCGCAAGCATTAGAGCAGCAAGAGGTGGATATGGCCATTATGCTTACAGAAGGTGCCATTGCAGCGATTGCCAATGGAAAACCCTTTAAAATTTGGTTCCCATTTGTAATGTCACCCTTGCTTTGGGGTGTATTTGCCAGCGCACATAGAAAGCAAGCACTGCCAACTGATTTGCAACTAGCCAAGTTTGCCATTAGCCGGTATAACAGTGGCAGCCATTTAATGGCCAAGTTTTTGGCCCAAAGGGACAATACAGAGCTGAATGACGACAACTTTGTATTGAGCAATAACTTAGAAGGGGCCAGAGAAAAATTG
>JADYZD010000182.1 GCA_020853295.1 Bacteroidia bacterium | reverse complement strand
CTGTAAAACCAAAACATAAACACCAGTCCAACAATAAAGATAAACACCTTAACCGAGGCTGCTAAAGAAAGCAGGATGCACAATACCACTGTGCTGGCATACACATTGAGTAAAAAATTTTGTCCCAGCATGCGGTACAATGCCACCCGTTTGGGGTGGTTGACCAAATCCTTTTCAATATCGTAAAACCCATTGATCAGAAATGCGCCAGCCAGGGCGAGTGAACTGCTAAATACAATGAGGTGGAGCTTCACATCTGAGAGCACATGCAAGAGTTGCTGGCCGGTATGAAAAACAAAAAATGCAATGAGGTACTGGCTAAAAAGGATAAGGCCCACATTGTACCAGCGCACTGCCCGCAGCAGCAGCATAATGTTTACCAAAGTATTCCGGCCTGTGCCGGTCATGTTAAAACTTATGAATTACTTGAAGCTGATGCCCTTTGAGCATTTTTTCTGCCTCATCTAGGTTTTGGGTGAAGCCCAAGATAAACCCACCGCCGCCGCTTCCGCAGAGTTTGAGGTAGTAGGCATTGGTTTCAATACCCTTGCGCCACAGTTCTTCAAACTTCTCAGGAATCATGGGTTTAAAGTTTTCTAAAAACAGGCTGCTGAGTTCTTTGAGGTTTTCAAACAAAGGTTTGGTATCGCCTTTTAAGAATGCTTTGATGCACTCATCATTGTATTTCTTCAATCGGGTGCGCACCAAATTGCGGAAACCCTCTTCTTTAAGCTTGTTCAGGAAAATAGAAACCATGCCCTGGGTTTTTCCAGGACTTCCGCTGTTCATGAGGAAAATTGCACCTTCGCCATCAGCTTTGCTGCCTGGCATCATCACTGTGCCCATATCGCTTTTGGATTTAATAAGTACAGGCAGGTTTAGGTAACAAATCAGTGGATCCAAACCAGAACTTGTGCCGTGGAAGTAATTTTCCATATTGGAAAGAATGGCTTTAAGCTTTACCAGTTCATCACCATGGTTTACATCATCGGCAGAAATTTTATTGATGGCATATCCATCGTAAATGGCCGCTACAAGAGCCCCGCTGCTTCCCACACCAAATCCTTGCGGAATGCTGCTGTCGAAATACAGGCCATTTTCTAGGTCGTTTTGGAGTCTATTGAAGTCGAGTTTGCACAACAAACTGCCATCAGCTTCTTTTGCTTTGAGGTAAGCAACAAAATCAAGCAAACTTTTATTCGATGTGGTTTCTATCTCTGTGTTATTGCCGCTGGGTTTTAATAAAGTGCCTTTGTAAAAATGGTACGGAATGCTCAATCCCATAGAATCTTCGATGATGCCGTATTCGCCAAACAACAAAATCTTGGCGTAGTAGAGAGATTGGTTAATCATTCGTTTTGTTTTTCCGGACCGTTTCCAGTGCTGCTGCAAAGGTACTGTCGGTTTTTGCAATAAGCTAACAAATCAGTTTCAATAAAGTTCACAACTTCTGCATTGTACATTTTAGGAAACAGTAGGTGCACATTGGCGCCGGCATCTAGGGTAAACATTACAGGAAGGCCCGTATTTTCTCTAAACTTCCATATTTTCTCGATAATAGCCAAAGTGTTTGGCCGCATGAGGATATAATATTGACTGCTGGCCATCATCATGGCGTGCAATTGCAGGGCTTCACTTTCAACGATAGCAATAAAACTGCGAATACTGCCTTTGTTCAATGCATCGGAAATGCGCTGCATATTTTCCTGGGCTGCTGCATACCTGGCAGGAGCATACACATTGCCTTTTAGCAAAGCATGTCCTTGGGTGCTGCTCACTTGTTTTTCCTCATCATCCACAATGAGCACAGCATCCATCAAATCATTTAACGGCTCAGCTATGGGTTTGTCAAAAGGAACGGCATACAAATCAGAAGCGCCTTGCACTACAGGGGTTTCTCCCCAAACTGCGGCGCCGGAAAACAAGCTGCGACAAGCACTGCCACTTCCCAATCGCGCCAATTCACTGGCTTTTTGTTGCAAATTTTCAAACTTTACGCCAGTGATTTGTTCTTCCAAATCGCAAATGCACAAGGCCAGTGCACCAAAACCGGCAGCACTGCTGGCAATACCCGTACCATGGGGAAAATTATTGACCGACTCAATGTGCAAGTGGTACTCGCGCACTACTTGTAAATCGTTCCAAATGCGTTGCAAAAACGCCAGAATTTTGGGTTCAAATCCCGGTTTGCGCTGTCCATCTAGTAAAAATGAAAAAGCGGGTTGACCGCTTACATTGCCATGCACCAAGGTGATGGATGTTTGGGCATACAAATCGGAAAGGGTTAAACTAATGCTGGGATTTGCGGGCAGTTGCACCCCACCCTCTTTTTTGCCCCAGTATTTTACCAGCGCAATATTCGATGGGCACCTCCAAGTGGACTTTAACGGCATCAAGGGTGCAAAGGTAGGGAATGAATGAAAGCGATTTAATTTCGGCTTGAAATTCCTTTTTTTATGCAAATAACTGATTTAAAGAAATTTAAATTCTATTGAAAAAAATATAAAAAACAGATTTATGTAAAAAGTAAAATCACATTCATTATTTGACAATTCTCTACAAAATACTGCCATAATTTGCGGCAATGAATATTTCAAAATCCACTATAAAATGGACGATAGCGCTTGGTATATCTGGCCTATTTATTTCACAAAATGCTAAGGCTCAAGTGGCAAAGAAAATTGTGGTTGAGCATTTCACCAATACCGAATGTAGCAACTGTGCCTCAAGAAATCCGGGGTTTTATACCAATTATAACACCTTATCTAATGCATTGCATATTACCATACATCCGAGTGCTCCATAGTCCAGTTGTTTGCTTTTCAAACAAAATTCAGTAGACAACGACGCTAGAACCAATTACTATGGAATTTATGGTAGTACACCTAGATTGGTAATCAATGGGAGTGCCATTTCATCGGGATCCAATTATTCAAGTAATTCTATATTCACTGCACAACAATCGCAAACTACACCTGCAAGCGTTTCAGTAACACAATCTAACTTTGGAACCGACTCCATTAAATCCACCGTTATTATAAAAACTGAAGCATCGCATTCACTAGGAACCTTGGCTTTGTTTGTTGCTATGGTGGAAGATACAGTTACTTATACCGGTGGCAATAATGAGAAAAAACATTTTGATGTGTACAGAAAATCGGCATCACAAACCACTGGATTGCGCGTTACACTGCCAGCAACTGTGGGTGATTCGCAGATTTATACTTTTTATACCAAATACAATTCCGTTTGGAACAAGAGCCGCATCTATACTTTGGCTATTTTACAAGATTCCAGCACAAAAAGTTTGGTACAAGCTGCTGCCTCTAAAGTAATTGGGAATCAGGTCGCATCTATGAAAACGCCAAGTGCTTCTTCACTTATTTCTGTCTATCCAAATCCAGCTGCGGAATTTGCAAACATTGCCTTTAACGGCACCTTGCCTTGGAATGTGGAAGTGTATAACAGCAATGGCACAAAGGTTTATTCTAAAAAGGTAGAGACCATGACAACCTCTATCGACCTATCGGCATTGCCGGCTTCCATTTATGTAATTAGGGCATTTAATACCGAAAACACTGTTACCCAAAAAATTATTACCCATTAATTCCCAATTAAAAAAATATACCCTTTAAATGGCTATAACCGCAGCTCAGGGTGCAACAGCAAAACCCAAAATCACTGTTGACCAGCATTTATACAATACATTTTATTCCAGTATTGAGAAATTTATTTTAACCAACAATGGAAATAAAAGTGACGCGGAAGATGTGTACCAAGATACCATGATGGTGCTTATTGAAAAATTGAAAAAAGACAATTTTTCACTTTCTGCATCCTTAAAAACATATGTATTTGCAATCGCTAGAAATATTTGGTTTAAACAACTACGTACGGGCAAGAGAATGACATATTTAACCGCAGAGCATGAGAGCAATTTGTATGAAGAGATTGAATTGGAAATAGAAAAAGGGAAAACATATGCTGAAAAATTGCAGAATTACCTTCAAAAAGCAACCAAGCACTGCCAGAATTTGATTTCAGACATATTTTATAAAAACAAGGCCATAGAGCAAATACAATTGGAATATGGGTATGAAACGAAGAACAATGCCCATAATCAAAAATTTAAGTGTGTAGAACAATTAAGGCGGATAAAGGAAGAAGAAGAAAAAAATTAATATTTTTTAGTTTTACGGGTGATGGATGGGTCTTGATGGTATTAAGGTATATCTAATCAATAAACCTAAACTAAAAAGTATGACCAAAAAAGTTACCCTTTCTCTACTTGCAATTGTGTTTGCAACAGCGGCCAGCATTCAATCTTGTAAAAAAGATGACAAGCCAGCAGACAAAACCACTCCAACTGAATTTATTGCAGACAGCACTTCCTTTGCCAACTTTAGCAATTGGAGCTTAGACAAAACCAACTTTGGACCAAGTCCATCATTGGATGTAGCGCATGCAGGAAATGATTCTACAGTAACCCGCAAAGTGTACTTTAAAAATGGACAAGCTCGGGTAAATGGTGCTTATCCAGTGGGTACCATTTGTGTAAAACACTCTACCAATCCCGCTGGTACTGTAAATGAAATTGTAGGCATGGTTAAACGCGGAAATGGCTTTAATCCTACTACAGGCGACTGGGAATGGTTTATGTTGGATGCCAATGGCAAAATAGCAAAAGACATGTCGGGCATGGAGATGAGGGGCGGCGCAAGTATGATGAATGGTATGTGTAATGGCTGCCATGGCAAAGCTTCATCAAAAGACTTTACCTTTTCTAAGTAAGGTAAAAGCTAAAAAAAGATAACCGTGTATTGCTCAAAATACACACATTAACACCAGAGTAGTAAACAAGGGTTCATAATTGCAATCCTTGTTTGCTGCTTTTTTATTTAATTTGAATTACCAAAATGAACACCCATATAAAATACACCGCCTTAATCCTGTTTTTCTATTTTACAACTGTACAGGCCCATGCACAAGGCTGCAGCGATGCTGGATTCTGCACCATCAATAGTGTTAAACCATCTACAACCGATAGCAATGCCCAATATAAAAACGATATAAAAATTGCAGGTTTTATAGGTGGGGCAGATCACTCTATTGGTGTGCGGGGTGCGTATCTCGACTATTCAAGGCGGTTGAACAACAAATTTGGGTTTGACTTAAGGGTAACCACCCTGGGCCAAAGTGGAAATGGCATTACCACATTCGGTTTTTCAGATGTTTTTGTAAATGGGAATTACCGCATTCGCAACAATATTAAACTGAATATAGGAGCCAAAT
>JADYZD010000181.1 GCA_020853295.1 Bacteroidia bacterium | reverse complement strand
GCCTTGAGCTTTAAAGCCATACGTTCGAATTCTGGCACCATTTCGCCCCTTCCAAACTCTGGCAACAAGCCACCCATTTCCTTGCTACCTGGATCTTCAGAATACAATCTGGCCAGCTTTTCAAAGCTTTCACCTTTTACGATTCGGGCGCGCAACTCTTCGAGTTGCGCTTTAGCAAATTCCTTTGCTTCTTGCGATATTGGGGCTTCTATCACCAATTGTGCCACCTCTACCTCAGCAGGTATAATAGGAATACTGTCTTTAGGTATTTGTTCAAAATACTCCTTTACCTCAGCTGGACTTATTTTCACGTCCAAGGTAAGCTTGCTTTCCATTTCCTGAATTAGGAGTTGTTCTCTCATTTTGGGCCGTATTTCGTCTTTATATTCCGAAATACTTTTGCCCAAATATCTTTCCAATTCAGCTTGGCTGCCAGCCTGTTGTTGAAAGTACCGCAAGCGGTTGTCAATTTCTGCTTCTACCCTATCCTCAGCAAGTGGCAAACTGTCAATTTCTGCTTGGTTAAGCATCATTTGCTTTACCAAGAGTTTTTCAAGAACAGCACACACATAAGCTTGTGTATCCAACACACCACCTGTGCGCATCAACTGGGCCTTTTCAGTCTCCAAATCGCTGCGCATAATTATTTTATCACCGATAATGGCCAATATACCATCAACATGTTGTGCCTGCGCCCAAAGCGATTGGCCACTAAGCACTGTGGCTATAATGAGTAAATACTTTTTCAAACTAATTCTAATACAGCGCACAGGCTAAAAAGTTACTTGGTAAGTCTAGAAATTAATGCAGTTAATGCTGCATCGTTAATCACCACAGGATAACGTTGTTGAAGTTCGGCAGTCCAAATTTCTTCAAGATATTCTTCATATTTGGCAGTTACTGGTCCGCGGGTTTCAGACAATGTTTTTAATCCGGCAGGAATAAATTCATTTACTTTTACGAGCACATAATCGTCGCCATACTTGCCCAATTTTACAATTTTATTTTTCTTTCTATAAGCTGGATTTGCAAACAAATCGGCCAACATTTTTTTATCGGCAAATAAATAATTATCGGTTTCCTCGTACTTGCCTTTTTTATAATCCACACTTAAAGGTTTAATGCGGTTGTGATAAGCTTTTATTGAATCTGGAATCATCTTTTTCTTAACCTGTTTGGCCACTTTATTCATTCCAGCTTCGCTTTCGCAGAAATAAACTTCACTTAAAAAGCGGTCTTTCCAGCGGTATTCCTCTCTGTGCTGGCTAAAATATTTATCCAAACCTACAGAATCTGAATTGGCTTTATCCCATACCATATCTTTTTTGCGGTAGAACATCAAAATGCCTTCAGCATATTCTTGGTAGATATTCTTAAACTCAGCTGATTTTTCTTCCAAATGTTTATCTTGATAAGCAACACATTGCTCTGTAGTCCAGTTCTGGTATTGTTCTTTCAGGTTAATTTCAACAGATCCATTTACAGGTTTTGAATTTTTTTCCAAATAGGTTGCAAATTCACCCACATTATGTGTTTCTGTGCCCAACCTAAATATTTCCAAATTTACCAATGGAGTGCCAGATACATTGGGTTGAACAAACACGTTGCCCCTTACCGGTTTTGCTGGCTTGGTCAATGGTGCAAATTGTGGCAATTGTTCTTTCTTAAATGTTCCTTTTTTATAGTTGCTATCCAAGCTGTTCAATAAGGCATTAAATGATGATTCGAAAAAGGCATAATTGTTTTCAATTTTTACTTTTTCTACCAAAGCATTAACCGATTTTTGAGAACGCTGGTCATTGCGCACTTGGGTTTTTAGTGTATTTTTCATCACATCAAAAGTGCCCAATGGACGTATTCTAACCCTTTGTAAAATATGCCATCCCAATGCAGTTCTAAATGGCATGCTGATATCTCCATCATTTGCCAAATTGAAAGCCATATCTGCCCAACGTTGGCGTTCAGGATCTCCAACAAACTGGGTTACGCTGATAAAATCCATTTCACCCCCTTGGTATTTGCTGTTATAATCTTCGCTATAGCTGTAAGCCATTTTCTCAAATGTGCTTTCTCCAGTACTCAATTTTTGATAAATATCATCAATATTTTTCTTTACTGCTTCCTCCGTAGCATTGGCATTGTGCCCTACCCTTAATTGAATATGGCGCACTTTGATATCGCCCTTATTGGCTCTTTTATCCAGTACTTTTAAATAGTGGTAACCAAATTGGGTTCTAAAAATTTTACTTATATCACCTTTGGCAGTATTGTATGCCTCATTCTCAAAAGGATAAACCAGTTGTAAAGCAGTAAAATAACCCAAATCGCCTCCATTTTCTTTAGAACCTGGGTCATCACTCATACTTCTGGCTTGATCTTCAAAAGTGGCTTTGCCGGACATGACCATGTCATAAGAAGCTTTTATTTTATTGTAAGCTGCCAAGGTATCGGCAGGACTCGCATCTGCATCTACAGTTACAAGAATATGTGCGGCCCTTACCTCTTGCAACATCCTGTTGTAGGCTTCTAAAACAAGTGCATCGGTTACCTCTTTGTCATACAGGTAATTTCTGGCCAATTGGTTGCGGTAACCGGCCAATTCTGTGGTGTAGTCGCGCAAAGTATCCATGCCCGCATCTTTGGCATCTTGGTATTTTAACTTAAACTTTACGTACAAATCCAGGTACTCTCTAATATCTGCCTCAGTAATGGTTTCATCACCTACTTTTTTGTTTTTGAGGTATTGATATTCAAATTCTTCTAAAGAAACCGGATTGTTTTTGTAAGAAAAAATAACATTCGGTGCCAATTGCCCGAAAACCGAACCCATAGCTGCAAACATGATGGCAGCAAGCGTTGTTTTGATTTTAAAGGAGTACATACAATTTAGTCGAAGCGCAAAAATACAAATATCGCACCGAACTAACACGTCATCTGCGTGTAAGCATCACTTAAATGATAAACTATTGGGAGTTATTCTGAAAATCGGGCTCATGTTCCAAGCACAATACTGCGCCAACAGCGCCGTTTATGGGGGCAATTACCCAATCGGCAAAGGGGACAAACGACATTACATTAAATCCCAATCCCAATCCCAAAACTTTGTTTCTGTTTTGGCGAATATACCCCACGCTATCTGATATGTTCATGCGTTGCCTTTCGGTATAATAATCAAACATACTGAATCCCATGAAATAGGAATTCAACCCAAACAATGCCAAACCTATAAAAGGTGCTACAGGAGGCAAAACCATGCTAAGAAAAAAGCCGATGGCCATAAAAAACAATTCAATTCCCAAATTTCTCAGGGTAATCAGCACTCCCCTCCAGGCATCTTGCAACAGCTGAATGATTTCAAATGGATACTCCTTGCCTGTTAAAATGCTTTCTGTTTTTTCAGACAAATAAGCCAACAAGGGCGACATGATAATTAAAATTACATATTTCATTATCCTGCCCAAAAAATACCAGATGAGAATGTGTAACACCCAAGCTGAAGCAAACTGCAATCCGGTGTGGAGCCAGCCCTTTACCATTTCCCAAAAATTGGCATCTGCCCCAACGGATTCGCCCAACCAGTTTTCTAAGGCAGTTTTAATGTAGGGCGACAACCAACCGGCAAGTGTAAATGTGGAGCCAAAAACCAAAACCACCCAAATGAGTATGGGTACCAAATACCACTTTGCCATTCCACGGCTAAAAATAAATCCAAATGCCTGAAAAGGTGCCGTAAACCCTTTTATCAAATCATTCATACAGGTTCATTTATTGCATTCCACAATACATCTTTAAGCTCTGTAATGCCTTTTTGTGCAACTGCCGAGAAAAACAACAATTCCACATCTTTAGGAAATTCATTTCTGATGGCTTTTTCCAATTCAGCATCCAGCATATCACTTTT
>JADYZD010000180.1 GCA_020853295.1 Bacteroidia bacterium | reverse complement strand
TTTGGTTACGTCATCCAATTCCATGCGGGTAATTGCCGCAGGCTGAAATGAACGCTGAATAAACAAAGCATTGTTGGTGGTATAATTGATTACATCGATGTTTTCATTTCTCAATTCACGAACGATTCCATGAATACGAGCCCCTTTTACACCTACGCAGGCTCCTACCGGATCTATACGGTCATCATAACTTTCAACAGCCACTTTTGCGCGTTCACCTGGTTCACGAACCACCCTTTTGATGGTAATTAAACCATCCAAAATTTCAGGAACTTCAAGTTCGAACAACCTTTCTAGGAATTCGGGAGAAGTGCGTGAAATAATGATTCTTGGAGAACCTTTATCCATGTTCACCTCATGCACAACTGCACGAATGGTGTCGCCTTTTTTAAACATATCGCGGGGAATCATATGTTCTTTTGGCATAATGAGTTCATTTCCTTCATCATCCAAAACCATGATTTCGCGTTTCCACACATTGTATACCTCGCCGGTAATAATTTCACCCCTACGGTCGGCATATTTGCGGAACAATTCGTCTTTTTCAAGTTCCAAAATCCTGCTCATCAGGGCTTGGCGTGCATTTAGGATGCTCCGGCGTCCAAAATCATCCAAAAATACTTCCTGAATGCAGTCTTCACCTACGGCATAATCAGGTTCCAACTTGGTGGCATCTGAAATGCTGATGTGTAGATTTTCATCTTCTACCTCACCATCTTCAACAATCAGGCGCAAGTGATACATTTCAATATCACCGGTTTCGGTGTTGATAATGATATCAAATCGGGCATCATTGCCGTGTTTTTTCCGCAGCATGCTGCGGAATACATCTTCCAAAACGCGCATCATGGTTGCGCGGTCAATGTTTTTAAACTCCTTAAACTCGGAGAAACTGTCTACCAGGTTGATTCCCAGGTCCTGTGTCTTCGCTTTCATGTCTTATTTGAATGAAATTTTTATAGTTGCTGATTTAATTGTGTCAAATGGAATTTCGAAATTTTCTGTTATTGTTTTCTTTTTTCCTTCTATTTTTTCGGTTCTTATTTCTTCAATACAAACCAATTGGTCTTTTATTTCAGTTAATTTTCCTTCTATTTTTTTATCGGCCAAGGCAATTTCAAAACTTCTCCCAATGTGTTTGCCAAACTGCCGAATATCAGCCAATGGCGTATCAGCTCCAGGTGAAGATACTTCAAAAGTGAAGGCCTCATCAGACAACTCCAGTTCATCGATTTTTTTGGAAACCCCTCTGGTGATTTCTGCCAAAATATTCATGGTTAAAGCTTCTGAAGAATCAACGTAATATTGATATAGGCCTTTTTCAGCATAATTCTGACCCACAATGAATGCATTGTGTTCGGCTGCTTCAGCATTTACCAATTGTTTTATCGTTTCTGCCAACTTTGTCATACCAATAAAAAAGGGGACTGCTTTTCGCCGGCCCCCTTCCTAAAATACTTGGAAAAGTGATGCAAATATAGCACTATTTGCTGTAAATACCAAATATTTTGGTGTTTAGTTTTCTTTAATCACCCTAGCCCTAATGATGGTAACATCCTTTACTGGCCTATCTCCACTGCCAGTTTGAACTTGCTGTATTTGGTCCAAAACATCATATCCTGATATGAGGAAACCGAATATGGTGTACTCTTTATCCAGTTTGGGAAAACCACCCCAGGTGGCATAAGTCTGCCTCGTTTTTGCAGGCAAAGAATTGTACAAACTGTCCCAAAGGGGTTTGATTTCAGTTTCCAATTCGCGGATTAAAACGTTCATAGCAGCCATATCACCGCGGTTTTGATAAGTTTCTAACCGCATCCTATAGCTCATATTTTCGTCATTGGATAGAAAGGAGAGTATGGCCCTTTCTTTCAATCCGTCTCTGAGCATTTGCGTATTGTTTAAATTTCCAGTTACGATATAAAACTGACTACCACTGCTGGCTTTTGTTGGATTTACTTCATCTCCAGTTCTTGCAGCGGCCAATGCGCCACGGTAATGGTACAAGGTGTCTATGAATTCGGCAGGCAAGGTATAGCCGGGTCCTCCCTGGCCAAGGGATTCGCTGGGTTTTGCGTTTTTCGACTTGGGGTCACCTCCCTGAATCATAAAATCTTTCATTATCCTATGAAAAAGCAGTCCATCGTAGTAGCCTTCTTTAACCAATTTTAAAAAATTATCGCGGTGCTTAGGTGTAGCATTTGATAAAGCCACTTCCATTTTGCCCATAGAAGTAATAATTTCCACTACTACAGAGTTTTTTCTCATGGAAGCAGTATCGGGCACTATAGGATCCCATTTTTCATTTACCACTTTTGCAACGCTGTCAATCACGTCTTTTTGAGTGGATTTTGGCCTGCAGGACGTGCTAAAAAATCCTACCAAAATGGCTATAACCAGTATGTTTTTCATATCTTGTTTTCTTTATTAAAGCTAATGATTTCTTCCCTTTCAAAATATTCCACAATGTGCTGCCGCAACAAATTTTCCTGTTCAAAAATATTCATGGGAGGAAGGGGTAATTTATTTTCCCATACAGGCCAGCCTTTGCTTGAAATCCCGGTTTGGGCATAATAACCGCTGTATGATAGTACCCGGCAATTGGCAATATGCATCAAATGGGTTTTTTCTTCTTTAGTGAATTTTGTT
Organism: Bacteroidia bacterium; assembly: GCA_020853295.1. Classification (GTDB taxonomy): domain Bacteria; phylum Bacteroidota; class Bacteroidia; order NS11-12g; family UBA955; genus JAGXTF01. The sequence continues at coordinate 6,280 of JADYZD010000180.1, read as the reverse complement.
TCTGGCAATTCGCCCAATTCTCTAATGCCAATGATGAACAGAACTGCATTTAAATCTGGTTTTTTGCCAAATCTCTCCTCAAAGAAGGCCATAATTTGTTTCCATTTGGCCGAAATTTCGGAAGTAAGTGTGCTGTTATTGGTCATTGGCTAAAAAAATGATGGGGCAAATTTCGTCTAAAAATCAGATGAATTACAAGAATGATGCCCTTGGATATGCGGTATATTTTTGAAAACCTTATTTTTGTCGCCAAACATGTCCAAACCAAGAGATTTTTTAGGGCAACTTTTTCACCGTGGTAGGAACATTTCGGATATACTTACCTTTAATAGGGCAAAGGCCGTTAAATGGCAGGAAAAGACCCTTAAAAAGATGTTGTACCATGCGCGTAAAACAGAATTTGGCCAAAAATATGGATTTGAAAAAATCTTGATTTCGCCCAATGTTGTTGAGAGTTTTTGTGCAAACGTTCCTATAGGCAATTACAGTTCTATGCATGAATGGTGGCAGCGCGAATACAGCGGTGAAAGCAACATTACCTGGCCAGGAAGGCCCAAGTATTTTGCTTTAAGTTCGGGCACTACCGAAGGCAGTAGCAAATATATTCCTGTTACTGATGATGGTTTGAAGGCTATACTCCGCGCCAGTAGAAGGCAACTTTTTACGGTGTTCAAAACCGATGTTCCCAAAGATTTCTTTACCAAAGATTATTTGATGATCAGCGGCAGTACAGATTTGAATTTTAATGGTTTAAGCTACAGTGGAGACTTAAGTGGCATTACTACGGCCAATGTGCCTTTGTGGTTCGAAAGATTTGCCATACCTGGCGAAGAAATAAAAAAGCAGCGCGATTGGAATAAGAAATTGGAGCTGCTAGTAGATTCAGCTCCACAATGGGATGTGGTAATGATGGCCGGTGCCCCCGCATGGATTAAAATGCTGCTGGAAAAGATTATTGAACGTTACAGTTTGGATAATATCCACCAGTTGTGGCCAAACTTTAGTGTATATCTCTGGGGTGCAGTATCCATTTCACCATATAAGAACCAATTGGATGCCATGATGGCCCATCCGATTAAATATTTTGAAACGTATTTGGCCAGTGAGGGTTTTGTGGCTTTTCAAACCAAGCCAGAAGCCGAAGGAATGAGGTTGGTATTGCGCAACAATACTTTTTTTGAATTTGTTCCTTTTACGGATGACAATTTTACTGAAACAGGGGAGTTAAAGCCTGAAGCCAAAGCCGTGCAACTTGCTCAGGTAGTTCAAGGTGTGGATTACGCTGTGTTAATTACCACATCTGCAGGCGCTTGGAGGTACATGATCGGGGATACAGTAAAATTCGTAAATACAGAAAGTTGTGAAATTAAAATTACAGGCCGCACGCGCCAATATTTGAGTTTGTGCGGAGAACATTTGAGTGTAGACAATATGAATGATGCTGTTGCTAGAACTGCTGCAGAGTTTGGTGTTCAAATTTCAGAATACACAGTAAAAGGGTATAAAGACAATGGCAAAATGGGCCATCACTGGTTTCTGGCCTGCGATAAAAATGATTTGGATGCTGAAAAAGTACGGGCAAGTTTGGATGCACACTTGGGCAGTTTAAATGATGATTATGCTGTAGAACGCAAACATGTTCTAACAGGTATGAAACTCGAATTGTACCCAGAATCTGTTTTTTTGGGATGGATGGAAAAGAACGGAAAACTGGGTGGACAAAGCAAATTTCCCCGGGTAATGGCCGATACCCAGTTTAATGACTGGACAGCTTATTTACAGCAAATATCTAATGCCAACCATGAAACCCACTCACACTGAAAGCAGCTCACATAGAAACAATTTGCATGAACTTAGCATTGCAGATTTGGTGAAAGGGATGAATGAAGAAGATTATTCTGTGGCTGAAGCTGTAGAAAAATCTTTAGGGCAAATAACCACTCTTGCTGAACTGGTATTTTCTAAAATGCAACTGGGAGGACGTTTATTTTACCTAGGTGCTGGCACCAGCGGCAGATTGGGAGTGGTAGATGCCAGCGAATGTCCACCAACTTATGGTGTGCCCCATGGAATGGTTGTCGGTATCATGGCAGGTGGCGATGGTGCCATGCGCAAAGCCGTAGAATTTGCAGAGGATGACGCAGAACAAGGTTTCAAAGATTTACAGGATTACCAAATTACATCGGCCGATGTAGTAGTGGGCATTTCAGCAAGTGGAAGAACCCCTTATGTGTTGGGCGCATTGCAAAAGTGCCGGGAATTAAACATCAGCACAGGTTGTGTGGTATGCAATTATGGGAGTGTAATTGCTCAGAATAGTGATGCTCCAATTGAGGTTGTAACAGGTCCGGAATTTGTAACCGGCAGCACAAGAATGAAAGCCGGCACAGCTACCAAAATGGTCTTAAATATGATTACCACAAGCGTAATGATCCGTTTGGGTAAGGTAGAAGGCAATAAAATGGTGGATATGCAGCTTACCAACCACAAACTAATTGAACGTGGAACCCTCATGGTGATGGAAAAAACTGGCTTGGATATGGAAAGTGCCAAAGCTGTTTTACTAAAATTTGGCAGTGTGCGAAAAGCGGTTGAAGCTTATCAAAACGGCTATTAAGCCAAAACATCCCAGGTTTTATCTGCCAGCAATCTTACCGTATTTAAAAACATTCCCAAAGGACAATTTTTGCCCCACTCATAAGGAGCTACCATGCTCAACACTTGGGTTCCATCATCTTTTTGATAGAGGTGATACATGCCACCCACTATGGGTTCAAAGTTGATTTCCGCTTTATAAATATTGTGGCTTATGGCCAGTCGTTCTTCTATATCTCTGGCTTGCTTTATGAGCAGTTCTGCTTGTTTGCGAAGCATGTTTATTTGTTGTTGTGCTTGGTGCTGCATGGCTTCATGCGCATGGGCTTTCAACAATCTTTTGTCTATAGGTTCTATCTTGGGAGAAGAAACAGTAAGCGCATAAGGCGCAGCATGCAATTCTCCTTGGTAAAGGGCATCCTTAAGGAACAGGGGTTTATTGCTATTTTCTTCTTCCAACGGTGCTTTATTAACTGTTGAAAACGGAAATAGTTTGTCTATTCAGAAATTATTCCCTTGTCAACGAGAATTTCTGCAATCTGCACAGCATTTGTTGCTGCACCTTTGCGCAGGTTGTCGCTTACCACCCACATATTTAGTGTTTTGGGTTGACTTTCGTCGCGGCGCAAGCGACCTACAAATACATCGTCTTTGTCATGGCTCCAAATGGGCATGGGGTATACATTGTTGGCTACATCATCCTGTAGTGTCACGCCTGGTGCTGTGGAAAGCAAGGTTTTCACAGCTTCCAAATCATACTCGTGTTCAAATTCTACATTAATGCTTTCACTGTGTCCTCCGGTAGTGGGCACCCGCACTGTTGTAGCCGTAACTTGTATGTCATTGTCTCCCATGATTTTTTTGGTTTCTTGCACCATTTTCATCTCTTCTTTGGTGTAACCATTTTCCATAAAAACATCAATATGGGGCAGTATATTCTGATCTATGCGGTGGGGATATACCATTTCCACGACAGTTCCAGCCCTTTCCGATGCCATTTGGGCTACGGCTTTTTGACCCGTTCCAGTAATGCTTTGGTAAGTACTTACCACTATGCGTTTAATGGTGTATTTATCGTGCAAAGGTTTAAGTGCCACCACCATTTGAATGGTTGAGCAGTTGGGGTTGGCAATAATCATGTCGGTGGCCTTTAATATTTGGCCGTTAACTTCAGGCACAATTAAAGGAATGGATGGACCCATTCTGAAAGCAGAAGAATTGTCAATTACCCTTGTACCATTGGCGGCGAACTTGGGCGCAAACTCCAAGCTAATAGTTCCTCCTGCGGAAAACAAAGCTATTGCAGGTTTAGCTGCAATAGCGTCTTCCATAGAAACTATGGTATAGGATTTTCCCCCGTATAGAATGGATTTGCCTACGCTGGAAGGCGATGCCACGGGTAACAATTCAGTTATTGGAAAATTGCGTTCTTCCAATACCTGCAACATTTTGGTGCCTACCAATCCGGTGGCACCAACTACTGCTACTTTCATGAATTAATTGCCTTTTGCTGTGCTATCAGCAACAACACTACTGTCTGAATTTACTGCCTCTTCCAAGGCTCCAAATCCTTCTTCTTGACGCACTTCGTCAGAACTGTCTTGTGCTTTTTTCTCTTCTTCAGTAAATGCACCTTTACCGCTGCAGCCTGCAGCCAAAAACAAAGTTCCAACTGCAAATGCGAAAATGATTTTTTTCATCATATGCTGCAAAATAAAACAAAAATTGTGCTAGAATACGCCCAAAACCTCAAAAAAATCATTCCAATCATCAAAGTTCTTCAACGCAGGGTTTTCAGCTTCCCTGCAATCAATGCTGATGGCGTATGGATTGGCCTCTACAATTTCATTTGCATTTTCCAGTTTTAGGCTAATGTTTTCAATGTGGGTGCCATTTCCGGGGTTGGAGCTGTGGCTTAAATCCACATTGCCAGAATCTGTTAGAATTATGGATGTTACCCCTTCCATTTCAGGTAGGGTGTTTAAATTGGCAAAGTGCGCAACAGTTGTTTCCACTGCATCTACCGGTAATACCGTTAAGTAAGATTGCACCACTACGATATCAACACTAGGGTCAACCTCTAGCACCAATTTCGGACCAGCACACCATCCTATAATTTCTTGGATTTTACCTATGGGCAAAGAATCAACAGCGCCCACAGAAAATCCCATCCACTCAGCCATTGCTGCAGCTGCGTAGCGCGCATCCGCCAAGTCGCGTATATTATTAAATTTTAATTTCAATGGATTTTAAATTTAAAATGTATGAAACGTGAAATGATTCAATGTCAGGATTGGTAAAAATTGATTGTTTGCTGCGCTTGAAGTAATTGTCGGCGTAGCTTACTTAAACCTTAAACCTTATCCCTTAAACCTTATCCCTATTCTCTTTTCCCTTATCCCTATTCCCTAATCCCTGACCCTCAAACCAACATCTTCACAGGCTCTTCCAGGTATTCTTTAAAAGTTTGCAAGAATGCAGCTCCCATGGTACCATCCACCACGCGGTGGTCGCAGCTCAGGGTGACTTTCATGGTTTTTACCGGTTTTACCTCGCCATTTATTACGCCCACAGTGTCTTTAACTGTTCCTACTGCCATAATGCAGGCATCTGGTGGATTTATAATTGCAGTAAATTCGTCAATGCCAAACATACCCAAGTTGCTTATGGTAAAAGTATTACCAGTCCAGTCTTGGGGCTGAAGTTTTTTCTCTTTTGCCCTTTTGCCGTATTCTTTTATCGCAGCGCTAATTTGGTTAAGTCCTTTTTGACTGGCAAAGCGCACAACTGGTACCAATAGACCATCTTCTACAGCCATAGCAACACCAATATGTACATGGTGGTTATAGCGAATTTTAGTGCCCAACCATGAGCTGTTTACTTTCGGGTGTTTTGTTAATGCTACCGCTGCAGCCTTCACTACCAAGTCGTTCATGCTAATTTTAACATCAGATATGGCATTCATTTGTTCCCTAGCAGCCACGGCCTTATCCATGTTTATTTCCATAGATAGGTAAAAGTGTGGAGCAGTAAATTTGCTTTCAGCCAATCGGGCAGCAATGGTTTTGCGCATTTGGCTCACTGGCACTTCGTCAAAACTTTCTTGACCCAGCACGGTTGCGGCAGCGGCAATTTGAGGGACAGCGCTAGGAGTAAATGTCTCAATGTCTTTTCTCACAATGCGTCCATTCTCGCCGGTACCTTGCATGGCACGCAAATCAATTCCTTTTTCTTCAGCCAACTTTTTAGCAAGTGGAGAAGCTATAATTCTGTCGTCGGTATTGGTTGAAGTTGCAACAGGGGCTGGAGCTAGGGTAACTTGGGCCGCTGGAGTTGTAGGAGCCGCTGGTGTTGCGGGCGCAGAAGGTTCAACTGCTGCGTTTGCTGCTGGCACCGCTGTAAGCAAGCTTTGAAAATCTTCACCTTCTTTACCAACAACGGCAATAACACCATCTACTGGAACGGTGCTGCCTTCATCTACCAAGTGCAAAATCACACCTTTGGCATACACTTCCATATCCATGGTAGCCTTATCGGTTTCCACTTCAGCCAGTATGTCTCCACTTTTTACGGAGTCACCTTTTTTATAATTCCATTTTACAATAACACCTTCGGTCATGGTGTCACTCATCTTGGGCAATTTTACTGCTTCAGCCATAAAGAGGTGCAAAGTTAGTTAATTCAG
>JADYZD010000179.1 GCA_020853295.1 Bacteroidia bacterium | reverse complement strand
TCTCAGGCCAATTTATTGCTTTCCGATACTGCATTGCACCAAAAGTTAAGTTCCAATTGTAATATCGCAGCACAGAAATTAAACTGGGAAACAGAAAGTAAACACCTAGTAAACCTGTACCAACAGCTTTTTGCCAAATAAATTCCTCCATATTGTGGCATTTGATATGCCTTTTCCTCCCGCTTATGGTGGTGTAATTGATATTTTTTACAAAATTGAGGCCTTAAAAGAATTGGGTACCAAAATTATCCTACATGTGTTTTTGTACGACGGCAAAGAACCCAGCAAAAAACTGGATGCCTTATGCCATAAAATATACTATTACAAGCGCAAAAGATTTGCAAATCCATTTTCCGGAGAATTGCCCTATATAGTTTCAACGCGCAATGACGATGAATTGTTGTTGAATTTAAAAAAAGACCAGCACCCCATTTTGTTTGAAGGATTACACACCACCTATTTTTTGGGACATGAGGATTTAAAGAAACGGTGGAAAATAGTGCGAACCCACAATGTAGAACACCTGTATTACAAAGCCCTAGAGGAGGCCGAAACTGGATTTTTTAAAAAGTACTTTTTTAGGGTAGAAAGTGAACGTTTGTTGAAGTACGAAGGGGCTTTGCAGCATGCAGATGTAATTGCTGCCATTTCTCCGCAAGAGACTGTGTATTACTCCGGGTTGTTTCCCCAAACCCAGTACATTCCGGCATTTCACAGCAACAACAACCAAAAATGCCAAACAGGCAGGGGCAAGTTTGTTTTGTACCATGGCAACTTAGGAGTAGGGGAAAACAACAAAGCTGCCTTGTATTTGGTGCATGAGGTGTTTAAAGATTTGGATATTCCGGTGGTAATTGCAGGAAACAATCCATCAAAGCAGTTGCAACAAGCGATAAAAGCCAATTCATACATCAGTTTGGCCAACCATATCAATTCAGATGATATTTTGGAATTGGTGCGCGAGGCGCATATCAATACCTTGGTTACATTTCAGTCTACAGGTATAAAATTAAAATTGCTCAACAGTTTATTTTTGGGTAGGCATTGCCTTGTAAACAGCGCTATGGTGGAAAACACGGGCTTAGAAGGTTTGTGCCATATGGCAGATAAAGCGGCGGACATGCAGGCCAAAATCAAGGAATTGTGGAACAAAGATTTCACCAAAGAAGATATTGAGCACCGCTGCAGTGTGTTGTCAACAGATTTTGATAACCTAAACAATGCCAAGCGCATTCTTACTGCAATGGAAAAGCAGGTTGCTGCGAATTATTTGTGAAGAAATAAATGAATTGGCAACTTTTAACGTTGTAATTTTGAACGTTTTATGAAGAGACTGGCTCTCCTTATTTTTTTAAGCATGGGATTGAGGCTATACGCCCAGCAAAATGCTGTAAATCAATATCCGGCAATTTACTACCAGCGTGGATTGGAACTCTTTGATGAGAAGAAGTACAATGCCGCCATTACCCAATTTCAGTTGTTCATTGAAAAATCGGACAACACAGGCTTAAAAAGCGAGGCTGAGTATTACCAGGCTATTGCTAAGCTGTATGCAGAACATGGTGATGGTGAGGCTGCTGTAATTCGTTTTCTTGAGAAGAATCCGGGTTCTCATAAAACCCATATGGCCAATTTGGCTCTAGGTGACTATTATTATCTAAAAAGGAAGTATAGCACCGCGCTTAAGTATTATAAGCTTGTTGACCCTTCTGCGCTTACGAGAGCCGATCACAACCGATTTTTCTTTAGAAAAGGTTATTGTGAAATTCAACGCCGTAAATACAAAGATGCGCAAGAAACACTGTTTCCTTTAACACAAAAAGAAAACGAATACAAAACACTGGCTACTTACTACTATGGCTATTGTGCTTTGTACAATAACGACCTAAAAGAAGCACTTAGGGCCTTTAAAAATGTGGAAGATGACGGACCCAAAATGGTGCGTTTTTATATTGCCCAGATTTATTATATGCAGGGCGATTATGACAAATCCCTTTCGTATTTGGACAAATTTTCTGCAGGTGTGCCCAATTCTTTGCTCAATTTGATAAAGGGCAAGAACCACTACCGCAAAGCAGATTTTGCAAAAGCAGCAGAATTTTTTAATAAAACTGGTTATTCAAAAGACAGCCTCCAACTCAATGAAATATATGAGTTTGGCTATGCAAATTATAAGACCTCCAATTATGGTAAAGCAGCCGATTGGTTAAAGCTAATTTCTTTTCAAGGAGACAGTATGTCGCAGATTGCCAGTTACAATTTGGCAGATTGCTATTTAAAATTGAACAAAAAGCGCGAGGCAATGAATGCCTTTGCAGAAGCTTACCGCAGCAGCTTTAACCATATGGTTGCCGAAGATGCCCTTTTCAATCAGGCCAAAGTAGCTGTAGAATTGGATGAGAGCAATGCCGCTTCTTTGCTGCAGAAGTTTATCGACAATTATCCAAAGTCCAAAAATGTGGTAGAAGCCAAAAAGCTGCTCGCCCGGTTGATGTTGAATACCGACAACTACCGCGATGCTGTGGCTGTATTGGAAAGTATAGGTGAGCTAGATGCCCAAACTGAGGAAAGCTACCAACGGGTAACACTTGCCCGCGGAATGGAGTTGTTTAAAAGCAAGCAGTGGAATGATGCCATTGCCATGTTTGACAAATGCATGGGCAAAAAGGCGAGTAGGGTACTTGTCGGTCAGGCTGCTTTTTGGAAAGCAGAAAGCTTGATGCAGCAAAACGATTGGAAGAATGCAGGTTCAAACTACCAGAAATTCCTTGACGCACCTGGGGTAGAGTCATACGAATATTACCCATTTGCTTACTATGGAATTGGTTATGTAAAATACAAACAAACCGATTATGCCGAGGCATTGCCCTATTTTGAAAAGTTTGAAAAACTGGGCACCCGTGGTAAGTACGATGAGAAAATATACAGTGATGCGCAACTGCGACTAGGAGATTGCAATTTTATGCAAGCCGGTTTGAGTTCCGTGCCCGCAGCCGAAAAGCAAAAGAAATTGGCAAAAGCTGTTGATGCATATTCCTATGTTTCTGGCAAAAGGGGAGCCGATGCGGATTATGCCATGTTCCAAACTGGGAACATTTATGGTTTGCAAAAACAACGAGAAAAGAAAATAGCCACAATGAAACGCTTGGTGGCAGATTATCCCCGCAGCAGTTTTATTCCAGATGCCTATTTTGAATTGGGGGTTGAATACCTGGCATTGGGCAACAAAAAAGAGGCCGAAAGGTACTTTATGTATGTGGTGGATGATTTTAAAGGCAATGCATTGGTAGGTAAGGCTTATGCCACGCTTGGCCGCATGTATTACAACGACAATCAAGACAACAAGGCTATAGATATGTACACCAAGTTGTATGATGAGTTCCCGGGAACGGCCGATGCCAAAGCTGCTGCAGAAACGGTAAAACGCATTTATACTGAAAATGGCCGCACAGCTGAGTATTTTGATTGGGTAAAAAGCCGTGGTGGAATTTCAGCATCCGCCCAAGACAGTTTGCTGTATGTAGAAGGATTTAACTACTACGAAAAAACGGAGTACAATAAGGCCATAACCTCATTCCAAAACTATTTGGACAAAATGAGAAATGGAAGTTATGTGATATCGGCAAATTACTATAAAGCTATTTGCCATGAAACATTAAAGCAAAAAGATAAAGCCATTGAACATTATAAAGTGGTGGCCAATGCCAACGGAAGCGAGTACCAGGAGGATGCGCTTTTAACCATACTCCAACTCTATGGGCCAGATGGGCCTTGCGAGGATTTGCTGCCATTGCTGGAAAAACTAGAGGTGGTTACCAAGAGCAAAGAAACACGCCAACAATGCTGGCAGGCTGAATTCCGCTGCTTTGATAAGTTGAACCGCATTTCAGATGCCCGCAATTTGGCCAACCGCATTATCGATGATTATAGTGCCCCAGATGAGTTGAAATCTCAGGCTTTGGTGGTGTTGGGCCGTGCCGATATGCAGGATAAAAAGTACAAAAATGCCTTAGATAGGTTTAACGAAGCGTATAGCAAATACAACAATATTTATGCTGCTGAGGCCAAATACCGCGAAGCGCAGGTGTATTATGAGACCCAAGATTATGAAGCGTGTATCAACTCTTGTTATGATGAATTGGACCAATTCAATGCTTATGATTGGTGGGTAGGTAAATCCATGATTTTGTTGGGTGATGCTTATTTGGCGAAAGGCGATGAATTTAATGCCAAGGCTACATGGAATAGTGTGGTAGACAATTTTGGAGCCATAAAGGAAATATCCAATGAAGCCAAAGACCGATTGGCCAAGCTTAAAAACAAAACCATAAAAAGCAACTTGACAGAGGAATAATGGCCTTTTCAAGTAAGCATAAAAAAGGGGCTGCGCAGTTCTGTGCAGCCTCTTTTTTATTGGGAGGTTGGTATCATTCTAAATCCCAATACTGTGCACAATTGCTGCGGAATACAATGAACAATCCAGCCGGCTTAGACGGTTCTCTTTGCACTGAGTTTTTTATTGATTCACTCCTCAGGAGTTATTGGGGTAGGATGGTTGCAATTGGCAATTTCCCTCACCCGACTGATTTGTCAATCAGTCACCCTCTCCATAAATGGAGAGGGTTGGAATCGTACTCCTATAAACGGATGTCTAATTATTATGTGAAGCCGAACCCCAGCTGGGTTCTTCATTCATTAACAACGAAAAGTTACAATTGGTGTTTGGCGGATATTTTGCTGCTTTAGCTACCTCACCCGTCGGTTTGGGGTACCAACCAGCCACCCTCTCCATTCATGGAGAGGGATATAATGCAAATATTTTTGGCAAAATACGTGACAAACACTTCAAAATAATACATGTAAATATAACAAAATCAACAATTTATGAATACACCAAGGTTATGGTGTTTATATAGAAGGGCACAAAACAAGGGCTGCCATTTGGCAGCCCTTTTTTTGTGTTTTTTGTCGTTTATTTTAAAGTGAATGCAGAACCGCCCATTTTGAACGTTTCGCAAAACAATTCTACAGTATAAGCTCCTGGTTTAAGGTCGCCAGAAGGCCTCCAGATAGAAGCATCGATGTTTTTAGCTGCTCCATCATAGGTGGTTTGGATTTTGTAGGTGTATTTAGATTGTTGACCTTCAAAGTCAAATGTGCCACCTTCATTGCCATTGGCCATAGTAGTGCCGCCTGGACCAGTGATTTTAACATATATCACCCTTTCGCCAGCTTCTGCCATATTGTTTTCAGAAATAGAAAAGCTGGTTTTGATAGACTCAACATCCTTCGCTTTATAAGTCACAGCTTCTTTGCCAGTAATCCAGCGTTTTTTCAAAGGCTCTACTTTAATGGCTTCGCTAAGCAAGCGTTGGCGCATTTTGCGGTTTTCGCTAGAAATCTGTGCATTCTTGTCGCCCAAATCCCTGTTTTCAACTTGGAGTTGGCTTCTCTCTTCATCCAATTTCGCATTTTGCTCTTTTAGGTCGGCATTCTCCCTTTCCAATTCAGCAATTTTATCGGTAAGGGCTTGCATTTTTGCACGTAATTCTGCTATTAATTTTGTATTGTTTGAATTTGTGCCTTCTGTTGCACGCAATTTTGCCACCAATTGGGTCACCTCGTTCTTCCTTTGAATTATTTCAGCATCCATTTCTTTGTTTTTAGATGCCATAGTGGCGCTATCCGCACGGAATTTCTTTAATAAATGCTCTGCATCAGCCAGTGCTGCTTCTTTTTCTTTTAAATCGGCAGAAGTAACTTCAAGTTTTTGCTCCACTTTTGTGGTATTGTTATTACTTTTTTGCCACATGTAAAGAAGGCCTGCATTCAGCGCCACGAGTACACCTATGATGGTATAAAGCAGGGCTTTGCTGTTTTTGTTTTTCTCATTAGGGTTATTTCCTGTTTGATTTTCCATGTTTTTTTGGATTTTTGCAATTGCAAAGTAATACAACAAATACCAAACCAAACAAACAAAACAATAAACAATATAGCCCCATGCAAATAAATTATACACCCTTGTCAGGATTAGTCGTTGTAGAGCCAAAGGTGTATTCCGACTCTCGGGGTTACTTTTTTGAAAGTTTTCGCAAAGATTTTTTCGACACTTTGGCACTCCCGCCATTTGTGCAAGACAACCAAAGCAAATCAAACAAAGGCACCTTGCGCGGTTTGCACTTTCAAACCCATCCGCATGCACAAGGCAAATTGGTGCGCGTTATATCTGGTTCTGCACTCGATATTGCAGTGGATATTCGCAATGATTCACCTACATATGGGCAGTGGTTTTCGCTGCTTCTGGATACAGTTAACCATGCCATGATGTACATACCACCTGGCTTTGCACATGGTTTTGAAACCCTTGAAGACAATACCGTTTTTGCTTATAAATGCACCGATTATTACCACCCAGAATGCGAAGGTTGCATTGCTTGGAACGATCCCAATCTCAATATTCAATGGCGCTTAGATGAACACCTGCTTTCTGAAAAGGACAACCACGGAACTCCATTTTTAGATTTTGTAAGCCCTTTTTAAACCCTGTTTACATCTTTTATTTTAAACACAAATCCTTATCACAACTTTTCTGTTAATCCAAAAAATACATGCATAACATAGAAAATAAAACCAGTGAACTGCTGGATAAATTATTCGAAAAATACCGCCTAAGTGGACAAGATACCAACGACTATCTAGAAGGTTTGCTCGTAAGCAATTATGAACCATATTGGAAATACCTGCATTTAGATACTTTGTTAAGCTTGCAAAATACCAAAACCGATTTTCATGATGAAATGGTGTTTATCTGCTACCACCAAATTACGGAACTGTATTTTAAACTCATTTTACACGAAATAGATGCCGTGCAGGCTGAGCCAGAAAATGCGAATAGGTTTGCCGAAGCCATTAGTCGCATCAACCGCTACATGAGTCAGCTTATCAATAGCTTTGATATTATGGTGGAAGGCATGCTGCCCGAGGAATTTCTCAAATTTCGTATGGCCTTGCTGCCTGCCAGTGGATTCCAAAGTTACCAGTTTCGCCTGATTGAGGTTTGCTTGACCTCGCTTCAAAATTTGGTATCTAAAAACGACAATACAGACATCGAAAACCAGACCCTTACTGAATTGTACAGCAGTATTTACTGGAAAAAAGGCGCCATTGATCTAAAAACCAATGAAAAGACCCTTACCCTAAAGCAATTCGAAAAACAATACGATACACAACTTTTAAATCGGGCCTTACACAGTGAGAAACTAAACCTGTATGCCATTTACAAAAACTTGCAAGCTTCAGGAAAGGTTACTGAAGTCATTACCCAAGCCATGAAGAGCTTAGATACATCTATCAACGTAAACTGGCGTTTGGCACATTATAAAAGTGCTGTGAGGTACCTACAGCGTGCCGATATTGATGTACCTGCAACTGGCGGCACCAATTGGCAGAAATTTCTTCCGCCGCGTTTCCAAAAGGTGGTGTCATTTCCCCAACTGTGGACCTCAGTAGAAATTGAAAATTGGGGCAAAAGCTGGGTAGAAACCCATGTTTTCAGTAAATAATCAGGCTTTTTTCTCAAACAACAGCCAAGGGATATCCATACTTTCTGCAGTAAAATGCAGTTTTTCCAGCACCCTTAAGCTGGCCAGGTTTTCATAGTGTACTTGTGCTTGAATATGTGTTATTTTTAATTTGCCAAAGGCGTAAACCAAGAGTTCTGCTGTGGCTTCTGTAGCATAACCTAGGTTTCGGTATTCGGGTAACAGCCTATAGGCAACGTCGTATTGCGAACTTAAATCGGGTCGACTCCGAATTCCTGCCAAACCCATAAATGCACCGCTTTGTTTGTGTTCAATTGCCAAAAATCCCAGCAGGTTCTTGTATTGCTCTTGCATGTTTTCCAGCCATTTTCTATTCTGTTCTAAGGTTTGCAGTCCATCTACCCAAGCATATTTCTGGGTATCCTTATCACTGTGCAAGGCCAGAATTTGAGATAGGTCGGCTTCTCCAACTTCCCTGAGCATGCACCGGGTGGTAAATAGCTGAATGGGAGGTACTGGTGTTTGCATGCCACTACAAGTTTACCATTTGCTGCTTAAGTTTGCAACATGCCCGATATAACAATTCAGGAAGCCCAGCAAAAGGTTGATGAGTGGATAAAGACCATTGGAGTGCGTTATTTTTCTGAACTCACCAATATGGCCATTTTAACCGAGGAAGTAGGAGAGTTGGCCCGCATTATGGCCCGCACTTATGGCGACCAAAGTTTTAAAAAATCGGATTTGCAACACAATTTGGCCGATGAAATGGCAGATGTGCTGTGGGTGCTGATTTGTATGGCAAACCAAACTGGCGTGGATTTAACAAAAGCATTTGAACAGAATATGCTTAAAAAAACCACCCGCGACAAAGACCGGCACCAAAACAACGATAAATTGCAGTAATCTTCGGAACAGCCTAGTTTTGTGGCCCAATTGCTTGCTTCAATCCCAAATATCACAGTCTTAAACGATTGTGTAAACCTTTACCAAACCCATTTGTTACCTTTGTATCGCCTTGGATTCAAAAGACATTTCCATCCGTAAAACCGACCATATTGATTTGGCTTTTGCTGCACAAGTAAATGGCCATGATGCCCGCTTCAATTATGAGCCCATGTTGAGTGGACATCCAGCTGGTTTGGCTTTGCCTCCCACACTAATCGCGGGTAAAACCATGCTAGCCCCCATTTGGATTAGCAGCATGACCGGTGGTGCCGACCATGCAGGCAAAATCAACCGCAACCTGGCAAAAGCCTGCAAAGAATTTGGCTTGGGCATGGGACTGGGTTCTTGTCGTCCTGTGTTGGATGATGATAAATACCTCAACGATTTTAAGCTTCGTTCGTTAATTGGCGATCAACCACTTTTTGCGAATTTGGGCATTGCCCAGGTAGAGCAATTGCTGGAACAGGGAAAGGCAGAAACCATCGTTCACTTGTTGGACCGCCTAGAGGCTGATGGTTTGATTGTACATGTAAATCCGCTACAAGAGTGGTTGCAACCCGAAGGGGATGTGATCGTGCATCCACCCATTGATACCTTAAAACGCTTGTTGGACCTCATAAAACAGCCCATTATGGTAAAGGAAGTAGGACAGGGTTTTGGTCCACGCAGCCTTAGCCAACTCTTGGCTTTGCCTTTAGAAGCCATAGACTTTGGTGCCCATGGTGGTACCAATTTCAGTTTGCTCGAAAATCTGCGCAGCGATGCCTTTTTGCAGGAACAGTATGAAGGTGTTTCGCATCTGGGCCATACAGCAGCCGAAATGACCCAAATGGCCAAAAACTTGTTGCAATCTGCTGAACAAACCACACTTTGTCGTGGTATTATCGTTTCAGGCGGCATCCGCAATTTTTTAGATGGGTATTACAGCATCCGCCAGTTGCCCATAAAAGCGGTTTATGCGCAAGCATCGGCATTTTTGAAATACGCATTGTTGGGAGAAGAAGAACTCTTCCGTTTTATAGAAACCCAAATCCGTGGGCTTGAAATGGCCTACAATTATTTAACACCAAAAGAGGTATGAACAAAGCCCCTATTAAAGGATTTAGCAAACTAAGTAAAGAAGCCAAAATTGAATGGCTCATAAGCAATTACGCCGAGCAACCTGAAGCATCACTTGAGGTGCTTAAAAGTTATTTGCACGCCGATGAAAAGGTTCAAAAACTGCATGATGAGTTTATAGAAAACACCATTTCTAACTTTTATATGCCGTTTGGTGTGGCTCCCAATTTTCTCATTAATGACAAAATGTATGCCCTGCCTTTGGCAATTGAAGAAAGCTCAGTAGTAGCAGCTGCTGCCAAAGCCGCCAATTTTTGGATGGACCGCGGAGGCTTTAAAGCCAAAGTGATCAGCACCACTAAGGTGGGACATGTGCACTTCATTTGGAATGGGAACAACAAAACTGATTTAAAAGCCGTTTTTGATGCTTGTAAACCCGATTTCTTTGCCAACACCCAAAACATAACTGCCAATATGCGCAGCCGTGGTGGTGGAATTTTGGATATAGAATTGGTGGACAAAACGGCGTTGGAACCGGGTTATTTTCAATTGCAGGCCACTTTTGAAACCTGTCATAGCATGGGTGCCAATTTTATCAATTCTTGTTTGGAGGCATTTGCCGCTACTTGGCGCCAGGCAATTGAAAATAACAGTACTTTGGAGCCAGCCGACCGTTCTGTGCAGATTATCATGAGCATTCTAAGCAATTATACGCCTGAGTGCTTGGTGCGGGCCGAGGTAAGTTGCAAGGTTGATGAAATTAATGAAGGTTCAGGTATTGAAAATGCTGAGTTTGCTGAAAAATTTGTAAGGGCCATACGTATAGCTGAAATTGAGCCTTACCGTGCAGTAACGCACAACAAGGGCATTATGAATGGCGTGGATTCTGTGGTCATTGCCACCGGCAACGATTTTAGGGCAATAGAAGCCTGTGCGCATGCTTTTGCAGGGCGCAGTGGTCAGTATGCTTCATTGACACATGCGACAGTAGAAAACGGTATTTTCCGTTTTTGGATAGACATACCTTTGGCTTTGGGTACCGTGGGTGGTATTACCAAATTGCATCCCATAGTAAAGTTTGCCCATGAGATTTTGGCGCACCCTAGCGCTGAAGAACTGATGCAAATAATCGCGGTTGCTGGTTTGGCACAAAACTTCAGTGCGGTGCGCAGTTTAATTACCAGCGGCATTCAAAAAGGCCACATGAAAATGCATTTGTTGAATATCCTCAACCAATTGGAGGCAACCGAGGAAGAAAAGGCCATAATTGTAAACTACTTCAAAGACCACGTAGTGAGCCATTCAGAAGCAGTTCGTGTTTTTACCGAACTTCGTGGCATTCCAAGTAAAGTGGGTGGGAAATAGTTCGCTATAAGAATCCAAATTCCTTGTATTCTATCAGGATTGGCCCAATAAGATTGGACTCTTTCTAAGATACCACTATGCTTATTTTACCATTCCAATGGCCTCAAACTCACCGTTTTGGGTGCGTATACGCAAGTAATATGTGCCCAATTGCAATGGCAGTATCATTTGGGGCGACTCTGGATCGATGGTTTGTGTAAATAAAAGTTGTCCTTGTGTATTATAAATTCTTATATCATCGCCAATGGCAAATGAACCTATTAGATTCAATTTGTTGCCTTCGATTGGATTGGTGAAACCCACTTTGGGAAATTGGAGATTTGCTGCTTCTTTTATGCTTCCAGTTGCATATACGATAATGCGGGCTTTCATGCCACTTGGGCCATGGTTTTCGCACATGTAATAAATGGTGTCAACATTATTCAATACAATTTGAAAGTTCGCGGTTTTTTTACCCCAACCCAATACCGATGCTTGATTGTTGCCCGAATTCCAATCGGCCTTGGTGGTTTGGATTGCAGGATGCATGGTGCTGGCGGGTATGTTTACTGTGTCGCCAACTACGGCCTCTAACAAACTTGGGTTGTAACTGTTACCATTGAAACCAATGTTGTGGATTGTAGCCATTACTGAGCCACTTACAAATACTGTGATAAGGGTGAATATATATTTAATCATAAAACGAATGTACACATTTCACTCTTTTGGCGCAAATCCGACCTGCCGAATTCTTATTTTTGTTGCGATTTGAAAACCTATTATGCTCCCGGTAAGGTGTTGCTCGCAGGTGAATACCTGGTGACCAAAGGCATGGAAGCCTTGGCTTTTCCTGTAAAACTGGGCCAATGGCTAAAAGTGTGGTCGGTGGATACCCAAGGCAATAGCAAAGTGGTGTGGGAAGCCAAAAATAGCAAGGGAGAAACCTGGTTTAAAGCTGAAATTGACTCGGATATTATGCATGCCAACAGTTTTTCTGATGAGGCAGTGGCCATTGACCTTGTACACTTGTTGCAAGTAGTAAAATCGCATAAACCACAGCTGTTTGAACACAAAACCTACCGCATGGAAACGGAGTGTGAGTTCCCTGCAGAATACGGTTTGGGCAGCAGCAGCACACTCGTAGTGATGCTTGCACAATGGGCACAAATAGATCCGTTTTTATTGCAGCACGCAGTTTTTGGTGGCAGTGGGTATGACGTGGCCGTGTGCCAAACCGCAAAACCGGTGGTGTATTGGTTGGAAAATGAAACCCCATGTTGGTCGCCATTTGCACTAAACCCTGAGTGGACCAGCGATTGGTTTTTGTGTTTTCCCGGACAAAAGCAAAACAGCAGACATGCACTTGAAGAGACACAAGATAAAATTGCAGCAGTAATGCAAGATCCATTGTTCAAATGGCAGTTGGATCAGATTTTAAAAGGCCTGAAGTCGCCCGGCAGCAAAGTTATGTTGGAAGCGGGTTTGGAAATGTGGCAAGGCATTTTGGCCACTGTTTTGGGCTTGCAACGCAGTTATGATGATTTGGGCATTTCCCCAATTCAAGGAGGCGTTTGCAAATATTTAGGTGCTTGGGGTGGCGATATTCTGTTGGTGAACCAAACTATTTTGGATGCATACCCACAAACTTTTGAGAGCATGCACAAGGAATCTTGGAACGGCTTTGTGGAATTGGAATAAAGCAGGATTACAAGCCGAGCAGCACTTTTACCAAATCGCCTGTTTCCAATTTGCATTTCTTTCTAATTTCCGCTTTTAAAGGCAGCAAATAGGTATTGGCCTTGCTGTCGAACCAAATGGCAGTATCCCAAGTGGTTTCCAATATTTTAGCTTGGGCCTTTAGCCTTCCCCAACCTTCTTCTTGCCCTTGCAATTGTTCCCTGATTTCTGCCGATAAAGTTTCGGGCAATGAAAGAAAATACCATCCCCCTTTTTCTGAAGGGTGTTGCCACAACACAGCAGTAAATTCAAATGGGATTTTTCCTTTCATGGGTCTAATGGGTCACAAATGTCAGTGATTTTATGGTGGACTTGCAAAAAAATGCATTATTCTAATTTGGATATTCAAATTTCCAAACAACCAACCTTTAGTGCAAACCCATTTTATGAGATCATATGAAATTAGTATAAAAAAAACCGACCTATAAGTCGGTTTTTTTTATACTTTTAAGGCAATTTTATACCTTATAATTTTGAAACGTTGAACGTGAGGTTGGTAGCTGGCGTAGTAGCATTGGTGCCAATCCCCCCTTCTAGTTTTGAATTGTCTGTTGAAAGCGTAGCCTGGCCAACATATTCGCCAGTAACTGATGCCAATGTAAAAAACAACCTGACCAAATTGGAACTGGGAGTTTTATTCCAAGTGCCTTTAATCGCAAAACTGCTTCCATTTACCAAACTGCCTGATAGCGTACCATCCGCATTGAAAATAAGATTGAACTCCCTATCTGTTAAATTAAGTCCGGCTACAGTGGAAAGGCCTTTCCACGTGGTATTGCTCATATCTACCGGAGTTACTGGTGGGTCACATTTTTTGCAAGAGCTTACAAATAGGGCTAGGGATGCAACGATGATGATTAGTTTGTTCATGGAGGTTGGGGTTTGGTTTATGGGGTAAATGTATACCAAACTTTTTGATTTGCAAATAAGGATTTACAAACAAGAAAATTGGCGATTTTGGTAGAATGGGTTTGGCAAAAAGTGATGCCCAAAACCCGTTTATTTCCTCAATATACTCTCCATTTTTTTGCCCTTGGCCAGTTCATCTATCAACTTGTCTAAGTAACGCACCTGCTGCGTTAATGGGGTGGTGATTTCCTCCACTCGGTAACCGCAGATAACTCCGGTAATCAGCTTGGCATTGGGGTGCAGTGTGGCCCTTTCAAAAAAGGTTTTAAACGTGACTTTTTGTTCAATGAGCTGCTGAATGGTTTTTTCATCGAAGCCCGTAAGCCAAGTAATTACCTCATGCAATTCCTCCTTGGTTCTGCCTTTCTTTTCTACCTTTACCACATAATATGGGTATACCGTGGCAAAGGTGATTTTGTTCATTTTTTCATCGTGTTCCAGTGTGGTTATCATATTTTTTAGAATGAAAAATCTGTATTTTATCTCGGTGAATAAACGGTGCAAGCCCTACAAGGCAATGGTATTTCCTGTCTTTCTTCCCAGTTTTTAATAATGTTTGTTCTATTGATTTCTATTTCACTCCAAGGCATTTCCATATCCCCAAGTAAAAGCGAACTGTCATTGGGCATTTCAGAAATCACACAGCCATCTGCCCAAATATTCCCATCGGCAGCAAAACGGGTTTTTTGCAGATAGGCACAAGCTTTAGCCTTGGTTTTGGCCCCATCTGGTCGGTAAGTGATCAATGCATTTCGGGTGTACACCTCATTGCTGTAATATACATTCGATTGTGAAAAATAAACAAATGGATACCCATGAGGATTAAAGGTATCCTTGGCCAATTGCTCTGCCATCACCTGCTCTTTGGGCAATTTAATGTGTATATGAATGCCCATACTAAGCCTATTGTCTTTCAATTGTTTTAAAAATGCCGCAATATTTCCTGCGACCAAATCATAGCGGTCTACCTTATACAGCGCCTTGTAGGTAGCGGCATCTGGTCCACCAGTAGAAAAGTAAATTTCACTGAGTTTGTGACCATTTTTGCTCTGCAATAGTGCAATAAATTTATCCCTATTTTCTGCATCCAATTTAATGGCATTGGTAAACATGGTGCCACGGTGTACATATTTGCTTTCTAGCGCCATGGCTATGTATTCGTCCCACTCAGGATGCAACAAAGTGTCGCCTGTAGTAGGTGTAAAACTCAACATTGCCGATTTAAAATGTGAAAACTTATTAATGTTTTTTTGCATCACATCCATGGGCATATTCATGAATTTTTTATCGGTGCGCAACATGTCGGGGTAAGGACAAAATACACATTGTGCGTTGCAAATATTGCTCAGTTCATATTCAATAAAATGGTTGCCATTGCAGCGGGTGATCACAAAATCACAAAGCCGTAACATGCGCACCCAGCGGCCATTCTTAAGGTGTGATTGAGATAAAATTCGTTTCAACCATGAAAAAAAACGCGCAAACCATTGCTGCAAAAAATCTGGGCATTTGTCCAAAAATAAATCAATGGCTGTTTTAAATTTGCGTAACACTAATCTGGCCTATTTATTGAATTCAATATTTTCTTATTCAAAATAAATGCGATGTTTTTAAAGCACTTATTGTAATAGCTTCAATAATAGTGTTTTTTGTCAACAGTACAAATCCAATTACTGAATTTGAACTGCAATGAGCACTTAGAGCCCGAATCGGTATTCTAAATTGGCAATGAAGCCCCGTGTCAATCCATCGGGCCTGCTTTTTCTTACAACGAATGGCATACCTGCATTCAACTGCAATGCGTGTTTGTGGTTG
>JADYZD010000178.1 GCA_020853295.1 Bacteroidia bacterium | reverse complement strand
GGTGCTATCCCCGCAAACGCTTCTCTTGTTTTTGAAACCGAATTGGTTTCTGTGAAATAATCACCATAGTATTCATAAACAAGAAGGCCGCCCATTTGGGCGGCCTTCTTGTTTGGGGTAAATATGCTCTCATCAATATCTATGCGAATTCCAAGCATTCCAGTTGGTTCATTTTAAATACCTCGCAACAGAATCCGGGTATTTATCAATGCGTTGGTTTGTAAGAAGCATCCTCATGTAAATGGGATAAATCCTATTTGTTTACATTTATTGCACCACAATTTGCTGTACTGCCAATTTTCCATTGGCTTGTATCCGAATGATGTACACGCCTGTTTTGAGCCCTTCAAGCGAAATCTGACCAGTATTTCCTTGAACTGTGGCCTGAATTACTTTTTGACCACACAAATTCAATAATTCCACTGTTGCATGGGTTTCAGTTTCTGCAAATTCCAAGTGTATTGCTCCTTTCGCCGGATTTGGATACACGCTTACGTTAAGTGCTTTTTCAATTGAATTGACACCTACACCAAACAAGCCGTTTACCTGCACCAAACTGCCCGTTCCACTGGCATTAAGTGAAGTAATTGCGTTAAAAGAATCTTTGACAATGTTGTATTCCAAAACCTTTGCTCCTTGGTTGGTTCCAAATGATGAGGTAGCATACAATTTGCCATTTTTTCCTTGAATAAAAGCGGCATTTCCGCCGTATCCATGTACCAATCTATCAAAACTCTTTTTGGCAATAATATTGGTATTGGCAACATCAAATTCATAAACAACACCGTTGCTAAAACCTGATGTGTTTCCCTGTGAAGCAATACCGTATAGCTTGCCATTACTGGCTTCAACCATGCTGCTTCTGGGTGCTGCGCCATTGGTTTGGTTAAAATGGGCTAACCCTGTTAATTTTCCGGTGGTTAAATTAAATTCAAAAATGGTTCCTTTATTATTTGCACCACCTTCTACTGCCGTTCCGTAAATTTTACCATCTGAAGTTTGAATCAATTTGCTGTAAGCACTGTAACCTGTTGTAGAATTATCGAAATTGTCTTTTAAAACCAAGGTATTGTTGGCAATGTCGTATTCTACGATGGTACCATAATTTGGTACTCCACCGCTGGTTGTAGTCGCGTATAATTTGCCATTATTGGCCAATAAAAATCCTGCTCGTGGATATATTCCTGTAGTACTGGAGTAGTCTTTTAATTTGGTAAGTGTATTGGAAACAATATCATATTCGAATACCACACCAAAATCATTGGTAGAACCTCCATAAATGGTATTTCCATACAGTTTTCCGTTTGCTGCTTGCACCAACTGCCCCACTGGGTTTTTGCCATTGGTGCCGTTAAAATCGGCCAACTTTTTAATTTTACCTGTACTCGGATTTACCTCAAACAAGGTACCATAACCCAAACCACCAATATTGCATGTGCCATACAATTTGCCGTTTGTAGCCAACAACAAAGTATTTGAGGGTGTTTTGCCCATTGGCGCTTCCGACAAATCTATTTTTTTGGTGAGAATATTATTGGTGAGGTCATATTCGAAAAGTACGCCCCCATCAGAGCTTCCACCATATCCGCACAAACCATAATATTTGCCATTAATCGATGCTTTTACCAAAGTTCCGTCAGGAGAAGCACCCAATGATATGCGGTTAAAATCTACTTTCTTGGTTAATGTGTTAGCTGCGCTATTGTACTCCGCTATGGTGCCTGAAAAGTTATTTACCCCTCCAGTTGTAAGCAATAACAGGTATTTGTCTGTAGCAGTCTCTAACAACTCTCCACCAGGATAGTAGCCAGTGCTATTGCTGCCAAAACCCGATTTAATTTTTAAGGTATCCAATGCAATATCGTATTCGAATAAACTGCCCTTATTCACGCCACCGCCGTACCGCGTGGTGCCCCATATTTTCCCGTTTGAAGCTTGAATTAATGAAGCAGTTCCTGTTGCACCATCGGTTCCTTTAAAATCGTGCACCGCTACAACAGTGTTCGAGGAAATGGTATATTCAAACAGCGTTCCATTGCCTTTCGCACCTCCATTGGTAGTCATGCCATATATTTTTCCACTGCTGGCCAGCATCAAGCCTCCTTGCGGACTGCCACCTGTAGTTGACGATTTTAATGCCGCAATCTTAGTAATGCTTTTGCTGCTAATGTCGAATTCATAAATGGCGCCGCTGCTGTTGGCCGCATAATTTTCGCAAATTCCGTAAATCTTTCCTCCTGTTTCTACCATTTTTCCCCTTGGTGCCGAGCCCATACTGGGACCATTAAAGGATACAACAGTCTTTAAAACCTGAGTTGTAAGGTTGTACTCAAAAATGGTTCCATGACCGCCCGTACCGCCGCTTAAAGTGGTACCATAGATATTGCCGTTTGTAGCCTTTAGTAAAATTCCAGCAGGGTTTGTGCCGGTGCTATCGGTAAAATGGTGCTTTACAATATAGTTGTTGTTTACAGGATTGTATTCAAACAACACCCCTTTATTGTTATTTCCGCCATTGGTAATCACTCCATATAATTTTGAGTTCACCTCTAATAAAGTCTGTGTAAACGGCACTTTCCCATTTTTTACACTGTAAAATGAATCCACAATCTCCAGGTTTTTACCCGTAGTATCGGTTCTAAAAACCGATCCATCACCACCCGATCCATCAGAGGTTAAACCATAAAAATAGGCATTTTGTGCTCCAGCATTTACGGCAATTAAAACAAACAAAACCGCCACTGCCATTGACTTTGCAAACGGTTGGCATTTCCGTTTCATTCTAGAAATTAGATTTAAATAGTGCATGTTTTTTTATTAATGGATACAAACATAATTGCGCCATTTTGCACCTTATATTTCTAATTTAGCAATGGAATATTTTTCTCACGAATGGGATTTTCTACCTATTTTACAAAGAGTATATCTCAAAAGTTATTCTTGGATATTTTTTTATAGAATATAACATTCGGGTAAGTATTCGATTCCCACTTAACCCTGCGAATTTTCAAGCCTGGCTTTTGAGATAAGCTCTAGCCTTTATACCAAATATCAAATTCCGCTTTTTTGTATTTAGACAATTTTGCCAAAATATTATTGCTCAAATAAATGGAATAATCGGCATTGGAATATTTTAATATATGGTGGTAATTTACAATCCATGATTTGTGTACCCGCATAAATTCACCGTTCTCCTCTAATAAGGTTTCAAAGTATTTCAGGTTTTTGCTCATGGTATATTGCATGCCCCCAATTTCATGAATAATGGAATAACTTTCATTGGCCTCTATGGCAATAACATCTGAAAAATGCAATGCCTTTTGTGCCCCCAAATGCTGCACTACCATTTTCTGTACCTTTTTATGGCTCAAGCTTTCTTTCAAAACCTGATAATTTAGGGCATCAATTTCCTTGTTCCTTTTTTCCTTTAAATTGGCAATGGTATTTTCAAGCCTGCTCAACTCTATAGGTTTCAGCAAATAGTCAAATGCGGCAATCTCAAAGGCCTTTACAGCAAAATTTTGATACGCCGTTACAAAAACAATATCAAAGAATACATCGTTAAAAAAAGACACCAATTCCAAACCGCTGTAATTGGGCATTTCTATATCCAAAAAAACCACATCGGGTTTGAGGTTCTTTATCTGCACTACAGCCTGCTCTACATTCTCGCATAGCGATATTACTTCAATATCACTTTTATGGGTTTGCAGCAAATTGTACAGGATATTTCTGGCACTCTCCTCATCATCTACTACTATAGCCCTTAATCTTTGCTGCATCTGGCGAAATTATTGTGTTACCCTTTCTTTGGCAAATTCTAATTTATAAACAGTCGATTTTTCTTTAGGAACAGCATTTTAAAACTTGCGTTTAAATGGGGCCTTTATCACCACTTTAGTGCCTATGGCTGTATGGTCTGTTCCATATAAATCCAAAATTTCCACCCCAAAATCTCCTCCAAAATGCTTTTTCAAAATCTCCAATCTTTTTTGCAACGATTGGCCAGAAAAGGATTCGTACAATTTATTTTGCCTTTCTTTAATTTCTTTGGATTTTACCCTACCTACCCCATTGTCTGTTATTACACATTCAAATACATCCCCTTTTACCTGCATTTCTATATTCAATTCCTTCATGCCTTCCTTGTGTAAAAGCCCATGTTTTAAGGCATTTTCAATAAAGGGTTGTATCAACATGGGTGGAATTTCTATGTCCGTAATTTGGTTGCTTTCAATTTGGTACTTAAAATCCTTTTTAAAACGCAGCTGCTCCATTTCCAAGTACACATTTAGCATAGACAATTCTTCTTCTATATCAATAAATTCTTTCTCAGAATGGTGCATTATTTTCCGTATCAGCAATGCAAACTTCCCAATGGAGTCGTAGGCCTTTGTAGCATTCTGTTGCAACACCAAATCTTGTATAGAGTTTAATGAATTAAAAATAAAATGTGGATTCATTTGCGATTGTATGGCCGTTAACTTCGATAAGTTCAACTCGTTGATTTGTTTCGATTTGCGCTTCTGCTTTTCTATTTGTCGCTTATAAATTAAATACACCAACAATAAAAACAACAAAACCACGCCCAACACAAACCACCATTGGTAATAAAATGCCTTACTTATAACAAATGTATAGGATATTTCTTTACTAAATTCTCCAAAATTCTCTGCTTTAATCAGCAGTGTATATTGCCCAGGCGATAAGGCATTAAATTGAATGACATTGCTCTTTTGTGAAATCCACTTCTCATCATACCCCTTTAGTTTGTAGTGAAATTGTATGTTCTCCAAATTGCGCAAACTCGGCGATAGAATTACAAAAGTAAATTTCCTTTGGGTGGAAATAAATTGGTTCTCCTTGCGATAATCTATGGTGCTGTCGTTTACCAGCAATGTTTTCAACCTTATTTTTATTACATCCTTTTTCCCTGTTTTTGTTTGTAGACTTATTTTTTGTACGCCACCAGAATGGCTTACCCACAGGTCATTCCCGGCTATTGAGTAACTGTATATTTTTTTTGAAGAAAAGCCAAACTCCGTATGGAATTGTTGCATCACATTTCCTGTCATATCCAATCGGTACAGCCCGTAATTGGTGCTTGCTACAAGGGTATTGTTGTAAAACTGTATTTCCTTTACTTCTTCTTCCTTATTGGGGGTTTTAATATTGAATGATTTTATATTGCCCGCCTTGTCGATAAGCAACAATCCGTATTGCCGGGTCAACACATACACCCCACCTTTACCAATACTGATTTTCTCTGAAAATATATCGTTCTGTAAATATTGTAGCTTTTCTACCTTCTCGTTTCTTAATTGAAACAATCCGTTTGCAGTGGAAACATACAAAATTTGACTTTCCTTGTCATACGCCATTGAGTAAATCCTTATTGTAAGACCTGAAATTTGCTTTCTCTGTGAATTTGCGCCTTTTTGCAGGTCTATTTTAAACACCCCTACGTTGGTTCCTAGATATATTTCATAAGAATTGATAAAACACACATCCTTTAAAGATGCGTCAAAAAAACTGAATATTTTTCCCGTTTTTCGATTGTAACAGCGAATCTGCTCATCATCATAAATGATATAATCACTCATGCTGTCGCCATATACCCCTTCAATAGGCTTTTTACTGGTATTGCTAAGGGTTTTTACTGCGTTGTTGAGATACATCTTTAAAAGCCCTTTATGCGAGCCCATAAATAATTCTCCCTTATTATCGGAATAAACGCTAATCATTGGGTCTTGGGCAAACGGATCAATAACATCCGGCACAGCAATATCTGGAATTACGATAATGCCCTTATCAAAAGTACCCATTAAGATATTTCCTTCGTTATCTAAAAACACATCCGATATGAAATAATCTTTATACAACACCTGAAAATCACCCGATACTTTATTCTGGCAAAAATGAATTCCTGCAATGGGTGACGCCGCCCAAATGCTGTTTCCAGTTACATAAGGCCTGGCATTCGTGCTCGCCAATAAAAAACTACCAACATCTACTTCTTTTAACTTAAAGTTGTTTTCATCAAAAGTATAGTAACGTTTCTCTTTAAGATCAATGGCACATGGACTGTTTAAAAAATCAAATATATGCAGCATCCCAAATGCAGGTACTCTGTCCACTCCTTCCAATTGAAGGGGCATTTCACTAAACGCATTATTTTCATATACCAATAGTTTATTGGAATCGTGTATTGGGAATATCCATTTCCCATTTTTCAAGCGATAACTGGAGTTAAACGTAATAATTGCAGCATGCTCGGCAACGACTTTCCCCGCTTTATCAATCACAATAATTCCCCGGCAGGATATTAATATTTGCCCTTTTTCATCGCATTTTAAATTGATGATATTGGAGCTGTATTGTGCCGGCAGTGTATACACCAGTGCACTCTTGCCATGTTCTATTTTAAAAATTTGATTGTTTAAATTGTTAAAATAAATAATGCCGTTTTTATCTTTAACCAAATTAAAAAAAGCAGCACTTCTAGATTCTTTGGTTTCTATTTTGGTATATTGAATAAAATCATATTTGATGATACCTTCATTGGTAGCAAAGTAGTAATAGTCTTCGTTGTCCTGTATGATATCAAAAATTCGAACCCCTTTAAATTGGTTCTCTCCCAGAATAAAATACGCTGGCTGCTGTGGGTAAACCACCTGAGCAATAAATAAAACAACTATTGTTAAAATCCACTTCACGCTGCCTATTTTTTTAATTTACAAACCATTCAAAAGTATTGTTTAACTGTGAATTATCCTATTTGCGCTTTCTATTTCAATTTTACCAGCCACACTTTTACGCCACAAAAAAACGCCCTGCATGGCTGAAGGGCGTTTTTTGTTACAATAGATTTACTTTCTTTATTCTACTACAATTTTTTGAGAATAGGCTCCAGCATCTGAACTGATTTTTACCGTATAAATACCGGGCAACAAACCAGAAATATCAATTGTTTCAACACCTTGAATCATGTTTTTGCTGATGATTTTCGCACCCAAAATATTGCTTATTTCTACCGTATTGTTTGCACTTCCGCCCACAATAGATATGGTAATATCACCACTTGCCGGGTTGGGGTAAACACGGTAAATGGCTTGTTGCTGCAATGGGTTTATTGAAGAAAAATCACCAGTAGCGGCTACTGCAAAGGTGTAGTTTGCCTCATCACAATCATCGGATGTAACGGTAATTGTTGCATTTTTCTGTCCAGCTGATACGGGATTAAACTGCACATTAAATGTGGCCGTTGAAGCAGGCAGCACATAAGTTGGAAGGTTTTGCAAACTGAATTCCACAGCATTTGTTCCACCCAAAACTATTGATGAAATCCAAAGGGTATCAGTACCTGTATTCTCGATGCTGTATTTGCGCATGGTTGCGGCAATTACAGAACCAAAATCCGTGCTATCGGCAACACTGGGTGTCATGTCCATATTCGCTATTTCAGTTGAGTTTCCTTTGATCATGGCCTCTGTGTATACAAAGGAAATATCCGATGCAACACCACCACCTTGCACCCAGTTAGACGTGTCCTTGCTTAAAGTAAAATTCTGCAAAGTACCGTTGTTGTTGTTGCCACTGGCATCCACCAATGTAGCAGTGCTGTTGGCGTTGTTCGCATCTCCTTGGTTAAAATGGAAGTTTGCAAGCAAACCTGAAGCAGTAGTAGGAACTTCTCCAAACATGCGGTTTCTAATATCGCAACTGTCTAAAGCCACACCCCAAATGCGCAATTCATCCATTTTGCCATTAAACATATTGCATTGGCAAGGACCAAAATTAAAGCTGCCCGATGGTTGTTGACGGCCAATATTGATATCACCATTGTCCTGTCCTCCATTTACGGCTCCTGTATGGGTACTCAAAACGTTTCCATTCAAATAAAATACGATTTTGCCGGTTACTGTGCTAAAAGATACTGCTACATGACACCATTCTTTAATGGGAACTTTACCGGTAGAAAACACCCAATTTCCTGAAATATTTTGGTTGTAAAAACCAAGTCCATATCCAGGGAAAGGATGGGTTTGAAACAGGTAACGGTAATCTCCTTTATCTACAATGGTGTTGTTGGCAGAATCGTCCAAATACACCCAAGATTCAATCGTAAATGTATTGCCCAAATCCAAGCTACCATTGTCGGGAATGCTCACATAATCAAAATTGGAATTTTGACCTTGTCCACCCGAAAAATGCAGTGCTTCTCCCCTGTACATTTTGGTAATTCTAAAATTGTAAACCCCTTCATCGCAGTCGTTGTTGTAAATGTTCAATATGGCTGTTTTTATACCCGGTGTATTGCTGGAAAATACCACTGTAAAAGTAGCACTGTTGCCGCCAGCAATGGAAGCGGGTGCATTTTCTATGGTAAAATCGCTGGCATTGTTGCCTTTAAATTCCATTTTACTTATAACCAAAGTCGCATCTCCCGTATTCTCAATCGTAAAACGGCGTTTAATAAGGGTTCCGGTATTTCCAAAATTGGTACTGTCGGTTAAAGTAGGAATGCTGTCATTGTTGCTAATATTTGCACCATTGCCTTTTACATTAATTTCTGGCAAATTGGAACTCGTGCCTGTTAGGGATTTTACTGCAACCCAGTTTGCAGTGCCACCGCCCGACAAACCATTAAATCCTTTTATCGTTCCGCTGTTTCCGTTTGCCGTTAAATCGCACACCTTCAACAGACCAGTATTGTTGCCAGAAGCGGTTCCTTGATTAAATTTATAATACAGCACCAATCCGCTTTCGCTTCCTGCCAATTCTGTATTCATATTGTTGCTAATTTCCGATGCGCTGCGCACCACATTCCATATTCTAAATTCATCCATTGTTCCTTGGAAATAATTGTCGTGAGGACCTTGTTTTCCTATGATTAGGTCCTTTGTTCCATTCTCAATTTCAGCGGTAGAAAATCCTGCCATATCGGTACCTACAAGTGTTCCATTAATATAAAACAACAAAGAGCCACCGTCTTTTACAGTAACAGCCACATGTGTCCAAGTATTTTTGGAAATAGCAGTTCCGGTTGAAAAGGGCCCTTTACTTCCATCATACACCTGCCACCATTTTAAATAGCCATTACCTGTAATTGCAACACCATAACCATAATCGCCAATACCGCTGTTACCCGTTTTCATAAACAAGTTGCTCAATCCGCCGCCTGTCCAGTAAACCCATGTTTCAAATGTCAATTCCGTTAGGTTTAAGGTAGTACTGTGGGGCACGGCAACATGGTCTTCGGTAAAACTACCGCCACTGCCATTAAAATTAAGTCCGTTTTGCGCCAACATAATATTATATGATAGCAGTGATAGTGTTAAAAGCAACAAGCTGCGCCTTAGCATTTGAGACGCTTTAATTGGTAAATTCCATTTCATTTTTGTACGTATTTTTAGTTGTTCCAAGTATCAAAACAACACAATAATGACTCACCAAAATGTACATTGTTGAGTTCGACAATTAAATGTAGGTGTATGACAAAAAAGACAATTCAAGCTCATCATGGACTATTGTCCTTTCCTAAAATTCACATACAGTTTGTACAAGATAAAATGCATAAAAAAACTCTTCAAATGAAGGGTTTTTGAAGGTTTATGCAATTTCTTTTTTAGTGCTATGCTAACTTTTTTTCAAAACAAACACTTTCCTCAACTCCGGCATATTGTCCGTAATTGGGGATTTTTTCATACCCACTTTTGGTATACAAGCCTATGGCCTCAGGCATTTTAAGGCCTGTTTCCAATACGCACTTTTTATACCCCAGTGCCATTGCCCAATCCTCCAATTCCTTTAGCACAGCAACGGAAACACCTGTACCCCGGTTTTCTGGCAACACATACATCCTTTTCACTTCCATACTGTCCACTTCGTATTCTTTAATTGCCCCACAACCCACTGGAACCTGATCCACATAAGCCACCACAACATGGTCTAAACTGTCGATTTTGTTATATTGGGCAAAGAAATCGTTGCTGTCCCCATTTCTTACCGCCAGGTCTTTATCGAGTTCCAATACCAATTTTTCAAAGTCGGTATCCTCTGAATTTGTCCTTTTAATGTTCAACATGGTTTAAAATATTTGCGTTTCATTTACACCACAATTCAAAATAATGGTTTTATAAAATTGCTTCATTTTTCAGGCAACTGATATTCAATCCCAAAAAACTTGGCATAATCCTCCAGGGGTGACATGCCAATTTTCGCGCGTCTCATGTTTACGTTTGCCTCATCGTCTATGGGATAAAACTCATAGCCTCCGGATGCATTTGTAATTACCTGTGATCCATAAATTTGTTTTTTCCCTTGCCTCATCAAAATTCTGTCTTGCATCAATGCCAAATTGCTGGGTCTTGAATCCCCATTTTCTACTGATTTTTGCAACAGTGGTAAATATTTCAACTGCGTTTCAAGATTGGAATGCTGAATTACAAGAAATATGGCACTGTTGGCCGTATCCCCTACCACGCTTCTGCCCATCCATCCATACCGTTCGAGCAGCGGTTCTAATTGACACAAATTGGTGCTGTCAATAAATTTCATATACCCAACAGAGTCTTTTTCTATTCTGGTTTTTTGGTCCCTGATAAAAATCATTTTCAACTGTGCCTTTATGGCGGCAGTGTCAAATTCAACCTGAGAATACACTTCTTGAGCACTAAATACGAAGATGAATATTAGAATTTTTTTCATTTTAATCCTTCTATTTTAAATTCTCAATTATTGGGATGCTCAATTCCATCTTGTTGAAATACTGCATGCTTTCTTTTGATCATTTCATTGGCTATAGAAGCGCTGTCGCCTCCTATATTCTGCAACTTTGAAATGATGTTGTCATAGCTCTCTTCATCCCTGTTTTGGCTCAATTTAAACACATTTTCTATGTGGTTCGCTTTAATTTCAAAGCCTACTATTGCCGACATCATTTTGCCCACATAATCCTCAGGTAAATTGTCATATATGGTAGCCGATTGGGTATCGCCTTTTTCATATTTCAAGGTCAATTTTCTCATAAAATTCACCAATTCTTGGTCCGACATCCAATTCACTGTTCCTGCAATATGCACACTCATGTAGTTCCAGGTAGAACCACTTTGCGGATTGCTGTACCACGATGCACTTACATAGCAGTTGGGCCCAGTAAACACCAACAATGCATTGGGATTTTCTTCAAATGCCTTGTGGTGGTCGGTATTGCGCATCATGTGGCCTTGTAAAAACAACTCCCCATTTCGTTCTACAAGCAGCAGTGGAATTTGAGTGGCTACCTGGGTTCCATTTAAAAAACTGCCCGTTACAAACGCGAATGGATGTTCATCTATAAAATCCAACAAGGCTTGTTGGTCGTTTTCTTTAAAGTATGAAAATGAATACATGTTTTTCCCTCACTGAATAATTCTACAAAAAAGCAATTGCAGTTTTGCACCATTCAATTCGAAAACAAAATTAAGGTTTATTTAAGCATCTTCAAATGTGGTATACCACAATTGAATTGCACAAGCAATTTCTGGTTTAAACTCATGTAAGGATTTTGCCATTGGAATCAATTGGCCATACCCGTGGTTTTCATCACCAGCATTGCAAACTCCCTAAGCTCAGCAGGAATTTGTTGTACATCCGTATCCAATTGAAACTTTTTTATTACAGTACCGCTTTTCAGTTCTACATAAACCCCACCTTGGTCGTGGTTATCCGGACTTCCAAATACCTTGCTCCCTGACCTCAGCAAGAGTCCTGGAATTTGCTTCTTCACCAACTGGGCCTGTTCCAGTGCCACACCACCTAAAGTGTCATTAGAAAATTGAAGCCCATTGGATTTTTTCTTAAAATAACTATCTATGGTATCTACAAATAGTGTGTTGTTTTCCAATTTATACATGGTGGCACAGTGTTCTATGCACTCACCTGCGTAGGTTCCATAAATGATATATTCTATTTTGTTGCGTTGAATTCCCGCACAATTGCACATTAAAAAAATACAGCCCAGCAAAATATATTTCATTTGAATCAGATTTAATTTATTCAACACCAACACACTAATCCAATTCCATTATTTCCGCCAAATTGTTGTAGATTCTTTCGTATATCAGTAGTTGTTTGTCTTGGTACTTTTTCATGTACTGAATCATCAATTGAAAAATTTCAAAACTCCGCTGTTTCGCAGCTCCTGATTGGTAATCGTTGGGGATGGCATTTTCAAAATACCAGTTAAAATTATCTATACAACAGTCTTTTAAAAACGGAACAATGCTATTGGTATCTCCAAAATATTCTAACAGTGTTACTTTATCGGTATACCCTAAGAAACTGCCACCTCCACTGAAAAACACTTCAGGATCATCTCGCATTTTAAACTCCAGCATGCTGTCTATTGCTGCCAATGCGGGTTTGTACTCATGAGTAACAATGTGCAAATGGAATAAGGAGAACAAGGCCCACATATGGTAATATTCACCCCTATCTGAATATCGCGAATAAGAAGCCGAATCCCGCAAGTAACGGGCATCCTGAATGGCTTTTTCCCATTCCGACATATGAGAATAAAACCAAATTCTGTTTAAATAAAAATCACCTTCCTCTGCAATTTCGTATTGCATTGGCAGCAAAATATGCTGGTATATTTTTTCAAAATCAGTATTTAAGTGAGTATAGTAAAGCCTTCTTTTGGCCGCAGGAATAGCAGTATCTGTTTTCCAAGAAAGCATTTCCGTACTTTGAACAGAACCACCCAAAAGACTCACCTGCATTTGCAAGCGTTCCCACACCAAGGTATAGTTCAGTGAATCCGTTTTCAACTGTTCATTAATGGCTGCAATCCTTTCAGGATAATGGAGTTCAGGACTGGGCTGACCAAATGACAAAAAAGAAGTAAAAAATAGGGCGATAAAAAGGCTGCTTTTCATATTCACGAGAATATTGCGGCAGTAAAGTGGAATGCGCCAGTTCAAAGCTTTAGCAAGTTTCAATTCGGCATGCCATTTTGCACCCAACAAGCAATCGTTTTTACATCTGAATCTGACAATTTCGATTTTCCTTTGGGCATTTTGGTGTAACCCGATTTGTGTTGCACAGAGGCTACAAAAGCTTTGTTCGCAGCTGCCGACTTGCTACTTTCATAGCTACTCAAATCGTACCCCGATTCTTTTGAAGAAGCACTATGACAGCCGGAAGTGGCACAATTGGCATCTAAAATAGATTTTACATTTGCCGTGTAGGTGGGCGTGGTGCCTGTGCAATCTACAATGTCGGCTTCTTCTTTTTTGCATTGCGTAAGCAAGGTAAAACATGCGGTAACTGCAAAAAGCAGCGAAGTTATTCTGTGGTTGTTGGTTATTTTCATGTGGTGTATGTATTTTTATCGTTTGATATTTATTTGGTTTAGAATGCCTCTTCTATTGAATATCGTGTTTCTCCTTAAATTTAAATCGTTTAATCCATCATCTACCATCATTAATGGTTACTATCAATTCTGCCCTATTGCTCCCATGCTTTGGTAAATTTAAAA
Source organism: Bacteroidia bacterium (assembly GCA_020853295.1). Classification (GTDB taxonomy): domain Bacteria; phylum Bacteroidota; class Bacteroidia; order NS11-12g; family UBA955; genus JAGXTF01. The sequence continues at coordinate 1,225 of JADYZD010000178.1, read as the reverse complement.
TACAGAATACAAATTAACGTGGCAATAAATAAATAGATCAAGAGATTTACAATGTCCATGGATATATCTAGTGACCCAACACGACCAATGATACCATTGACATTCCAAACAATCAGTAAGTTCAATAGAAATGAAGTCAAAAAATACGAATTTGGAATTTTATTGAACAAAACTTTTAATCCAGCATAGCTTAAAAACAAACCAAGCAGTATGAGCATTGGTGATATTACATATACCGCAATAATATACCCAAAAATAAACAATGGTTTAAAATAAAGAACTTGTAAAAACAAACTCTTGTAAATGCTCATAAAAATAAACAAGGCCTTTGACAAAAGCACAAAAATGGTTGTAACAGTTAAAATGTGAAATAGTGGCCTATATCTAACATTAATATTCAAAGACTATATTTATTAAAAAATACAAATGTGCAGTACATTATTTTTATTCTCTTCCATTCTAATCTGATTTCTCATCCTTTCCCATGAAATCTTGTTGCTAAATAGACTTCACAAAGGATCAATAACAGAATGAAAATGAGCAAGGATATAAAACTCCAATTCAACTTCTTTCTGTTCTCATAAGCAGCAGTAAAAAATATCATAAAACCCAATGCCAAAGCGAAAAAAGCCACACATCCCTCATATACTGCAAATTGAAATGGTGTGAGATTGTAGTAAATGTACCAAGATCCATTTAGTCCTGGTCGTTCAGTAATTGTCGCAATAAAACCATCTCCATACAGTAAACATAACACCAAACATATAGGCAATGTAATTACGATGCCGACTGCTTGTAAAGATGTGAGTTTGTTTTGCTTGGACATGGAAATTCTCTGATGTTGAGCTCAAAATTTACAGAAGGGGATTCTCCTTACCTGAAATCATTTGTCTTTTTTAGAGGACTTCTTATTTTTTTGATTTTGGAATTCCCGTCTTTGTTTGGTAATTTCATAAAGAACAATTCCTGTAGATGTAGCCAAATTCAAACTTTCAACCATTCCAAACATTTCAATATTTATACATGCATTACTTCTTTTCAAGGCCAAATCACTGATTCCCATAGACTCAGTTCCAAACCAAACCGCAAGCCTCTTTTGGGTATAGTCACCTTTGTGCAGCACGTAATTGGTCTTTCCCTTCAAATGAGGCGATGTGACAAACGACACCAACTTATTTTTTTCTAAATGATCCAAGCAATCTTCAGTTGAATTGAATGTTTTTAT
>JADYZD010000177.1 GCA_020853295.1 Bacteroidia bacterium | reverse complement strand
AGTCAATTACAAAGAGTTGTTTATCTTTATGGTTGTAATCAGGCCCATATTGATAATTCGGATCAAACAATATTTCTAATTTTCCATCTCTACCGCCAAAGTTTGAAATACCCGTTGACGGAAGTTGCATTTTCTCGCTTAAGTTCATAGTGGTACCAGTCATTAAATTTCCCAAATAAACCTTAGTTCCTTCAACCGCATATACAAAAATCGAATCATTCAATACGAATATCTTCGATGGCATTTGTGTGTTATCGAATTTTACAAAACGCAGTGAATTCAAGTGTTCACGTATAAAACTATATACTGTTTTTCCGGAGCTTCTTTCAGCACTTAAATAATAATAACAATTTGAATCTGTATGATTTTTATCAATGTCAGTTTGTACAATAGAATTATTTCTAGTTGCATTATTGCATCCAAAACTCAATAAAACGATTATAACATATCTATAGAACATTTTCGTGTTAAAATTGATTTATATGAATCTATAACTCTTTCTCCCGATATAAGTCTTTGCCGCAAGGCGAGCTCGGCGGTGAGACCGACCAACTTGCGCTGCTAAATTCATTTTTCCTATGTGCAATTTAGTGTTTGTAAAATAATTAGGCAATTCTGTTCTTACTTTTTGTATAACAGTAGATACTATTTCAATGAAAAATTAGAGATGTTTATTATTTTTTCTTCCTTATCCCTAATCTCTTCCCGATAGCTATCGGGACCCTGTTCCCTAACTATCAACTATAAACCCGCCCCTTACAGGTTCGGGCAGGCTCTCAACTATAAACTATCAACTGTCAACTATAAACTCCCTACTAAAAAATTTTCCTAACTTTGAACCATGAAAAGGCGGTGCTTGCTGGTGTTTGGACTATTGTTCGGCTATGCCGCTACTGCCCAGCAGGTTAACGACAGCTCAAAAATAAAGAGCATGAACGAGGCCATGATTACCGCTTGGCAAAATGAGGATATTACCCGACTGTCCGCCGAACACAATGGCTTTTTACTAGCTGGAAAGAAAAATGAAGTGGTGCAATTGGCCCATACCAATGCCAATGTGGCCCTCAAAAACGGCAGACAACTGTTTGCAAAAGCGCCCGGTGTATTTGTGTACGATATGGATGGCAGCGGCAACCAATTGAATATTGCCACCCGCGGACTAGACCCACACCGCAGTTGGGAATTCAATATCCGTCAAAATGGAATTATCATCAATTCCGATATGTATGGCTATCCGGCAAGCCATTACAGCGCACCCATGGAAAGTTATGAAAAGATAGAACTGATACGGGGAACTGCGGCACTGCAGTATGGTGCCCAATTTGGCGGTATGCTGAATTACTGCACCAAGAAACCCGATTCTACCAAATTATTTTCCTTTGAAAACAACAGCACCATAGGTTCCTACAATTTGAAAAGCACCTATAATGCCATCAGTGGTACCTATAAAAAATTCTCTTATTACGCCTATTATTATTTCCGTTACTCCAACGGGTATAGAAGAAACAGCAACTCCACTGCCAATGCCCAGTTTCTTCAACTCAACTACCAATTTACCCCAAAAATTTCTCTGCATGCGGCCGTGGGACGGTCGATATATTTATACCAGTCTCCTGGACCTTTAAACGACAGCATGTTTCATCGGGATCCGACGATGAGTGTAAGAGATAGAAACTACTTTAGTCCTGAAATATACGTACCCTCTATTACACTGAACTGGGATTTAAAAAAGCATACAAAAATGGTATTCACCACTTCTGGCGTTTTTGGCAACAGAAGCAGTGTGCAATTTGATGCTTTTGCAACGGTACACGATAGTGGAAATAACCGTCAAGTAGATATTGATAAATTCAACAGCAAAACCATAGAATTTAGGCTGTTACAAGAGTACAAATTGGGTAGCATTCAGAACAAATTGGCCACAGGAATCGTGTACATGAACAACGATTTACACAGACAACAATTGGGTGTTGGCAATCACAGTAATGAATACGATTTATCCCTTACCACCCCTGGCTTTGGCAGAGATATGCATTTTAAAACCCAAAACATCGCTTGGTTTATTGAAAATGCCTTTCATATTTCAAAAAAGTTCACCATTTCGGCGGGTGCTAGGTTTGAAAGCGGCAATTCTAAAATGGATGGGGTGATAAAATATTACACCGTGCATCCCTTGCCCAATATGATAGCGCATCAATTTGGTCTTCTTGGACTGAGCTCACAGTACATCCTAAATGAAACCAACACATTGTATTGCGGCATTTCACAATCCTACCGTCCTGTGTTGTTTAAAGACATTGTTCCGGCCTCTACTTTTGAGCAAATTGACAACAACCTAAAAGATGCCTTTGGCTATAACCTAGAATTGGGAATGAGGGGAACGTATAAAAATAGGTTAAAATACGATGTGAGCTGTTTTAGGCTGCAGTACAACAACCGCATGGGCACTTTGGTGCTGCAAGACAGTTTGGCCCAGTATTACACCTTTAAAACCAATATAGGCAACAGCCTTACCCAAGGAATAGAGCTGTTTTTGCAGTACAAATTTCCCATACTTCCACAATGGCATGCGGGCATATTTACATCTACCTCTTTTATGGACGCGCATTATACCGCAGGACAAGTGGCGGTGGGCACCGAAAACAAATCAATGGTTGGCAATAAGGTAGAATCAGTACCGCAATGGATTAGTCGAAATGGCATAGAAATGCTGTATAAAAAATTCAGTTTTACCTTAATGCACAGTTATACTTCAGCTAGTTATTCCGATGCTTTAAATACAGAAACACCGTCAAAAAACGGTGCCAAAGGCTTGGTTCCTGCTTATTCTTTGTGGGATGCAAATGCCCAATTTCAAACAAAATCAAGCTTTTCTGTGCGATTTGGAATAAGCAATATTTTCAACAAACAGTATTTCACCAAACGGCCAGCATTTTATCCAGGTCCAGGGATTTGGAGTAGTGATGGGAGGAATGTTTATTTGACTATAGGGTTTAAATTATAAAGGAAACTTCTCCCTTGGTAGGTTTTTGCCGCGAGGCAGTGAGAAAGGCAATATAAATAGAGTTATTAATTCTATTTCCACCTTTTTCTTAGCCAAAAAGGTGGAGCCCAAAGGCAAGTCGCTTTAAAGCTACCTTGGCTCTCTTGAATTTCACTGCTTCACTACCGAATTGACGCAAAGCTAATTCGGTGTTCAGCTACGTGAAATCCAATTCACCCGTGTCCACCCCGCCAAAGCGACGGGCCACCGCACGCTGCGCTGCTTTCATGTGTACGTTGAAGTTTTTTGATATTCGTGTTTGAGAAGATACTATTTCATGGATAATTAGAGATGTAAACCTATTTCTGCCTAATCCCTAATTCACTAATCTCTTTTCCCTTCAAACTTAAACCTACCCAATTGCTATCGGGACACATAATCGAATAATTACATATTCTCATAATCTCATATTCTCACAATCTCTAATCACAACCTCTGCGCCTTTGCGTGAGTAAAGATATCTCTTGAACCTTCGGGCCACCGCACGCTGCGCTGCTTTCATGTGTACGTTGAAATTTTTTACTTTTCGTTTTTGAGAAGATACTATTCCAATGAAAAATTAGAGATATTTTTTATTTTTTCTTCCTTATCCCCTAATCCCTGTTCCCTAACTATAAACTATCAACTATAAACTGTCAACTATAAACTATCAACTATAACCTTTAGTCGATTCAATTCTTATATTCATTCCACCAACCCTTATTTCACCCCTTTAAATACCCAATCCAGAATGAAAGCCATAGTTTATACCCAATACGGACCGCCAGAAGTGGCGCAGTTAAAGGAAATGCCCATACCACAACCCAAAGACAATGAGGTGCTGGTGAAGGTACACGCCTCAACAGTGAACAGAACCGATTCTGGATTTCGCAGTGCCGAGTACTTTGTTTCCCGCTTTTGGAGTGGTTTGTTGCGCCCAAAATTGCCCATACTCGGCTGTGAGTTTGCCGGTGTGGTGGAACAAATAGGCAAGGATGTTACCGCCTTTAACATTGGCGACAAGGTATTTGGGTTTAACGACAAAACCTTTGGCGGACATGCAGAATACCTGTGCATGCCACAAGACCAGGGCATTGCTGTGATGCCACAAAATTTCGATTTTAATGAGGCCGCAGCCATAGCAGAAGGTGCACACTATGCCCTTGTAGACATTAGGGCTGCTAAAGTGCAAGCTGGACAGGAAGTATTGGTGTACGGAGCCACTGGTGCTATTGGTTCTGCAGCAGTGCAATTGTTAAAACACTTTGGCGCCCGAATAACAGCGGTGTGCAATACCCAAAATGTAGATTTGGTAAAACGCTTGGGTGCCGATGTGGTTATCGATTACCAAACCCAAGATTTCACCCAAACCAACACCCTCTTCCACTTTATTTTTGATGCTGTGGGCAAAAGTTCATACCGACAATGCAAACCATTGCTCACTGAAAAAGGCATCTATATTTCCACAGAATTGGGCAAAAGGGGCGTTAATATTTTGCTGGCTTTAACAACACCTTTATGGGGTGGTAAAAAGCTCCTGTTTCCCATACCCACCATTACCCAAGAAGATGTGGTTTTTCTCAAAGAATTGGCAGAAAATGGGAGTTTTAAACCGGTAATCGATCGAAGTTACCCTATGGCGGATATTGTAGAAGCTTACCGCTACGTGGAATCTGGACAGAAAACCGGGAATGTGGTGCTGGAGATAGTGCAACATTAGAAGTGGGCTTGCAAAATAAACCTGCCGTGAATTCTGCATACCTTTAATTTTTGTTGCAACAAACAAAACCATTTTATATGGTGTTACATTTGCCTATACAAATCCAAAATCGTGAATCTTGAAACCGTTTAGAATTTTTATTTTTTTAGGACTTTTAATCCTTGCCCTATTATTGGTTCGCTGGCTATTTTTTGGATCAAAAGAAACCACTCCAGTAAAAAACGGAAAGTCTAAAGGCCCCCTAAATGCAACAGTTTGGGTTGTAAAATCCCAAAATGTAGAACGCGACATTTATATCAGTGGAACATTATTGGGTGGCGAGGTTGTAAACCTACAACCAGAAACCGCAGGAAAAATTACTGAAATACGGTTTTCTGAAGGCAGTCAGGTAGCCAAGGGGCAACTTTTGGTGCAGTTAAACAATGCAGATTTGCTGGCCCAGTATAGAAAAATAAATTCTCAAATTGTTTTGGCAGAAATAAAAGAGCAACGGTTGAAGCAATTGTTAACCATACAAGGAGTGAGCAAAGAAGAATATGAATCGGCTTTAAACACCTTGGAAGGTTTAAAGGCAGATGCCGATGGATTGCAGGCTCAAATTGATAAAATGGCCATAAGGGCTCCATTTTCAGGCACAATTGGCCTGCGAAATGTAAGTGTAGGTTCGTATGTTTCAAACAACACCATAATTGCTACCCTGGTGCAAATGTTGCCTGCAAAAATCGACTTTACAGTGCCCGAGAAGTATGCCACACAATTTAGCAAAGGTTCTAGCCTATCATTTTCAGCAGATGGCCAAAACAATTGGAAACAAGCAACCGTTTACGCTATTGATCCCAGTGCAGATTTGAACAGCAGAAGCATACATGTAAGGGCAAGCACAACCGCCTTGGGCAATGCTTTTCTTTCAGGAACATTTGTGCGCATCCGCTTAAATACGGGCACCAACCAAAAGGCACTGATGTTGCCAACTGAGAGTATAGTACCCGATGTAAAAGGCCAAAAGGTATTTGTTTTAAGAAATGGGCTTTGCCAAGCCCAAGCAGTGGTTACAGGTATAAGAACCGATAGTTTTATTGAAATAACAGAAGGACTGGTTGCCGGAGATACGGTGCTGGCGACAGGCTTGTTGCAAGCAAAGCCAGGCCAAACGGTTAAAATCCAGAAAGTAATGAATCCATGAATTTACCTTCATTAAGCATCAACCGTCCAGTGTTGGCCATTGTAATGTCGGTGGTGATTGTGCTTTTTGGGGTTATTGGATTTCAATCCCTTGGTGTGCGTGAGTTTCCAAATATAGATCCGCCTGTTATAACGGTGCGTACTTCTTATACTGGGGCAAATGCCGATGTAATTGAAAGCCAAATTACCGAACCATTGGAAAAAGCCATTAATGGTATTGCAGGTATTAAAAGCATTTCATCTGCCAGCAACCAAGGCAATAGCACCATAACTGTAGAATTTAATTTGGATGAAAACCTGGAAGCTGCTGCAAACGATGTGCGCGACAAGGTGAGCCAAGCAGTGCGGCAATTGCCACAAGATATAGATGCGCTGCCAGTGGTAACAAAAGCAGATGCCAATTCAGACGCCATCATCGCCATGACCTTAAAAAATACCCAGGCGGATATTTTGGAAGTGAGCAATTATGCTGAAAATGTAATTGCAGAAAGGCTACAAACCATACCCGGAGTAAGCAATATTCAAATTTGGGGGCAAAAAAAATACGCCATGCGCCTGTGGCTGGATCCTGTAAAACTGGCTTCATTCAAACTCAGCACCATGGATGTGCGCAATGCACTGAACCGGGAAAATGTAGACCTTCCCTCTGGCAAAATATCGGGCACAGCAACTGAGTTAACCGTTAATACTGCAGGAAGGTTAAAAACGGCCGAAGATTTCGAGAACCTTATTCTTGCCACGGTAAATAACGCCAATGTGTATTTGAGAGACGTGGGCCGCGCAGTCTTGGGCCCAGAGAATGATGAAACTGCCCTAAAAGAAAACGGGGTTCCTATGATTGGCTTGGGCTTAGTTCCACAACCTGGTGCCAATTATATTGATATTTCAAAAGAGTTTTACAACAGGCTTGATAAAATCAAAAAAGACCTCCCTGCTGGGTATACAGTAGATATAGCCTTAGATAAAACCTTGTTTATTACGCGTTCCATTACTGAGGTAAAAGAAACCTTACTCATCGCTATTGTATTGGTTATTCTCATTGTATTTCTGTTCTTTAGGGATTGGTTAATAGCCTTTAGGCCACTTATTGATATCCCAGTATCTTTAATTGGTGCATTTTTTATCATGTATCTTATGGGTTATTCCATTAATATTTTAACCCTTTTGGCCATTGTTCTCGCCACTGGATTGGTGGTTGACGATGGAATAGTAGTAACAGAAAATATTTATAAAAAAGTAGAAGAAGGAATGGACCCTACCGAAGCAGCACATAAAGGCTCTAAAGAGATATTTTTTGCTGTAATTTCTACGTCCATTACCCTTGCCGTGGTTTTTTTACCCATTATTTTTTTACAGGGTTTTGTAGGTCGTTTGTTTAGGGAATTTGGAATAGTACTGGCTGGCGCAGTGCTGATTAGCGCATTTGTTTCTTTAAGCCTCACTCCTATGCTCAATGCAAAATTGGTGCGAAAAAAACAGCAAAAAAGCCGCTTCTATTTGGCTACCGAACCCTTGTTTGTATCCATGACAGAAGGCTATAAAACAGCATTGCGAAAATTTTTACAGTACCGATGGTTGGGTATCGTTATTATAGT
>JADYZD010000176.1 GCA_020853295.1 Bacteroidia bacterium | reverse complement strand
TGATGCTGAACCACTTTTTTGGGTATTGTTCACCCTCAACATAAAAACACTGTCATTTTGCTCATCCAAAGGCCTTAAAGTGATAAAATAGTTGTCGGTACCTGTGGGTAAAGGCCCATTTTGTATGGTACAAATGCTTCTCAGAGACTGATTTTGGTATTTTATTCCGGTATATACATTTTTATGAAGGGTGTCTCCTTTATACCCATCTTCTTTGCGAATTTGCCAAATTACAGCTTCTGTAAATCCTTCTTCCCAACTGGCACCATTGCCAATAAGGTTCACCGTGAAAAAAAGATCTTCGCTATTGTGTGCCACAATGGGGTAATCACTCCAAATCAAATCATTGGTAGGTTTGCCTGGTATTTTATATACATTCCATGGATCGGTTGGGTTATTTGTGGTGCTAAATGCTACCACTATAAAACTGGTAACATCTGTGGTGCCATGCATATATATAATCATATACCTATCAGCAATAGGATCGTAAATCACTCTAGGGTCGTAAACCCTGGTTAAAGCAGGTATGGCGTCTATTTTTTTGTTGGGCGAATTGGTAAAAAATTCCAAACTCCATGCTTTTGCAATACTCCCGTTGGGGTTGTGCACCCGAATTGCAGTATTTAAAACATTGATAAATTTCCCATCATTGCCCACTGCAAGATGGTTGTCATTTGGGGTACCACCACCCGCACCACCAGTATATTCATTTTCTATTGTTGGTGTTAAAAAAGAAGGATTGGTATTGGTGCCTGAATAATTTCCGCGGGTGTTTGGGCCTTTTAGTCGGGACATTCTTTGAGCATCGAGTTTTTGACGCAAAGCATCTGTGCCTTTTGCGTGATCAGGCATTACAGGATGTACAACATTCACCCAATTGTCTTCTACAGACATGGGATCAAATACCCCGAATAATGGGGCTTTTATGTCTTTTATCAGCTCATAACTAAACCCGTTTTGTGCATTGGCCAATGGCATACCCAAGGCAAGAAGTCCAATTAGTAGTGTTTTTTGAAACAACATTCTACGCAAATTTAACAATTATTTATTGCTTTAACCTGCAGTGTGGTGTTTGTTCAAAATTTAAACCGTTTTTTTTGGTCATAATTATGCAACCTTTTTTATTTTTGGCAGACAAATATTTAAAAGCTAAGAACCATGAAAACTATTTTTTTATCTCTCATCACTGCTGCATGCTTGGGTTTAACCTCTTTTAACCATCCACAAAATGGACAATCCCCAGCCAAGGGCAAAAAATGGGAAATGCTGGGCTCTAGGGTAGTTAACTTTGGGGTGGACCATGATGAAATATTGGTAACCGGATTTGAAGGCAAATTTGAAGCCGTTAAAATTAAAGTATTAAGGGCACCCATAAATATGCATAAGGTGGTGGTGCATTTTGCCAATGGCGGAGAGCAAGACTTGGTGATAAAGAACAACTTTGCTGCTGGAGGAGAAAGTAGGGTAATTGACTTAACCGGCGATGACCGTGTAATCCGCAAAATATCCATTTGGTACGACACCAAAAACAAATCCAACAAGAAAGCGGTAGTGCAAGTGTGGGGCAGGCATTAAGCTAAACCCTATTTACTTCCATTTCTAAAGAAACTTGAAAGGTATCTAGAACAGATTGTTGAATTTTTTTTGCCAACGCAATAATTTCAGTCCCTTTAGCGGTTCCATAATTTACAAGTACCAAAGCTTGTTTTTCATGCACCCCAGCATCACCTTCTCTAAATCCTTTCCAACCGCACTGTTCTATCAACCAAGCTGCTGGCAATTTTACAAATCCGGCTTGTGCAGGAAAAGACTTTACCTCTGGGTGATGTTGTTGAATAAACGCTAAGGTAGCCACTGGCACTATGGGGTTCTTAAAGAAACTGCCGCAGTTGCCCAATAATGCAGGATCGGGCAATTTGCTTTGGCGTATTTCTATAATTGCCGCTGACACATCTGCAATTCCGGGCTGAGACATGTTTTTTCTCTCTAATACAGCTTGTATATCACCATACCCCACATTCACTGTGGGATTTTTTTGCAATCGCATGCCTACTGCTGTAATAAAATACCGCCCTTTTCCCTCATTCTTAAAATAGCTGTCCCTATAGCCAAATTGGCAATCAGAATGCGAAAGTTGAACCACCTGACCAGTATCAAAATCAAATGCTTCTACAAATACCAATACTTGTTCAATTTCTGCACCATATGCACCTATATTTTGGATGGGGGCTGCACCAACAGAACCTGGAATTAAACTCAAGTTTTCTATACCGCCCCAACCATTTTTTACGGCCCAAAGCACAGTTTCATGCCAGTTCTCACCCGCTGATACACTTACCAAAAGTGCATTTTCATCTTCTTCAATGATATTTTTACCTTTTAATTTGTTTAACAAAATCAAACCCGGATAATCTTGAGTAAAAAGGATGTTGCTACCACCACCCAATATTAGAGGACTGCTTTGAACGAGTAAATTGGATTTCCAAACACTCTGCAATGCAGCAATGCTTTCTATTTCGCAGTATAGGTTTGCAGTAGCATTAAGGCCAAAAGTATTCAAATGGGCAATGGATTGATTTCGTAAAATCATGGGTGCAAATAAACGGCATAATCTGATTGTCAGCACAAGGCTGTAATGTGAAGAAAAATGCTCAAAAACGCAGTTTGTATAACTATTTTGATTAAAAAGTTATACAAAGTGTATTCTAGTTGAACTTTTACCCATTTTTAGTGTTATTTGATTCAATGAATTTTTGGGCGGGCATAGCTGTGCTTTTTTTGTTTTTTGTCCTCATGGAGGGGGTGGCTTGGTTCACCCATAAGTACATCATGCATGGATGGCTATGGATATGGCACGAAAGCCACCACCGTTTTAGAAAAGGGGCTTTTGAGTTAAATGATCTTTTCGGATTCATGTTTGCTTTACCTTCCATTTGGCTCATTGTTGTGGGTTCTAATGACTTAGACTGGCGGTTTTACGCAGGATTGGGTATTGCAATGTACGGAGTCGCTTATTTTTTGGTTCACGATGTATTTGTGCATCAGAGAATAAAATGGCTCAAAAGAACCAATGTTCCCTATTTTAAAGCAATGCGTCAAACCCACCATATACATCATTCTGTGCATACCAAACAGGGTGCAGAAGCTTTTGGATTCTTATTTGTATCGAGAAAATTTTTGAAACGCACCTTAAAATGAGCAAGAGAGTAATAGTTGTAGGTGCTGGATTGGGCGGACTGAGCACGGCTTTGCGCTTGAGTGATTTGGGTTATAAGGTTCAAATTTTAGAAAAAAACGATACCCCAGGGGGCCGATTAAATATTCTTGAAAAAGATGGTTACACCTTTGATATGGGGCCTTCTTTTTTTAGCATGAGTTATGAATTTAAGGAGCTGTTTTCAAGTGTGAATGAAGATGTTCCCTTTCAAATACAAGAGTTGGATCCCTTGTATACAGTATACCTTTCAGGCAAGGAAAAACCTTATCAGATTTATAAGAATTTGGCAAAATTGGCAGAAGAATTTAAATCTGTGGAGCCCAATTTTGAGGCAAAAGCCATCAAATATTTGAAAGGTGCAGCTTCTATTTTTCATGATACAGAATACAGAATTATCAAGCGAAATTTTAATTCCATTCTTCAATACTTAATTAGCATGTCTAAGGTTCCCAAGAAACATTTACCTAAAATGTTTAGGACTTTTTGGGCGGAATTGGAAAGGCATTTTGAAAGTGAAGATGTGAAAATTATATTTTCTTTGGTGGCATTTTTTTTAGGTGCTACACCATTTAATACACCCTCTGTTTATGGTTTGCTCAATTACACAGAATTGCAACATGATGGCTACTGGAACGTAAAAGGTGGGATGTATGAAATTGTGAAAGGGATGCTTCCCTTGCTGGAAAAAAGAGGGGTAAAAATCACTTACAATTCAGAGGTAAAACAAATAAATAATTTGAATGGAAGAATTTCCAGTGTTATAGATCAAAATGGGAAGGAATGGCTTGCTGATTTGTTTGTGATTAACAGTGATGCTGCATCTTTTAGGGGGAAATATTTAGACAGAAAAAAATATTCCGAGAAAAAATTGGATGCTATGGAATGGACTTTATCTCCATTTACCATTTACTTGGGTGTAAAGGGAAAAATAGATGGAATATCGCACCACAATTATTTTTTAGGGGATAATTTTAAACAATATGCCGATACCATTTTCAGAACTTCTGTAACTCCTGAAAAGCCGTATTACTATGTAAACGTAGCGAGCAAAAGCAATTTGAATTCAGCCCCACAGGGTTGCGAGAATTTGTTTATTCTCTGTCCCGTTCCCGACTTGCGGGTGAAAAAAGATTGGTCAGATTCTGAGGCCTTGGCTGCAGGAATTATAGATGATTTGGGCAAGAGGGTAGGTTATGATATTGCCGCCAATATTGAAACTAAAATCATTATGAACCCGATAGATTGGCAGGATAAGTTTAATTTATATAGGGGCTCTGGATTGGGTTTGGCCCATGGATTAAAACAAATAGGGGCATTCCGCCCTTCCAATAAAGATGAAATATTTGGCAATTTATATTATGTAGGTGCGAGCACCCATCCTGGTACAGGATTGCCAATAGTTGTAATAGGATCTAAATTAGTAACAGAAAGAATTAGCAATGAGCATGCAATTATTTGATAAAACCGCTATAGAAATTAGCCGCAAAATTGCGCTTAATTATAGTACTTCCTTTTCTTTGGGCATTAAGTTGCTTGGCCCTGCCTACCGTGATCCGGTATTTTCTATATACGGATTTGTGCGCGTTGCCGATGAAATTGTAGATACATTTTTAGGCCATGATAAGGAACGGTTATTGAGGGAATTTAAAGCCCAAACTTACCAGGCTTTAACTGATGGCATAAGCACCAATCCAGTTTTGCACGCTTTTCAAATTGCAGCCAATAAATACCAAATTGGCCATGATTTAATAGAACCATTTTTTAAAAGTATGGAAGAAGATTTGGATACTGCATCACACAGCAATGTGAGTTACAGTGAATATATTTATGGCAGTGCTGAAGTGGTGGGATTAATGTGCTTGAAAGTCTTTTGTAATGGGAGTGAGGAGGCGTATAATTCCCTCAAACCCTCGGCCCAAAGTTTGGGTGCGGCATTTCAAAAAGTGAATTTTTTGCGTGATATGAAAAGCGATTTTGAAGACCGCGGAAGGGTGTATTTTCCATCAGTAGATTTCTCCAATTTTGATGATTCTGACAAAGCAAAAATTATTCAAGAAATTAAAGTTGATTTTGAATTGGCGCACAAGGGAATTTTGCGTTTGCCTATGGGTTGCCGGTTAGGTGTATACACGGCTTATGTGTATTATTTAAAATTATTGGAAAAGATAGAAAGGTGCTCTGCTATGGAAATTAGGAAGGGCAGGATTCGCATTCCAAATTCACAAAAATTACTGTTATTGGCAAAAAGTTATGTGAAAGAAAAACGCTGGCAAAATGCTGCGTTGTAGTTCTCTATTATCTTATCCAAAAACGTAAGAAAAAACATCATCCACTTTGCCAAATGTGGTGACTTTAATTTTGGTTTTTGTATTGGGAATTTTGTTGTATTTAGACACAATAATTTCATCAAAACCCAATTTCTCTGCCTCTGAAATCCGCTGGTCAATTCTTTGAACGGCTCTAATTTCTCCACTTAGGCCCACTTCTCCGGCAAATACCATTTTGGTGGGTAAAGTAATGTTTT